>JAFXHQ010000058.1 GCA_017536325.1 Bacteroidaceae bacterium
ACCCCCTGCGTGACAGGCAGATATTCTAACCAACTGAACTAACGCACCAATATGTTTTTGCTTTGTTTGTGTCTCAAAGCGAGTGCAAAGGTAGGGCTTTTTTTTGAATCTGCAAGCGTTTTGCAAGTTTTTTTACTGTAAAGCGTGTTTTTTTTGCTTTTTAGGTTCCGATTATGCTATTTGTTCACTTTTTGCATGAGTATTGCATCGGAGTATCCTTCTTCGCTCCTTATCCAATCCTTGAGCGTGGAGTGTTCGGTGAAGCCTGCTTCTTCAAATACTCTTATGCTGTTGCTGTTCCATGTAGGGATATATGCGTAAAGCTGGTGAAGATGCAGCCGACCCGTGGCATACTGGCACAACAGCTGCAATGCGCGTGCAGCAATTCCTTTTCCTCTGTAGCAGCCCAGGATACCTATGCACACTTCGGCCCGGCTGTTCAACGGGTCGTAGTCGGCAAGGTCAATCATTCCTGCCGGGCCGTTCTCCGTCTCTATGACAAAGCGTGCCTGACGTTCGCTCAGGAGGTCCTGCCTGCTCTGTTCGAGGTAGGCTCTTAAGGTGTAGCGTGAGTAGGGCAGTGTGGCGTTCCCGGCGCACCACATAGAGGTGTCGTTCTCCATTGCATACATCAGTTCCAGGTCTTCCGGTTCCGGTGCACGCAGTGTGATTCCGTTCTCTTTAAGCCAGTGTGTTGCCATCAGTCAGCTATTAATCCGTCGGAGTTGTATATGGCACCGTCGGTGATGAGTATCTTTGTCTTTGTCGAGTATGTGGCTATCTTCAAGTTCTTTCCTTTTATCCGTTGCATAAAGGATAGTATGTTGTCGTATGTGAAGTGCTCCGTGTCGAAGAGTATATGGTTGTGCCCGTTGCTCTCTTTTATGTCAATGTTGCCGTTCAGTAGCTCTTCGTCTGTGGCTGTAATGTATTTGTGCCCGTCTGCCATGCTGTTGTTGCTGAGCAGTGTGCATATCTCGTCCCTGCTCTCCTGGCTGCCTATGATTATGAATCTTTTGTTGGGCTCTGTGCTGCGTGTCTCCCACTCCTTGCCAAGGAACAGCGGGTTTATGCAGTGTATGCGGAATTTGAGCAGGCTCACTGTGAGCTTCAGCGGAATGTATGACAATATGTAATAGAAGAAGTTGTGTTTCCTGAAGAAGAGCTGCAGTGAGTAGTAGAGCCAATAACGGTATTTGAGCTTGCTCTTTACTGAACTCTCGCCTTTGTAATGCAGTATGGGGTGGGGGAGGTAGTAGTTCTTTGCTCCCGACTTGAGTATGCGGAACGAGAGGTCGCTGTCTTCCCAGTACATGAAGAACTGTTCGTCGAGCTTGCCAACCTTCTTTAGTGTACTCCTGCGCAGGAACATGAATGCGCCCGATACCATTTCTATGGCATTGGCCTCTTCCTCGGGGAGGTAGCTCATGTAATAGTGCCCGAAAAGGCGGCTCTTGGGGAATCGTTTGCTAAGGCCGGTGGCCTTGCAGATGCTTACCCAGGGTGTGACAATTCCTCTGCGGCTCTCGAGCGCGAAATTGCCGTCTTTGTTGAGCATCTTCACACCTGTTGCTCCGGCCTCGGGGTGCTTTTCCATAAAGTCGAGACAGCCTTCGATTGCTTCGCGGGTGACTATCGTGTCGGGGTTGAGCATCAGTATATACTTTCCCCTTGCTTGTTCGAATGCTATGTTGTTGGCGCGCGAGAATCCGTGGTTTACGTCGCTGGCAATCCATTTTACTTTCGGGAAACGCGCCGTTATGTATTCGGTAGAACCGTCGTCGGAGGCATTATCGACAACGATTACCTCGTGGTCGATATTCCTGGCAGCCTGTTCCAGTGAGTTCAGGCATTGCTCCAGGAAGTATTTAACGTTGTAGCTTATGGTTACTACTGTCAGTTTCATTCTCAGCCTCGGTTAGCCTCGTTCTTGTTAAGGTAATTATTGAGTGTCTCCTTGGTGGGGTAGCTGTATATCATTGCACCGTAACCGAGAAGGCCGCAGTACATTGCTCCTTCGTAACCTATGCCATAGTATATGAATGCGTTGGCAACTATCACAATGAACAGCAATGCAATGCGCAGGAGACCCATCTTGCCGAACTTTTTCATTACCTCGGCATTGCCTTTCGCCTTTGCCTTTTCAAGGTTGCGCGAGAAGAGCTTAAGGGCCAGCGGTATAAGTCCGATAGTAAGCATTACGGCAGCTATTTCAAGCGTGTATATGGTGTCTTCCGACAGGCATTGTCTCAATGCTCCCTTGTAGAGATGCTTGCTCTCGAACGCGACGATAATCAAGAGTGTCGAGATGAATGCCACGTAATAGTTTAGTCTCAGTGATTTTATGATTCTGTCTGTATTCATTATTATATTGTTTTTCCGTTAAATGGTTGTCTGTTGACGATGGAACTCCCAAGTGTTACCTCATCGGCATATTCCAGTTCGTCTCCTATGGATATTCCACGTGCTATTACCGACAACTTTACGTTGTACTGTGACAGCTTGCGGTAGATATAGAAGTTGGTTGTGTCGCCTTCCATTGTGGAACTCAACGCAAGGATAACCTCTTTTACGTCTCCTGCTGCAACTCTGTTGACAAGACTTCCGATGTTCAGGTCGCCGGGAGACACTCCGTCCATTGGCGATATTACTCCTCCAAGTACATGATAGACTCCCCGGTATTGCATAGTGTTCTCTACCGCCATTACATCCTGTATGTTCTCTACCACGCATATTATGCTGTGGTCCCGTAACGGATTGGCGCATATGGGGCATATCTCTGTGTCCGATATGCTGAGGCACTCGTTGCAGTATCTTGCTTCGCGCTTCAGGGTTGTGAGGCTGTCGGCAAAGGATGTCACTTCTTCATCGTCCTTACGCAACAGATGCAGCACAAGCCGGGTAGCGGTCTTTCGTCCGATTCCCGGTAACTTGGAAAACTCCTTTACTGCCTTCTCTAGCAGTGCTGACGGATACTCCTGGTTCATGTATTGCTCCCTGTCGTTTTGTTTTTAAGCTGTGCTTATGCACAAATGTCGCGAAGTTACTCAAAAAAGTCGATAATGACTTCGTGTTTCTCCGTTAATCTTGCTTAAATATTAGGAGCTTTTTAAATTTCTAAAAAAAGTTCCCAATATATAATAATAACGTTTTGTCGATAGTCATTATTGTATATCGGGAACAAATATTGTTTCCAGAGGTGTTTCCTGTGGCCTCTGGGTCGGGTGTTAATTTATTTCTACATCTATCGAGGCGGGGAATACCCTTTCGGGGTCATAGAATTCGGCGCAGCTCTCTACCATAGACTTCAAGTTAGGCTTTATCTTACCCTTGAAGACCTCCTTGCCGTTGACAATAACAGTTATCGGCTCGGTGAAATCGAAATGCTTTTCGCTGAGGAATATCGTGACATTGCCTTTGGTTGCCTCGCTGTACTCTTTACTGAAGAGCATTGGGATGTTGTACATCGCGTGTGTGGTGGTGTATGTCACGTTCTTTACATTAAGGGTTACTGTATTGTCGCTTATGCTCACTTCGTAACAGCTCCTCTCCTCGTCGTTGTTCCGCGATGTCCCGTTCACTCTTATGTTGTAGAAGCCGGTACGGTGGCGTCCGTACATGTCATAGTCCTCCCAATAGAAATATTCGGGGTTGGCATTGCGTGTGTATTGTTTCAACCATGGTGTTGTCTTGTCGTAATCAATGGAGTGGCCCATGCCGGGAACTATCTCAATGAAGTGGTTGTAGAGTCCCGGATGCAGCTTCTGCAAGCTGTCCATTGTTGTGTTTGCCGTGTATGTCATGTAGTTGCGCCCGAAGCCGTAGTCCTGCTCGCCTGTGCGTAACGAGAATGCTATGTTTGCAAGGTTTTCCATTGGCGCGTTCTTGAGAGGTTCGCCACCGGCCATAGGGCCTGCTCCTGCAAGGTAGTCGGCATAGAACGATGCTAACCGCTGGCTGCCGTATCCACCCTCTGAAATGCCGTAGAAATATATTCTGTTGGGGTCTATGCTCTCTTCGAGAAATGCCAGACGCAAGAGTTTTTCCCATGCCCACTGCTTGCTCTGTATGGCCCAACGATACAGTTCTCCGTAACCGTTCGGTATCTGCGGTATAAAATGCAGTGATGGCGCATCGTCGTAGCTGCTGCACAGACGCAGGCCGGCCTCCCACTCACGGTTCTTTTCGCCCGAGCCGTGCATGTAGAGGAACAGGGGATAACCGTTATCGGGCTTTTCTCCTTTCCTAATGAAGTAATAGGGCATGGTGGCTTCCGGTTCGAGTTCCTCGGGCAGCCTCCAGTATCCTGTATCACGCGGTTCATCCTTTGTGAATGGCGCAATAAGTCCGATCTCGCTGTTCTCTTTCACGGCTTCGCGCCAGCAGTTCCACACCGCAGTACGCATTTGCTGAATATTGTCGAGGTCTATTGTCTTGTCATTGCTGTATTCGCACTCTGTACCCTGCAGTGTTTGCGTAAAGTATGCCTTTACCTTCTTAGACTGACGCTTGGTGAGCTTCCCTTTACTGCAAGCGAATCCGCATGTGACGGCCAGGAGCAGTACCGTTGTTATAAATATTCTTTTCATCTTACTTTACAAAAACCTTGTAATGGTTGCAACTTCCGTTCTCTCTCTTAATGGTCACCACATATATGCCGCTTTCAACGGCTACTGCAGTTGCATTGCCTGAGTATATGTTACGTCCGTTAACCGAATGCACTGTCATCGAGGCATTATCTTCTGCTCCGCATACGGTTATCATGCTGTCTGCAGTTGAAATCTCTACATCTGCACCGGCAACAGCTTCAATGTCTGTAGCGTCGTGTACGTAGAATACTCCGTTTCCGGGGAAATCAACATTGTTTATAATTAAAGTACCCAACTGACGTTTTTTATTATCATAATATACGATATTCGCCTTCCAGGCAACATCAAGAAGAGCATTCTTGTTGCACAGACTCCTTAAATTGAGGCTGAGCGTTTCGCCCTCTTTTATGGTTGCCGGGATGTAGTCACTTCTCAAAATACCGGTTATACCATCAAGCACGTTCATTCTCACAAGACCATCAAAGTCTCCGAACCTGCAGGTTATATCAACGATAACATCAACGCTGTCGCCTTGTATAATAGCCTTTCCGTTATTCATATTTATCCTTTCGTCGGTATAAAGCAGACATTTATCCGGTTCCTGAACGGATACGTCGTTCCGGCAGCTGTGTGATATCTTTACCCATTTTCCGTTGACCAGTTCGTACACATATACTTCATATGTTCCGGTCTCGAGATTGAATATATAGCTGTTTGAATCGTATGTGCATACAGCTGTTTTGCCTGCAGCAAGGTCTTTTATATCGCTCTTTGTAAGAAATGTGCTTTTTCCGTCCTTCTCGAGGAATATGCCCAAGGTGCCGGTGTATGATGATAATCCGGACTTGTTGGTGATGTTTACCGATACATACATGTCGCTGCCGAAAACCGTCTTAGCAGTTGTGATTCCGGTTACTACGGGCATGGCTTCATCGGGCAAAGCCTGTATGTTGAATGTCTCGCTCTTGCCGGCAATGCTCTTCAACCGTTTCTTCTCAACGGTGTTGCTATGGTTTGTATATGAGTTTCTCAAATCGTATGCAAAAGAAACATTGTAATTGCCGGCGTTCTTAATGGCACTGCCCAAAGAGTATGTTACAAGGAAGTCGGTGTTGTCGAACACATTTATAATCTCGCCTTTATTAAACAATGTGTCGCTGCTGACAACGGTGTTGTTGCCAAGTCTGTTTATAATGGGCACAATAATTACCGTGGAATTGCTGGTGTTCTTGTTTCTGAATGCCACATCGAAAGACATATTATCGTTGGGGTAGTTAGGAGTTGCCCTGAACTCGAAATCCGATACCTCAATATCGGGTTGTGCCTTGCTGAGTGTTGCGCTGTTCTTTCCTACCTCAAGGACAAGACGGTTGTTTTCACCTCTCATCTTTTCGGGTTCGTTGCCTCCGCTCTTGTAGACAACCTCTGCATAATATGTACCCTCTTGCAAGTAATCTTTGCTTGTAGAGTTGGTGTTGTTTACATTGAATTCTATTTGATATCCAATGAAATCGTCTTTTTCTATGGTTACGGGGGTTTCGTAAATAGTTGTTCTGTTGAATGTTCCGTCGGTGCTTGTTATGGATAAACCGAATTGCATATCAATTGTAGAGTGCGACCAGTTAAGAAAGTGCGCCAGTGCCTTGAATTTGGCAAATCCGGCATAGAAGTTGGCTGTGTGGCTCTCTACAATGGCATCGTTCTGTGCTGCATCAATAACCTCAAAAGCATAAATGGTGGGGTCTCCGGGTCTGTCGGCTTCGTCTGCTTGGCGTGGGCGAATATTGACTATCATTGCTTGGCCTACATTGTATCTGTCCTGTCCGCCGCCAATGCCCGAACCGCCGGGAGCCATAGAGCCAAGGTCGAAGAATCCGTTGAATGCTCCATCCCATCCCCAGTCTATGTGCAGAAGATTGTCTTTGTCAATTCCGTCGCACACGAATGCGTGCCCGGCTTCGTATGATTGTCCGTGTCCGGTATGAACAATCGGCTGGCGTGCTTCGAGGTTCTCTCTTATAATGGATATGAATTCGTCGTATGTATATTCGTTTCTCTTGATGACCTTTATTTCGGGCGAATAGTCAAATACATTTACAAGCCCCCTTGCTGCCGATACTTCGTTGCTGCCTGTACCACTGAGTGTATAGCTGCTGTTTATAGCTTTGCCGACATCGACCATGAGCTGTGCAACAGCATCTGCCTGCACGGTATTGTAACCGTCACGGTAGTGGTTGAGCATGTTGTCCCAGTCATATACGTGCTTTGTGATATCTATGGTCTCGGTCTTGTTTGTTATGTTGTTTAGCCAGGATATCGCCTTCTTGGGGCTTGCCGGCCACTCATGGAATTTCATCACCTGAGCCATTGCTGTCGCTGTACATCCAGTGGGTGTCCTCTGCCCGCTTACTTCGGGGCAGAAATTGTTGTAGGGAGCACTCTGGTTCCAACTCGTCTGCAACATGGGCTCGATTCTTGTTCCTGTTGCTGCGGTAGTGCTCACATGTTCTACCGCTCCGGAACGTACATCATCGACATAGCTGCTGTAAACGTTGAGCCATTCAGCAAGCGCAGGAGGCATCTCGCCGATTCTGCAATCGTCGGAGTATCCGACGATTGGAGTGAGCTGGTCGTCGCCGGATATGATTACGAAACCATTGTCGTTGTTGCTGTTGAAGATGTAATATTGTGCATCGCTGCCCTGTTCGCCATCACGGGAAGGTGCCTTCGATGCAATGCTTGCCGGAGAAAGTACCAGCTGTGCATCCTTTTTCAGGTTGTTGTTCCAGAAGTCGTTGGCTATCTCCAAAGCTTTCTCGGGGTCAATAGGACCTGCTAATGTGGAGCTTGCCAGGAACAGAAAAAAAGAAATGAAAGTAAATGTTCTTTTCATATCAAGTTGTTTTTGTAATTATTTTGTAATGATTTTGCGCGAAAATAGAATAAAAAGTTCTTGTAAACAAGCAAATGGGCTACTTTTTGTTAAACAGATAAAGGGATGGCACATCAAATCTTATGTTAATTTATAAAAATCGACTATGCAAATGCTGATTTTTAGCAACAATTGGTTATTGGGGTACTGTCGCGATTGCGGTAATTTTGCATCCGGATTAAAAAATCGGATATATGATGAGAAAATTACTTCTAACGATTCTGTTTGTCTTTTGTGGAGCAGTCCTTTATGCCGATGAGACTCCTGATATACGCGAAGGGTATATGATTTCGGGCCATGTAATCGAGGATGGTACAGAGGAGGATATCGCCTTCGCCTCCATTCTTGTAGTTGAGACCGGCGAGGGTACCATGAGCAACGAGAACGGCCAGTTTGAATTCCGTAACATGGCTCCCGGCAAATATACGTTGCGTGTAAGCATGATGGGTTATGAGACTGCCACCAAAGAGGTTGTTGTACATAAGGATTATGTTTCTGTAATTCACTTCAAGCTTAAGAGCGAGAGTGTTGTAATTGACGAGGTGGTTGTGTCGGCAAACCGAAACGAAGTTAGCCGCAGGGATGCCCCCGTTGTCGTTTCGGTGGCCTCTATGAAACTGTTCGAAACGGTGAATTCCCCCGACCTTGCGAAGAGCCTTAACTATGTTACAGGCTTGCGTGTCGAGAACAACTGCCAGAACTGCGGCTTCCCGCAGGTACGAATAAACGGCCTTGAGGGGCCATATTCACAGGTACTCATCAACAGCCGCCCCATAGTAAGTGCATTGAGCGGTGTATATGGGTTAGAGCAGATTCCAGTGAATATGATAGAGCGTGTAGAGGTTGTACGTGGCGGCGGTTCCGCACTTTTTGGCGCCAATGCCGTAGGCGGTACCGTGAATATCATAACCAAGGATCCGGTAAGCAACTCTTTCTCGGTGAATACCAATTTCTCTTGTTACGATGGCAGTGCCTGGGAACAGAATGTGGGTGCTAATGTCTCGTTGGTATCGAAGGATAACTCATATGGTATTGCAGCCTATGCCAATTACCGTAACCGCAACCCGTATGATCACGACGGCGACGGATTTTCGGAACTCGGCAAGGTGAATATAAATACATTCGGCTTGCGTACATATTATCGTCCTACACACATGAGCCGTTTGAGCCTGGAGTATCACACGACCAATGAGTTGCGCCGTGGCGGCAATAAGTTCGACTATGAGCCGCACGAGAGCGACATTACAGAACAGACCAGGCATATCATAAACAGCGGAGGTTTTGCCTATGACCTTGGTTGGAATAACTACAAGAACAAGATTTCGCTTTTTGCATCGGTGCAGCATATCGACCGTAACAGCTATTATGGCGCACAACGCGACCCCAATGCATACGGCAAGACCGATGACCTTACCTGGGTTGCAGGTGCAACATATACAGTGCAGCTCTCAAAATGCCTCTTCTCTCCGGCTACCTTTACCGGTGGTGTAGAGTATCAGGAGAACAAGTTGCACGATATAATGACGGGATACAACCGTGATATGGAGCAGAACGTGCGCATTGCGAGTGCCTTTGCACAGAACGAGTGGAACATGCGATATTTCTCGTTGTTGGTAGGTTTGCGTGTCGATAAGCACAATCTTATTGATAACCCCATCTTCAGCCCTCGCGTGAACCTTTTATATAAACCGAGCAAATCTTTGCAGGCGCGCTTACATATTCTACCGGTTTCCGTGCTCCGCAGGCCTATGACGAAGACCTGCATGTGACTGCAGTAGGCGGTGAGGGCGTACAGATACAGCTGGCCGACGACCTTAACGAGGAGCGTTCCAACAGTTTCAGCGGTTCTGTTGACTGGACAACATCATTCGGACATTGGCAGGCAAATATCCTTCTCGAAGGCTTTTATACCGACTTGCGTGATGTCTTCATCCTTGAGGATATAGGCGTGAATGCCGACGGCTTTGCCATGAAGGAACGCCGTAACGGTGAGGGTGCACGTGTATATGGAGCCAATATCGATGCCAAGATAGCCCATGGAAAGGATGTGTCTCTTCAGGTTGGCTTCACGGCACAGAAGAGCCGTTACAAGCGTGCCGAGGTGTGGACCGAGGTTGACGGTGTGGAACTTGTTACGGAACGTATGATGCGTACCCCCGACTTCTATGGCTACTTTACACTTGCTGCGACTCCTGTGAAGAGGCTGGACCTCTCTCTGTCCGGTACATATACAGGCTCGATGATTGTACCTCATTATGCAGGCTACATCCAGAATGACCGCATGGAGACTACTCCCGATTTCTTCGACCTGAACTTCAAGGCTGCCTACACATTTGTGTTGCACGACCATATAAACCTTCAGGTGAATGCCGGCGTGCAGAATATTTTCAACAGCTTCCAGAGCGACCTTGACAAGGGGGAGTTCCGCGATTCGGGATATTTCTATGGCCCGACACAGCCGCGCACTTTCTTTGTGGGTGTAAAGATATCGCAGTAATTAAGAAACTACAGCAGTTGATAGGGATGCAACCGAGGTTGCATCCCTATCAACATATCTGTTTCAATGTCTTGCAAACAGAATATTCTGCCCATACATATACTTGTGCTCGACCTTCTCTGCAAACTCTTTGATGAATTCTTTGGCATCAATCATATTGCCTGCATCCCGCAGTACTGTATGTATCTCATCCTTTGCCACTCTTACATGGAGGTCGAAACAGCGTTTCTTCTTTTCGGCATGGCTGCGCAGTACTGCTGCCAGCCCGGTACAGCAATGTCTGAATTCCTCAATCTTTGCTGCCGCCACATTACATCTCGCAAGGAATTGCTCGACCCTTTTCACGGCATTTTGTGTCTCTTCCTCGTCGTAAGTTACTGAAAAGTCTATCGAAGGCTCTCCGCCATTATCCTTTGGAATGAGTGTAATGGGAGAGAGGTTGCGTCTTTTCATATGCAGGGAAATGGTCGCTGCAAACTGTATCACAATGAGCATTATTGCAGAGAAGGGGAAACTCCACCACAAGTTCTCCGGGGTAATCTCAATGAAAAGCCAAAGGCAAAGTATTATGAAAAGCAATTGCCCTACCGACAGCAGAAGACTGAGTATGCGGTGTTCGAGAATCTGGAAGAGGAATCTCATTACAAGTGTCACCGCGAACGGTATAAGCAACAGTGAGAATATGCGCAGCGAATTGTTTAAATCGGCTACATTGCTCTCGCCCTCGGCACCGAACATGAACGAGAGTATGCCCGGAAAGGCGAGTACGAATATGACGAACAGTGAGAGTACGCAACAGACGAGCCTTATTGACAGTTTGGTGAGTATGCGTAGTCCGTTATAGTCTTTCTCTCCTACAAGGACTCCGCCTATCGACAACATTGCGTTTCCTACTCCGTTCAGTACCACGAATGTTATCATAAGAACCTGCAGACATACCGACCATATATATATGCCGTCGGCACCGGCGGCATCCAGAATCATCTGGTTAACAATCAGTACAGCCCCGCCAAGGAAAAGGTTGCCAAGCATCAGCGGCAATCCTTCGTATATATTTTTGGCAAGCTGTGACCAGAACTTCCTGAATGGGTTCACGAGCCTGTACGACGAACTCTTCTTGAAGAAATGTGTCGATACGATAAGCAAAGTTATGATGTAGTTCAGTACGGTGGCTATTGCCGAACCGGCAATTCCCATAATGTGTACCATTATGATGTCGAGTATGACATTTGCCACTGCGCCTGCAACAACTCCCTTGGCAACAAGACTCGGGCTTCCGTCGGTACTTACAAAGTAGTTCACTCCGTTGGAGATAATAAGGAAGAACGATCCCAATGTAATCACTTTTGTATATCTCAGCGCATAGGGGTATATCTCAGTGTCGGGGCATATCATTCCCACAATGTCTCCGCTGAAGTTGAATGACAGGAGCGAAATGGCTATGCCGGATAGTACCAGCAGGAGAATGGATATTGTGAATATGCGGTTTACCTTTTCCTTGTCGTGCCCGCCTATCGCTTTGGCGGCCAATACGCTTGCGCCAAGCCCAAGGAGTATGCTGAAGCAGCTGAAGAACATTGTCAGCGGCACAACCATGTTTATAGCTGATATGGCATTCGGGCCAATCATATGGCTCACTATTATGGCATCGGTAGTGACAGCAAGCTGTGCCGCTACCGAAGTCAGTATTGAAGCACTCAGGAAATTCTTGAGTGCCTTTGAAGTCACGAATGAGTTGCGCATGTTGTGTCTTGTCTGTTATTCTTTATAGGTGTTGCCTGTTTAAACTCCTAAACCGTTGCGAATATAGTGATATTTCCCGAATATGCACCTTTCCACAGTGTCGAATCGTGTCGCTCCCCGTTGTAATACTTGCTTTTTTTCGAACTAAATAGTATCTTCGCGTTCAGATTAACGAAGAAGATTCCATAAAGATATGGCAGTTGTAAAGAGTGCACGCTTTATTATTAGCAATACCGATATACGCAAGTGTCCGCAGGACGGAAAACCCGAGTATGCCTTCATTGGCCGTTCCAATGTCGGTAAGTCGAGTCTCATAAATATGCTCACTTCCCAACGGAAACTGGCGATGACCTCATCGACCCCGGGCAAGACGCTGCTGATAAACCATTTCCTTGTCAATGAGGATTGGTATCTGGTCGATCTGCCTGGTTATGGATATGCGAAGAGGAGCAAGAGCCAGAATGAACAGCTGCAGCGTATAATCTCTTCATACATTCTTGGCCGCGAGCAGATGACACTCCTGTTCGTTCTTATCGACTGCCGTCACTCACCGCAAAAGATTGACCTGGAGTTCTTCCGTTGGCTCGGCGAGAACGGTATCCCGTTCTCCATAATATTCACAAAGGCCGACAAACTTACGCGAAGCAAGCTTGCAAGCAATGTTGCGGAATACAAGCAGGTGTTGCTCGAGGAGTGGGAGGAACTGCCGCCTGTCTTTATCACATCATCGGACAACGGTCTCGGCCGTGAAGATGTGCTTGCTTATATAAGTGAGATAAATGCAACACTTTAATTTCAGGTATTATCTCGTATAATGCCAGGCATATGATATGTCTGCAGGCTGTTTTTTTGATAAAAAAGTAAAAAAAGTGTCATAAGAGCATTTGTTTTTGAACAAAACAGCTATCTTTGCATTGTTAAAACGTGCGGATGTCGTTTCCGCTTCATTGAATAATCACAATTATCTTATTATTTCTATCTATGGATTGAGATGCCGGGAGTGTCACTGTCGTGATTGTCCGTGCCTTTATCTATCCTTATTTGGTTGAAATATCAAAATCAATCTATGTATCATATCGAAAAATTGAGGAACAAGGAGATTGCCGAGTTGCAGTCCATTGCTCAGGAATTGGGAATCAAGGGCATAAAGTCACTTGATAGGGATTCGCTTATCTATCGCATATTGGATGGTCAGGCGATGCAGAACAGCCAGGCCGGTGCTCCTGCTGTTGTAAAGGAGGAGAACCGTATGAACCGTCGTGAACATCGTCGTAACAGAATATATGCCGATGCACCGAGCAAGGTCTATTCGGCAAATGGCGAGAAATCTGTAAAGCATGAGAAGAACGAGCCTGCAGGCAAGGCCAAGGAGGAGAACGTGAACAAGGAACAGCCGGCAGTTGAGACAGCTGTTGTTGCAGCTCCCGAGTCACAGGCCCCTGTTGCAGATGAGGCTCCCAAGCAGCCTAAGAAGCGCGGCCGTAAGCCTAAGGTTGCAGTTGTAGAAGGTGCAACGTCAGAAAGCAAACCGGCCGACGTGGCAGAACAGCCTTCAGTTGATACATCGGCAGCTACAGCTCCCGAGCCGCAGGCCCCTGTTGCAGATGAGGCCCCCAAGCAGCCTAAGAAGCGTGGCCGTAAGCCAAAGGCAAAGAGTGAGGAAGGCCAGCAGCCTGCCAAGCCCGAAGCTGCAGATGTTGAGCCCGAAAAGCCTGCCGAGAGCGAAGGCGAGGCCTTTGTTGCTATAGAAGAACTTGATACCGACTCAAAGGAACTGCCTGCAGAGCTTGTTGACAAGTTCGAGAAGAGCGGCAGAGAGCAGAGACGTAACGATAACAGCCAGCGTCGCCAGAACCAGGAGAGGCAGCCTGCAAAACCGCTATATGACTTTGCCGATGTGTTGCGTGTAGAGGGTGTTCTTGAAATCATGCCCGACAACTACGGATTCCTGCGTTCATCGGACTACAACTATCTTGCCTCCCCCGATGATGTGTATGTTTCACAGTCACAGATAAAACTCTATGGTCTTAAGACCGGCGATGTGGTCGAGGGTATAATACGCCCGGCCGCTGCAGGAGAGAAATACTTCCCGCTTGTAAAGGTAAACAGAATAAACGGCTCTTTGCCCGAGCTTGTACGTGACCGTGTATCGTTCGAGAACCTTACACCGTTGTTCCCCGACGAAAAGTTCACCCTGTGTGCAGGCAGCTACGACAATATGTCGGCACGAGTGGTGGATATGTTCTCTCCGATAGGAAAGGGACAGCGTGGTCTCATTGTAGCGCAGCCCAAGACCGGTAAGACAATGCTCCTGAAAGATATTGCCAATGCCATTGCTGCCAACCATCCCGAGGCATACATGATAATGCTGCTTATTGATGAACGTCCCGAGGAGGTGACCGACATGGCACGTTCAGTAAATGCCGAGGTCATTGCATCTACATTCGATGAGCCGGCTGAACGCCATGTAAAGATTGCCGGCATTGTTCTTGAGCGTGCAAAACGCATGGTTGAATGCGGACATGATGTGGTAATTTTTCTTGACTCTATCACTCGCCTTGCACGTGCATACAACACCGTATCCCCGGCATCGGGCAAGGTGCTCTCGGGCGGTGTCGATGCAAATGCCCTTCACAAGCCCAAGCGTTTCTTCGGTGCTGCGCGCAACATTGAGAACGGTGGTTCGTTGACAATTATTGCAACAGCACTCATCGATACAGGCTCAAAAATGGACGAGGTTATCTTCGAAGAGTTCAAGGGCACAGGTAATATGGAACTTCAGCTCGACCGTTCGTTGGCCAACAAGCGCATATTCCCTGCTGTCAATATCATTGCATCTTCTACACGTCGCGACGACCTGTTGCTCGACCGCCAGACGCTCGACCGCATGTGGATTCTGCGCAAGTACCTTGCCGATATGACACCAATGGAGGCTATGGAGTTTGTGAAGGACCGCCTCGAAAGGACAAAGGATAATGAGGAGTTTCTTATGAGCATGAACTCATAAGGCAATAAGTCAAGTATATAACAGCAGGGGGAGAAGCAATTGCTTCTCCCCCTGCTGTTATGGTAAAAAATATATACTTTTTAGAACGGCAGGTCGTCGGGGTCGTTCTCGGCTTTGCTGAAGTCGGGAACATCTACCTTGGGTGCGTTCACTACGGGAACTTCTGTCTGCATTGGCGGAACTGCTGTGCCTCTTTCTACCTTCCAGGCACGTATATCGTTGTACCAACGACCGTTATATTCACGTGCATTTATGTCGAATGACACTGTCATCTCGTCACCGGCCTGGATATTGAACTGTGCTATCTTGTCGGCACCGAACACGTTGAAACAAATCTTTCTTGGGTACTGCTCATGTGTCTCCAATACGTATTCCTGCATTTTCCACTCGTTTCCTGTCTTTGAAATGCCGCCTCTTTCGGGCAACACTGCGATAATTTTTCCTGTAATTTCCATAGTCAAATTCAAATTCTGGGCGAAAATAGTTCAATTCTGGGCGAAAAGCAATTTTTTTCGGTTCATTTTTTCACTTTTCATAGATTTAGTCTTATCTTTGCGATTAACGCGCGCGTGCGCGTTCGGGTATAGATTAATCAATAAAACTTTATATTATGAACTTTACAGTATCAAGCTCATTGCTTTCGTCTCGTTTGCAGACAATCAGCAGTGTAATCAACTCAAAGAATACAATCCCTGCTTTGGATTGCATACTTTTTGAACTTGCAGGTAACAAACTGACTCTGACGGCATCGGACCCCGACAACACTTTGAACACATCTCTCGAGGTTGTTGACTGTTCCGAGGATTTCAGTTTTGCAATATCTTCAAAAATCCTTATCGACTCGTTGAAGGAGATTTCGGAGCAACCTTTGCGCTTTGAGGTGAAGAAGGATACACTCGAGATTGTAATCTACTATCTCAACGGTAAGTACTCTCTTGTCGGACAGAATGCCGACGAGTATCCTTCGGCAGCAGTTCTCGGCGAGGGTGCAGTTGCATTGTCTGTTCCTACAAAGGTGCTTGCAAACAGTATAAACTGTTCGCTTTTCGCAGCTGCCGACGATGAGGTACGTCCCGTGATGTGCGGTGTCTATTTCGACATTACACCCGAGAATATAACTCTTGTAGCTTCTGACGGGCACAAGCTTGTGCGTTGCCGCGACTATTCTGTGACAGCTGACGAGAAGTCGTCGTTCATACTTCCCAAGAAGCCTGCTTCTTTGCTCAAGAATCTTCTTGGCAAGGACGACCAGGAGGAGGTTGCTGTTGAGTCGGACGGCCGTTTCGCTACATTCGACATGGGTGAATACAAACTTGTATGCCGTTTGCTGGATGGCCGTTATCCTAACTACAACTCTGTTATTCCGCAGAACAATCCGCATAAGCTCACTGTAGATCGTGCAGCTCTCATAAGCACACTGCGCCGTGTGGCTATCTTCTCTTCACAGGCAAGTCTCATAAAGCTGCACCTCGAGGATAACAAGATTGTGATATCGGCACAGGATACAGATTTCTCTACATCGGCCGAGGAGAGCATTGCATGCAGCTACGAGGGCGCATCGATGAACATTGGCTTCCGTGCTTCGTTCCTCATCGAGATTCTAAACAATACACCGGGACAGGATGTGGTCATAGAACTTGCCGATCCTTCACGTGCGGGTGTCATTGTTCCTGCCGAGCAGGTTGACAAGCAGGAGCTTCTTATGTTGCTTATGCCAATGATGATGACAGAATAATTATGAAACTGAATCTTAAGAAACCTATCATATTCTTTGACCTGGAGACAACAGGTACCGATTTCTCTAAGGACCGCATCGTGGAGATATGCTTCATAAAGGTATATCCCGACGGTCATGAGGTTGAGTATAACAAACGCGTGAATCCCGGTATCCATATTCCCGAATCGGCTTCGGCTGTGCACGGGATTTATGATGACGATGTAAAGGATGCTCCTTTGTTCAAGGATATAGCACGTGAGATAGCAAACGAGTTCGAGGGGTGCGACCTTGCGGGTTTCAACTCGAACCGTTTCGACTTGCCTATGCTTGCCGAGGAATTTCTGAGAGCACAGGTGGATATAGACCTGTCAAGGCATAATGCCATTGATGTACAGGTTCTTTACCATAAGCGTGAGCCGCGCACGTTGGCTGCCGCGCACAAGTTCTATTGTGGAACGGAATTCGACAATGCGCACAGTGCTCTTGCCGATACACGTGCCACATACAATGTGCTTATGGCGCAGCTCGACCACTACGACGACCTTGTAAACGACATGGATGTTCTTGCAAAGGAGTCTTCGTTTACCAACAATGTCGATTTTGCGGGACGTATCGTGTATGATGAGTCAGGCAGGGAGGTCTTCAACTTCGGAAAGTATAAGGGCATGCCTGTAGATGCGGTACTCGACCGTGACCCCGGCTATTATGGCTGGATGATGAACGGTGATTTCCCGTTGAACACCAAACAGGTGCTCACAAGAATAAAGCTACGTGGCATAAAAAAATAAAATAATAGGGACAACAATCCGTTTTTGAGAGATGCTTAAAGGAAAGAAGATTGTTTTGGGAGTTACAGGAAGCATTGCTGCATATAAGGCTGCGCTTCTGGTGAGGTTGTTGGTGAAGGAGGGTGCCGAGGTGCAGGTTGTAATGACCCCGTCGGCAAAGGAGTTCATAACGCCTCTCACATTGTCAACATTGTCGGGCAAGCCTGTATTGTGCGACTTCTTCAATAGTGGCAGTGGAGCATGGAACAGCCATGTCGAGTTAGGGCTGTGGGCCGATGCAATGATAGTTGCACCTGCAACGGCATCAACTATAGGCAAGATGGCTTGTGGTGTTGCCGATAATCTTCTGGTGACTACATACTTGTCGATGAAGGCTCCTGTATTCATAGCTCCGGCAATGGACCTCGACATGTTCGCCCATCCATCGACCCAGAGGAACCTTGATGTGTTGCGCGGATACGGAAACAATATAATTGAACCGGCGGCAGGTGAGCTTGCAAGTCATCTTTGCGGCAAAGGACGTATGGAAGAGCCCGACAAGATTGTTGCTCTGCTCAAGGATTTTTTTTTAGGTAGTGCCGAACTGTGCGGCAAGAAGATTCTTGTTACTGCCGGCCCTACATATGAGAAGATAGACCCGGTACGTTTTGTGGGCAACTACTCCTCGGGCAAGATGGGCTTTGCCGTTGCCGAGGAGTGCGCAAGGCGTGGGGCCGATGTGACAATCATAGCCGGCCCTGTATCGGTTGAATGTGACAATCCCCGGATAAAGCGTATCGATGTGGAGTCGGCGAGGGAGATGTATGATGCCGCAATGACTGAATTCCCTTCGTGCGATGCAGCTGTGCTTTCGGCTGCGGTAGCCGACTATCGTCCGGCAGTTCAGGCAGGGGAGAAGATAAAGCGTAAATCGGAATCCATGGTTCTTGAACTGGAGGCTAATCCCGATATTGCAGCATCTTTGGGAGCTGTGAAGAGAGAGGGGCAACGCCTGGTGGGTTTCGCTCTTGAGACAGAAAACGGCCATGAGAATGCTCTTGGGAAGCTGGAGAAGAAAAACCTCGATTTCATAGTTCTCAATTCCCTTAAGGACGAAGGTGCCGGATTTGCCTGTGATACAAACAAGGTGACTGTTATAGACAGGGAAGGGAGTTGCGGATATCAGCTGAAAAGCAAGAAGGATGTGGCCAAGGATATTGTCTCGCATCTCTCTAAGCTGTTGCTTTTGATTGTGATGTTCCTGTTGCCGTTTTCGGCAAAGGCCGAGGGCGAGGAGCTGAATGCAACAGTAACGCTCAATGCTTCTAAGGTGCAGGGGACGAATACCGATGTGTTCAAGCAACTCGAGGAGTCGTTGAACGAATTCATCAACAACCGCAAATGGACTGCCAACACCTATGAGGAGGAGGAACGTATCGACTGCAACTTTACCTTTGTCGTGAATTCATATGCGAATGACGGTTCTTTTGACTGTTCGCTTATGGTGCAGGCCACACGTCCGGTGTTCGGCTCTTCATATACATCGGTTCTCTTCAAATATGAGGACAAGAGCATAAAGTTCAATTATCAGCCTTTTGACCGTTTGGAGTTTGTTGAGGATAATTTGGACAACAATCTCACGGCTACCATTGCATTCTATGTATATACCATCATAGGGATGGACCTTGATGCAATGGGTGAGCTCGGCGGCAGCGAATTCCTCAACAAGGCATATACCATTGCCGGCAATGCGCAGAACCTTGGCGATGCCGGCTGGCGTGCCGGGAGCAGCAGCAATAACCGTTATACAATAATTGACGATTATATGAACGGGGCAATGGAGCCGGTACGCAAGATGATGTACAGGTATCACCGTTTGGGTCTTGATGCCATGTTCAAGGATGCCGACGGCGGGCGCAAGGAGATAACGGAGGGTATCAGGCTTCTTAAGAAGGCTTACGAGGACCGTCCTATGGCCTACTTTACAAAGTTGTTTACCGAATATAAGGTCGATGAGATTGTGAATGTATATTCCAAATGTACCCCCGAAGAGAAGAAGAGTGTGGTTGAGATACTCTCAAGCATAAATCCTTCATTGTCGGGCGAGTGGGACAAGATTACAAAGAATAATAACTGAGCATAATGCTTAAACATATAACTATACGGAATTTTGCTCTGATAGAAAAGGCCGATGTCGATTTTACGGGTGGCTTTTCAGTCATAACAGGTGAGACAGGTCATGGCAAGTCGGTTTTTCTCGGCTCTGTGGCAATGCTTCTGGGGCAGCGTTCCGATGCAAAGATTATACGCGAAGGAGCCGACAGATGTGTTGTCGAGGGTTGTTTCGATGTTTCGGGTTTCGGCCTAGAGGATTTCTTCGAGGAGAATGACCTCGACTATGATACGGAGTGTATTATAAGGCGCGAGGTCCTTTCGACGGGCAGGAGCAGGGCATTCGTGAACGATACTCCAGTGTCGGTGGCGCAGCTTAAGGAGCTTGGAACCAGGCTCATAGACATACACTCACAGCATCAGAACCTGTTGCTTGGCGACAGGAATTATCAGTTGGGTGTGCTTGATGTGTTGGCCGGCAACAAGGATAGGATTGCTGCATATAGGAGTGTTTACGACAGCTACGTGGCAAAGCAACACGAACTATCGGCTTTGAAGGAGGCACTTGAGAGGAGCCGGCAGGACGAGGAGTGGTTACGTTACCAACTCAACGAGCTCGAGTCGGCACAACTGAAGGAGGGCGAGCAGGAGGAGCTGGAACAGGAAGAGGCGCAGTTGTCGCATAGCGAGGATATACAGGCTGCGTTGTATGGCGCAAGTGTTGTAATGGATGGTGATGAACTCAATCTTCTGCGTGCGCTCAAGGATGCGGCTTCTTCACTGGAGAAAGCTGCTGCACATTATGCTCCAGCCGGTGATTTGGCAGAACGCCTCGACAGCTGTTATATTGAGCTGAAGGATTGTTGTGCTGAATTGCAGCAGCATGCTGAACATGTACAGTTTGATCCGGAGCGTCTTGACTGGGTATCGCAGCGACTGGCCCTCTTCAGCACTCTTATGAAAAAACATCGTGTGGGGTCTGTTGAAGAGCTTGTGGCATTGGAGAAGGATTATGCTTCACGTCTCGATAGAATCAGCTGTGGCGACGATGATATAATGGCGGCAGAGCATGCCCTCAATAAACTGCGTGACAAGTTGGCAGGTATGGCCGCAGAACTTACTGCCGAGCGAAGGAAGAGTGCTGTAAGGCTGCAGGAGGGGATATGTGACATACTTGTAAACCTGGGTATGCCCAGAATACGCTTTGAGGTGGAGTTCAAGGCTACACCGGGCTTCACTTCTATGGGCGTGGATAATGTGACTTTCCTATTCACTGCCAACAGCAGCAGCGCACCGCAGCCTTTGAGCGATGTAGCTTCGGGCGGCGAGATGGCACGTGTGATGCTTGCACTGAAATCGCTGGTAGTGACGGGCAAGAAACAGCCTACACTTATATTCGACGAGGTGGATACAGGTGTTTCGGGTGTGCTTGCCGAGCGCATGGGGCGTCTCATGCAGCAGATGGCCGGTACAGGGCATCAGGTACTGAGTATAACACATTTGCCGCAGGTTGCAGCATTGGGCTCTTGCCATTACAAGGTGTTCAAGAACGAGACCGCGAAAGGAACGGTTACTGATATTGTAGAATTGAAACAGGAGGAGAGGGTGCGTGAGATAGCCCAGATGATGAGCGGCGAGATGCTTACAGATGCGGCAATGGAGAATGCTGCCCTTCTGTTGTCACAATCATAAAGGATTATGGTAAACACAAATGAAATGATATTCGGCGTACGCGCCGTGTTGGAGGCTCTTGAAGCCGGTAAGGAGATTGACAAGATACTTGTCAAGCGTGATATACAGAGTGAGCTTTCCCGCGAACTGTTCACGGCTTTGCGCGGCAGGACAATACCGGTAGTGCGTGTTCCTGTCGAGAAACTTAACCGTATTACGCGCAAGAACCATCAGGGAGTCATAGCTTATATATCGGCGGTTGAATATGCCCAGGCCGATGTGCTGGTTCCTACTTTGTATGAGGAGGGCAAGACACCTTTCCTTGTGCTCCTCGACGGTATTACCGATGTGCGCAACTTCGGCTCGATAGCACGTACCTGTGATTGTGCAGGTGTCGATGCCATAATAATACCTTCGCACAACAGTGTAACGGTTAATGCCGATGCCGTAAAGACCTCGGCCGGTGCCTTGCATACTCTTCCTGTGTGCCGTGAGAAGAATATCACCGAAACGTTGAAGTATCTGAAGGCTTCGGGGATACGTGTGGTGTGTGCTACAGAGAAGGGCCGTATGAACTATACGCAGGCCGATTTCAAGGAGCCTGTATGTGTTGTAATGGGTGCCGAAGATACCGGTATCCCACGCGAACATCTTGCTCTGTGCGACGACTGGGTGTCGATACCGCAGTTCGGTAACATAGAATCTCTGAATGTGTCGGTGGCTACAGGTGTTATATTGTACGAGGCTGTGCGTCAGCGTCATTTGGATTAAGAGAATGTTTCTGATAATATGAAAAGGTATATATTGTTTCTGGCAGTAATTCTCTGCTGCATGAATATTGCGGCACAGAAGAGACCGAAAGATGTGGAGAAGGCACGTGAGTCCATGGCGAGTGTGATTACTTACCGTGACGGCAAGCTGTTGGGTAGCGGAACGGCATTCTTTGTCGGGGAGAAGGGTGAGGCTCTATCGGCCTATCAGCTCTTTGTAGGGGCCGACAGTGCTGTGCTTGTCGATACAAAGGGCAAGGTGCGTCAGGTTGAACGTATAATAGCAGCCAATGAGATGTTCGGTTGCGTGAAAGTGCGTGTAGCATATGACAAGAAGATAAAGCCCCTTGCCTTGTCGGAAAACAAGGTGTCGGGCGACGAAAGGTTATATATGCTCTCGTACGGTGTGAAGAAAAGCGGTGCCATAGATGCCGTAAAGGTGTTGGATGTCGATTCGGTATATTCATACCCGTATTATACGCTTGAAGCTCCCGGGAAAAGCGATTTTGTCTCTTTGCCATTGCTCGATGGAGATGGTGCTCTGGCTGCAATAATGCAACCCTCTTCGGCACGCGACACTATCCGTTGCTATGCAATAGGAGCCGGTATATCGAACTCTCTTGTATCGCAACCGATAAACTACGGCAAGGGTTATTACCCTTCCATGCGCATACGCACTGAATTGCCGCATGGCAAGGATGCCGCACTCTCTTGCCTTTACATGCAGTCCATGATAGGCGACAGTGCATCATACGGAATGGCTCTTGACGATTTCATAGCTGCCTATCCCGAAAGCTATGAAGGTTATCTCTCCAAGGCTGAATTCACGGCGGTGTTCCAAAGGGATATGGCTGCTGCAGAAAGTGCCTGGGAGGAGGCTTTTTCCCTCACCGACAATGATGCCGATGTCCACTTCAACAAAGGCAAAGTAATCAATGCCATAGTGCAGAGCGGCGATACTGTTTCGAGCGGGCTGCTTTCGTTCGACAACGCGCTCCTTGAGATAGACAAGGCGATAGGGCTCGACAATCAGCCGTTATACGTAAGCTATAAGGCCGATATGCTCTTCTCGAAGGGTGACTTCGCCTCGGCATCGGAATGTTATGAGTCGCTGGCATCTACAAGTATGCGTTCTCCTGAATATTTTGCAAAGGCTTCCCAATGTCAGGGCTCCTTGAATAATTATGACAGATCGATAGAACTGCTCGACAGTGCAATGAACTGTTTCAGCGAAACACAAAAGAAGCAGATGGCTCCTTATCTGCTCACCCGTGCGATAGTGAAGATGAACGCAAAGAGATACCGTGAGGCGGTTTTTGACTATAATACATACGAGGAGATAATGTCTCCGGCACTCAATGCATCATTCTATTACATGCGCGAACAGGCCGAGGTGGAGGGCAAGATGTACCAGCAGGCACTGAACGATATTGAGAATGCGATATATCTCGACCCATCGAATCCGTTGTATTATATTGAAAAAGGTATCCTGTGCTACCGCGTCAAACTTTTTGACGAAGGTGTGAGGGCACTTGAAAGTGCTAAGGAACTTGCTCCTTCTGCGCCTGATGTTTATTACCTTTTGGGTCTCATATATGTGCAGATCGGCAATAAGGATGGTGCAGGGGAATGCTTCGGCAAGGCAGCTTCTTTAGGGCATCCTACAGCTGCTGAAGAGTTGAAGAAGATAAACTGATGTCATATCATAAAACATAAAAAATCGGCATTCTTCAAATTTTAGGAAAAATCCCTTCATTTTGTAGGGGTTTTCCTTTTTTATCTGCAATGTCTCAATTTAGTTTTGTATAGGTGTATAAATAAAATCTGTCATTATGAAAGTCTTGCGTTTTTTGGTCTGTACAATTGCCATGTCGGCAGTTACAGGTATTGCGGCACAGGAATATAATATGCCCGCAGAAGTAGAGGTCACCGATGATTATACAAAAGGATGCGAGGCTTACCGTTCGGGCGACAAGGTAGCGGCAGTAGAGTTCTGGGAGCGTGCTGCCAAGGATGGCAATGCCAATGCGCAATGTAACTTAGGCTCGTGTTACGCCAAAGGAGATGGCGTGGAGCAGGATTACAAGGAGGCACTTAAATGGTATAAGGAGGCTGCAGAGCAGGGTAACAATGTCGCGGAATGCAATATCGGCAATTTCTATTTCAACGGTCTTGGAACTGAACAGGATTACGATGATGCCGTAAAATGGTACAGACGCAGTGCCGAGAAGGGCAACCCTAATGCCCTGTTGGGTCTTGGTGTCTGTTATAAGAACGGTGCAGGCATAAAGCAGGATTATATGAGAGCTTTCGACTGTTTTTATGAGTCTGCAAATAAAGGCAATGCGGTTGCCCAGAACGAACTGGGTGAGTGTTTCTTCTATGGCGAGGGTGTTGAGCAGAAACTCGACGATGCGGTATATTGGTATAGACAGTCGGCCGTGCAGGGCTATGATGTCGCACAATACAACTTTGCCGGTTGCTATCTGTACGGCGACGGTGTAGAGATAGACAGTGTGGCGGCATTCAACTGGTACACGCGTGCTGCAATGCAGGGTAATGTCAATGCCGAGTTTGCCCTTGCCGAGTGCTATTATCTTGGCATAGGTACTTCAAGCAATAAGGCCGAGGCCATGAGATGGTACAAGGAGGCTGCAGAACAGGGGCATGTCGATGCGCAGTATATGCTTGCCGATTGTTACTATGAAGGAAAGGATTATAAAGAGGCTGCCAGTTGGTACATGGCTGCTGCAAAACAGGGCGATGCCGATGCACAGTGTCAGATTGCCAGCTGTTATTACTTCGGCAAAGGTGTAAAGATCGACTATGATAAGGCACTCCGCTGGTACAGGAAATCGGCAAAACAGGGTAATGCCGAGGCTATATTTTCTCTTGCAGAGGAGTATTTCTGGGGTTTCACGGTTACTCTGGACCTTGAAAAGGCGAAAGCATATTACAAGGCATCGGCCGATGGCGGATATGTACCGGCATATAATGCCTTGGGCCATTTCTATTCAAGCGGAATATTATTCGATTATGACTCTGAAAAAGCGTTCGGGTACTATAAGGCAGCTGCAGAGAAGGGCGATGCTGAAGGGCAGTACAATCTTGGCTGTTGCTATTTCAAAGGCATTGGTGTAGAGGTTGATTTCACCGAGGCGGTACTATGGTACATAAGGGCTGCAAATCAAGGTTTTGCCGATGCACAGTATGCTCTTGCCATATGCTATGATAATGGTATAGGTGTGCCTGTAAACTATCCCAATGCTGTAAAGTGGTACACCGATGCTGCGCTGGCCGGCAACTCCCTTGCACAGTATGAACTTGGTTTGTGTTATTACGACGGCAGAGGGGTGATGCGCGATGTCGAGATGGCGACACGATGGTTGGAATATGCTGCCGACCAGGATAATGCCGATGCCAAGGCTAAACTGAAACAGATAAAGAAAGAGCAGAAGAGATAATATCTCATTCTGCCCTCCATTCAAGAACTGTAACGTCGCTTGTACCTTTTTTTACGCAGTATGGTGCTGCCGGGCGTTCGCCCACAAGCCATACGATATCCCCCGTTGCGTCGGTAACTGCAAGTTGCCGATGCTTTTCAATTCTGCTTCTCTTGCGGTCTGTGAGATAGTCGCTTACCAGTTTCGTACCTCGCATTCCGAACGGAGCAAACCTGTCGCCCTTCTTTATGTTGCGCAATGTCAGCGGCATCTTCAGCATTGCCGAGTCGAGCATCGCAATGCATCTTTCTTTGGCTATTGTGCCGTCAAAGGTTCTGCACGATATTTGCAGCATGCCATACGGTGTGGTTATGCTTCCTTCCTGCGGTAAGGTCTCCGTTATTTCCGGTACCTCTTCGATTTTGACTGCAAGCAGCCTGTCGCGCTCCTTTATTATGCGCCATTCCTTGTTTGAAATCTCGCGGCATCCTTCACTGTCAATGGCTTCTGCAATGTTCGCAACCTGCGTACTGTTGAATCCGAGCGGCGACAGAATCTCGTGTAAGATGGTCGTGGGAGCAACCTCTCTCTTGAGCGCGCCAATGTCAATGCTGTTGCCCTGCTTTACCCGGCCTATGGCATCCGCAACGGCCTTGCTGTATATCTCTTCGGCTTCGTTTATCCTTTGTGCGGTAGCCGCTAGACTCTCCTTTATGGATGGGTTGATTCCTGCAAGTTCAGGTATTATCTCTAACCTTATCTTGTTTCGTGTGTAGTCGCAGGTGAGGTTTGTACTGTCGGTGACATACACCTCGCCGCGCCACTTCAGGTAGTCGAGGATTTCATCGCGCCCCACGCACAGCAGCGGTCGTACGATATGTCCGTTCCGTGGCCTTATGCCGTGTAATCCCTTTATGCCTGTTCCGCGAATGAGGTTGAGCAGCATTGTCTCGGCGGAGTCATCGCAGTGGTGTGCCACGGCTATTGCAATGGCTTTTATCTCTTCTCTCTTCTTTTCAAATGCCTCGTATCGTAGTTCGCGTGCTGCCATCTCAATTGAAATGCCTTTTGATTTTGCATATTCGGCTGTGTCGAAATGCACGATGTGCAGTGTTGTGCCGAGCCTTTCGCATAAATCCTTGACAAAACGCTCGTCGCGGTCGCTCTCCTCGCTACGTAGGTGAAAATTGCAGTGTATTGCCTCGCAGTCGTATCCGAGTTTGCGAAGGGCTATGAGCAGTGCCACAGAGTCGGCTCCGCCGCTCAGCCCTACAACGACCTTTCCTGTATGCGGCAGGAGCCCGTTGCGTTCGATATATTTCGCTACCTTGTGTATCATTATTCTGTTGCTAAGATAGAACAATAATGCCGATTAATGGGTTAAACGGGTTATTATTTGTGTAAAAAAGGTTTATAAAGACAAAAAATGGTGCTCTTTGTTTGTTCTTCACAAAAAATGTCTTACCTTTGTCATCGCTAAAAGCAACCGGTACCTTGGATGAGTGGCTTAGTCAGCGGTCTGCAAAACCGTGTACGGCGGTTCGAATCCGCCAGGTACCTCAAAGGAGTCTCAATGATGAGGCTCTTTTTTTTGTTTGATATCTTTAATTCTATAATATCCAATTGTTTGCAGATGCAAAATAAATAGTCTATATTCGTATCGTAAAATAGGAAACACTATGAAAACGAAGAGATTATTTATGGCTTTGGCATTTATATGCCTTTGCCTGTTTGCAAATGGTCAGAACGGCATAAACAACGGTCACGAATATGTCGATTTAGGCCTCAGTGTAAAATGGGCAACCTGTAATGTCGGAGCAAACACTCCTGAGGAGTATGGCGATTATTATGCTTGGGGAGAAACTTCGGAAAAATCTTCTTACACTAAAAAAACTTACAAATGGTGGGAAGGCAGTTGGCGTACACAAACCAAGTATTGCATTGACAGTGGTTTTGGCACCGTAGATAATAAAACCGTACTCGAACCAGAGGATGGTGTAGCTCATGTAAAATGGGGTGGCAGTTGGCGTATGCCTACAATATCAGAAAAAGAAGAGTTGATAGACAACTGCACCTGGAGTAGGATAACCCAGAACGGAGTAAACGGTTATAAAATAACAAGCCAGAAGAATGGCAACAGTATATTCCTTCCCGCTGCGGGCGGTGCTAACTATGAAGTCGTCGGCAGAGGTAACAGCGGTGGCTATTGGCTAAGTTCGTTGTGCGATGGCAACTGCTGCACTGCTTACTTATTGAATTTCTATGTTGAAGATGGGCTCTTCGACTACTTTGGCTCCGATATCCGCTGCAACGGTTATAGTGTGCGCCCTGTGTGTACTGTGGGTGATGAGCCTGAGCTTATTGACGAAAACAGAGCAAACCAAGAGAATTCTTCATTTGAGACCTATTTAAAGGGGGCGTCTGCTTATAACAATGGTGATTATGTTGAAGCTGTCAATTGGTTCCGTAAAGCGGCTGAACAAGGACTTGCAACAGCACAGTATGATCTTGGATGTTGTTATTATAAAGGCACAGGTGTTCCTCGTTCATACAGAGAAGCTACTGAATGGTTCAGGAAAGCGGCTGAACAGGGACATGTAGAAGCGCAGTTTAATCTTGGAATTTGTTATGCTAACGAAGAAGGTGTTCCGTTGTCATACAGTAAAGCTGCTGAATGGTTCAGGAAAGCGGCTGAACAGGGATATGCATCGGCGCAGTTTAATCTTGGAACTTATTATTATAATGGCACAGGTGTTCCGCTGTCACACAGTGAGGCTGTTAAATGGTACCGTAAGGCTGCTGAACAAGGATTTGCGGAGGCACAGTATAATCTTGCGTGTTGTTATTATAATGGCACAGGTGTTCCTCGTTCATACAGAGAAGCTGTCTTATGGCTGCGTAAAGCTGCCGAACAAGGATTCTCTGAAGCACAAAATGTTCTTGAGCAGCTTGGGTATTGAAACTGATATAGTATGTGGGTTTTATATCTGTTTGCAGATATAAGGGTGGAATATAGAATATGTCTATGGTGCCGAACTTTTGGAAGAAATCTTTATGGCAGATAACTATCTTGAGAAAAGAATGGAGCAGTATCGCTCGCGCCAGGCTTCGACGATGAAGCCAAAGGATGGGCTTGCCGGTTTGCTTGCAAAGAACCGCAGCACAAGAGGCTATGACAGTTCATATCTTGTGCGCAAGGACCAGTTACGCAGGATTGTGTCGGTAAACACGTTGGTGGCGTCGGCGCGTAACCGGCAGCCGTTGCGCTTCCGCATTGTAACGTCAGAGGAGGCCAAAAAGGTGCTCCCTTACATAAAGATGGGCGGTGGGTTGCCGGAGATGAATCTGCCGTTGCCGGGAACAGAGCCGAATGCATTCATCGTTGTATGCTCTACTATTGAACCTCGTCCCAGTACATATATCGACCTTGGAATATCGGTGCAGAGTATGCTGCTCCAGGCTGTTG
This sequence comes from Bacteroidaceae bacterium, assembly GCA_017536325.1. Classification (GTDB taxonomy): domain Bacteria; phylum Bacteroidota; class Bacteroidia; order Bacteroidales; family Bacteroidaceae; genus HGM04593. Next base: position 28,715 of record JAFXHQ010000058.1, read on the forward strand.
AGATAGGACTTAACGGGTTGTGTATGATGGCATTCGATAAGGATGCGATAGTCTCGGCCCTTGGGCTGCCGCTTGAGCCTCTCGCTGTGGTTGCGATAGGCAAGAGTGCCGAAAGGCATAAGCTTGTTGAAATAGGTGCCGACGAGCCTCACGGGTATTACAGGGACAATGGAGTGCATTGTGTACCGAAAGTGCGTCTTGAGGAATTGCTGATAGGAGGGTGAATTCCTGCAAAGGAGAAAGGAGAAATGAGAAATGAGAAATGAAAAATGAGAAATGAAAAATATCGAAAAGGTATGGAGAAGCAGCACAGCCTTTCTGCTTTCAACTTTCTGCTTTCAACTTTCTCCTTTCTGCTTTTTGCTTTCTGATTTCTGCTTTTTGCTTTCTTCTTTCTCCTTTCTGCTTTCTCCTTTCTGCTTTCTCCTTTCTCCTATCTACTTTCTCCTTTCTGCTTTACTTCACTACCTTGTAGTTCTTCTTTGCATCGGCGCGTGTGGTGTAGTTGAAGTGCCACCATTCTGTGCGTATGGTCTTGAACCCGGCCTGGCGCATCACCTTGCGAAGCAGACGGCGGTTATCCATAGCTTCCTTTGATATTTTCCCTCTCCTTACAAGTTCTTCTTCCTGGTCTATGTGGCTCAGAGAGGTAAGTGCATCGACGGCTGTTCCCATGTCTATGCTGTCACCTTTCTCGTCTATGATGCTCACATCGACAGCCAAGCCGTAGTTGTGCAGGCCGCCGCCGTTTGCGGGGTTGCTTACATAGTTCTTCTGCGGAGTGTTCTTAACCTTGTTCCACATTTTCTGCTGCACTCTCATGGGTCTTGTGGCGTCGTAAATGCAGAGCCTGTATCCGGGTCGCAGCTCACCAAGCAGCTTGTTTGCCTTTGCTACAGCCTCTGCAGCCTTGGGGTGAAGGTAGGCTTCGGTGAAATCGTACATTACCTCACCTACGAAATTGTCGCTTTTGGCATACATGAGATCTACGGCAATGCTGCTGTCAAGGTCCTGTATGCGTACGAAACCCTCCATCGGTGGCTGTGCATTAGCCGCAATGAGTGTTGCTGTTGCAAAAAGTGATGCTGTAAGAATCTTTTTCATTTTAATAGGGCTAAACAAAAGAGGATGTCAATTTGTGGCATCCTCTTTCATATGGTTTGTTATGCATCGATATTTGCATATGTTGCATTCTTCTCGATGAACTCGCGACGTGGGCCTACATCGTCGCCCATAAGCATTGAGAAGATGTAGTCGGCCTCCTGTGCATCGCGGATGGTTACCTGCTTCAGCGTACGTGTCTCGGGGTTCATTGTGGTGTCCCAGAGCTGTTCGGGGTTCATTTCACCGAGACCTTTGTATCGCTGTATGTTGATCTCCTTCTCGTTACCGCCTGCGTACTCCTGTACGAATGCATCTTTCTCCCTGTCGTCGTAGCAGTACTTCTTGACCTTGCCCTTTGAACAGAGGTAGAGCGGTGGCATTGCCTTGTAGAGGTGACCGCCTTCAATGACCTCCGGCATATAGCGGTAGAAGAGTGTCATTATAAGTGTTCCGATGTGTGCACCATCGACATCGGCATCGGCCATCATGATAATCTTGTGGTAGCGGAGCTTCTCGATGTTGGCTTTCTTGCTGTCCTCCGGATCAAGGCCGAATCGTACGCCTATGGCCTGTATGATATTGTTGACCTCGTCGCTCTCGAAAGCCTTGTGCCACATTACCTTCTCTACGTTGAGGATTTTACCGCGCAACGGCAATATGGCCTGGAACTTGTTCTTGCGTCCCTGCTTTGCTGAACCGCCGGCAGAATCACCCTCGACAAGGAACAGCTCGCAGTTTGCAGGGTCCTTGTCGGAGCAGTCGGCGAGCTTGCCGGGCATGCCGCAACCGCTCATAGGGCTCTTGCGCTGTACGCTCTCACGT
>JAFXHQ010000059.1 GCA_017536325.1 Bacteroidaceae bacterium
AGAACGGCCACGTTGCTTGGGAGGAAATTAAAGTACACGATTAATTAAAGGAGGAGTAATTATGGCTAAGAAGGTTAAAGGAAATCGCGTTCAGGTGATACTTGAGTGCACAGAGCAGAAGAACAGTGGTGTTCCCGGTATGTCTCGTTATATTACAACAAAGAACCGCAAGAACACAACAGAGCGTTTGGAGTTGAAGAAATACAACCCATATTTGAAGAGAGTTACAGTTCACAAAGAAATTAAGTAATAAGATATGGCTAAGAAAGCAGTTGCAACCCTCCAGACAGGTGATAAGGAGAAGTTCGTTAAGGTTGTGAAGTTGGTTAAATCACCTAAGACCGGTGCCTACATGTTCTCAGAGGAGATGCTCCCACAGGGTAAGGCTGATGAGTCTTTGAAGAAGTAATAATAACCGAAAGGTTTTATAGATAGGAGAGAGTGGCCGGCGCTGCTCTCTTTTTTTATTTGTGGCATGAAACGGCTACCGGTAATGGGGTGTGCGGTTTCCAATTGTACTAAAAACGGGTGTATGGCTTTTGCCTTTTGACAAATTGCTGTATATTTGTGACAAATAAGGGGCTGTCGGACACGATTGTGTCTCTATTTTTGCTCTTACTCTTTTTTTTGTAACCACGTAAAATCCGATTATGAATCTAAAACAGGGCTCATTACTAAAGAATGGCGAGTACCGTATTGAAACGGTGCTTGGACAGGGAGGTTTTGGTATAACATATCTGGCAACACATGTTTCGCTTGATGACAAGGTGGCAATAAAGGAGTTCTTTATGAAAGAACTCTGCAACCGTGATGAGGAGAATTCAGAGGTCTCTGTAGGCTCCATCGGCAGTATGGAGCAGGTAGAGCGGCATCGCCAGAAATTCATAAAGGAGGCCCGTAACATACGCAAGCTGAAGCACCGTAATATTGTTCCTGTAATCGATGTCTTTGAAGAGAACGGTACGGCTTATTATGTGATGGAGTATTTTGGCGGCGGTTCGCTTGCCGACAAGGTGAAGCATGGGCCTATACCCGAGGCTGAGGCATTGCATTATATACGTCAGGTAGCCGATGCGCTTGAGTTCATACATAGCAGAAAGGTTATGCACCTTGATGTGAAACCGGGAAATGTTCTGGTGGATGAGGCCGGCAATGCGGTACTCATTGATTTCGGTATCTCAAAGCAGTATGACGGTTATGGCGGTCAGACAAGCACTACGCCCGTAGGTGTAAGCCCGGGTTATGCGCCAAGCGAACAGTATATGATGGGTGGTGTAGGGCTGTTCTCGCCTGCAACCGATATATATTCTCTCGGTGCCACATTGTATAAGCTTGTTACAGGCTTGACTCCGCCCGAGGCCAATTATGTGGACGATGAGGGATTGCCGTCTTTGCCTACGACATTGTCACCGGCAGTTTGCCGGGCTATAGAAGCTGCGATGCAACCTCGCAGAAAGGAACGCCCGCAAAGCATCGGCGAGTTCCTGGAAATACTTTTTCCGTCGTCTCCCGTTTTGAAGGATTCGGAGACAGAGGAGGCTATTCAGGGCGAGGTCTTGCAGGAGTATGAAGAGGATGCTGTTGCGGTAGCAACTCCTGTGGGAGAGGATACTGTAGCACCGATATCGGCTATGGAAGAGACGATAGCAACTGTGGAACCGATACCATCCGCTACAACCGGACATGTTCCTTCTCAAAAACCTGTGCGTAAGAGTAGCAAGGCTCCTTGGATTATTGCAGCTTGTGTTGCGGTTGTTGCACTCATAGCGGTGTTGCTTCTGTCGGGTGGCGATGAGTCGGGAGCCGGCAATGATGCGACTGTTGCCGAAGACAAAACTATTGAAGCCAAGAATTATTTTGAGAGTGCAATTGCTGCACTTGATGAGGGTGACATGGAAAAAATGTTCCAGTACGGGCTTAAGTCTGCAAAACTAGGTAACAGTGATGCTGCTTATCTGGTGGCATGCTGTTATGATGAGGGTGTCGGGACGGATAAGTCCGAAAAAGAGGCATTGTTCTGGCTTGAATCATCATCGGATGCCGGAAATGCCGAAGCTCTGAATCTTCTTGCAGCATGGTATGATAACGGATATATCGTAGAGAAGTCTGCGGAGAAGGCTTTTAAACTTTACAAATCGGCAGCGGCGAAAGGTTCTGCGGAGGGGCAATGCAACCTGGCTTGTTGTTATATAGAGGGTGTGGTTACAGAAGAGTCTCCTGAAGATGCAGTATATTGGCTTAAAGAGGCTGTTGCCCAGGATTATGCGCATGCACAGTATATGTACGGATTATGCTTCTATTATGGCTACGGGGTGGATGAATCTGAGACTGAAGGTGAGAAGTGGCTTCGGAAAGCTGCGGAACAAGGCCATGAAGATGCAATTAAAACACTTGAGGAGTTTAATTCTACAAATTATACGAATGATTATGATTTCGATTTCAGTGATATGATGAATATGTCGCAATCCAGCAAGTGATTTAATGACTCGCAATATGCAATGGAGGGGGTGCTGCCACACCCCCTCCATTGCATATTATCGATACATGCCGGCTCTTGCCGTTCATGGCTTTTCTGTAAGCATCCTTTGCGGACTGTCCAATGTGATCGTTTGCAAGCGGGCAGGCTTGAATCATTGCTGAAGTGCCCACCCGTTATTCCTCTTTTATTCTACGGTTGTAATCCCTTCATATTTGCCTTCGCCGCAGGTGTCGCATTTGTCAACCAGATGGCTGGTATATACAATCGGGCCAACCGCTCTATAAACATTTACCGGCACATATACCATTGAATAGCCGCCAGGCTCTTCCTCGTAATATAGTCCAATGTTCCCGTCGGGGAGTATGCACATCGATGAATATGCCGACTCGCGGTCTGTTATCTGTATCTTTGTCCATCCATTTGAAAGTTCGGTTGGTGTGTATGTCGCAGGGTCGTCGCTCAATTCCTTGTAGAAAATGGATACGCCGCTTCGGTTGTCGCCTGTGGGTACCGACTGGAACAATATGTTGCCAATGCGCAACGGCTCGCCGTTCGTGTCGTTGCGGCCGAATTTCAGGTTGCCAACTTGGTCGGTAGCTACGGCACCATCCCAATAGCCTTCAGCCTTCTCGAAGTTGGTGTAGTGGAATACATTGAAGTATCGGCCATGTCCCTTTCGGCTGCTGAGCAGTACACTGCCGTCGGGCAACTCCTCGCACTTTGGCTCGTTGCCGTAAGGTGCAGGGCTATCGTTGAAATCGTTGCCGAGCTCCCCGAGCAGGTGCCAGGTCTCGCCGAAATCATCCGAGTAGAGTGCGTAGTTGTGGTGGCGGTAGCTGCCTGTCTCCACGGCCCACACTGCGCAATATATGCGGTAATAGTCGCCCACCTTTATCATACTGCTCTGTGCGATGCGTCCGGCTCCGATGAACATAGAGCCTACGTGTGCCTTGCCGTTCTCATCCTTGAATAGAGGATAGATGTCGTATGTTACCTCCTCGGGCTGGCTTGCCTCCCATTTGCCTGTCTCCTCGTTATATTTTATGCGCAGGCGTACCATACGGTTCGGGTTCTCGGGGTTCTCTTCGGTGCCTGCACCATAATTGCCGTGCCAGCATACGCGGTTACCGCATACGCTCATCACAAGAATCTCATTCCGCTCGCGGTCGGCGACAACAGCGGGGTCGCCGAATCCTGTAAGCCATGTTTCGGGTGCATCCTTGCCCAAACCGTCGGCAATCTTTATGGGCTCGCTCCAGGAGTGTCCGTCCCACTCGTTGCAGGCTTTAGTGCTGTGACGCATAACAAGATCCACTTCGCCAAAACCTATGTCGTTACCGCACGGGCGGTAGTCGTTGATGGCGAATACATAGCCGTTGGCGGTAGTTACTATGGCCGGTATGCGGTAGGGGATGCCTTTTTCGTCGGGTGAATAGTAGAGGTATTGATAGCGGTTGTCCTTGTCGGCGGTGATGTCGATGTTGACGGCGAGCCCCTTTTCGGTGAGTGGCTGTTCTGCAATCTCCTTGCCGCCGTTGATGTTCATCTTCCATCCGTGGTATGCCTTTTTGCAGGATACTGCCACTTGGGCATCTTTCGGTAAATAGCAAACGGTGCTTTCGGGCAGTCTGTTCCTGTCAAGAATAATTGCTCCCTCCTCTCCGTTGATGGCAATGGCTATCTCGCCAATCTTGTAATTGGTGTCAAGGGCACCATCCGTGTCAATATTATAATTGATGGTCAGTGCACGGCTTGTATCTATGGCCTTTATGTTCCAATGGCTGCCGTCGTCCTGGCTGCTGTATAGTTTGATGTCTCTTCCAGCTCCACCGAACATATTGAAACTCAATTCCTTGTTGCCGGCAGGCGAGATAGTGTATGTTCCATCGGGATGTGCTGTCATTGCAAGTAATGTACTCTCTTTGACCGGAACCATTATTGCGGCTGCTCCGCTTTCATTGCTCTCGAGTTTTACGGCATATCTCTTTCCTGCAGCGTGATTATGCAGCGTAAATCCGTCGGCAGTGCCTACAAAGTACCATAACTCATCGGCTGTGTATGCAGCCTTGCCGCTGTTGACAGCTTCGTTGTCCAGCCCTGCCTTTATGGCAAAGCCTTTGTCGCGGCTGTTGCTGATGTGTACAGGCGTGCCGTCCTTGAATGAACCGGAAAAGAAAATCTCCTGTGCAATGGCTGTTGCTGCGAATGTGACTGCAAAAAGTGTCAGGAAAAGATGTCGTAGGTTTCTCATATTCTATTTTGTTTTGTTGTCAACAATGGATATCTCTACAAAGAAAAGCAAAAAAAAGCATTATTTCAAGTTATAGCCTTTTTGTCTTGCATTTGCCTGCTCTTTGTGTTATCTTCGCCTTAAACAAAATTTATATGAAAATGAATAAAATCAGTCTGTTCCTGCTTGCTGTTTTCTGTCTGTTATCGGTTGCTTGTGGTTTTGCTGCTAATGATACCAGACGGTACAATCCGGAAGCAAAGAGTCCTTTGCTGGATTTGCCTTTGGTGAAGCGGCTGGAACTTGCCAAAAAATATGTCAAATTCGATTATTATGAGAGTAACCCTTATATAGGAGTTCTTGATGCCGAAACCGAGAAGTGGGGATTGATTGATGCAGGTGGTGTTGAAGTGTTGCCTTGCAAATATGATTATATTTCTGATTTTCATGAGGGGTATGCTTCGGTTGAAATTTGTTGCAAATGTGGATTGATTGATGAAGATGCAAAATTCGTTGTGCCCTGCAAATATGATAATTTCTTAAGATTCAATGATGGACTCGCTGCGGTGTGTCTCAATGGAAAGTGGGGTGCAGTCAATTGTGAAGGCAAGGAGGTTATTGCTTGTGTATATAATACGGAACTGATCTTCTCGGATGGCTTGGCTTTAGCAGACAGATCAGGCAAATATGGTTATATTGATATGCAGGGCAAGGAGGTGATTCCTTTTAAATATGATTCCGCCTGTCCATTCGTGTATGGTCTTGCTCAAGTGGCTTTTGGCTGTGGGGAGGAAAAACGATATGGTGTGATTGACAGGCATGGCAATGAAGTTGTGCCGTGTGGCAAGTATGATGGGATAGGGAATTTTTTGTATGGCTTGGCAGAAGTTAATCTAAATGGCAAATGTGGCTTTATCGACAAATCGGGTAAGGAAGTAGTTCCTTGTATATATGATGACTGCAGAACTGTTTCAGATAGTCTGTTGATGTTGAAATCGGGTGATAAGTGGGGTTTCCTGAATAATGACGGTAGGGAGATTGTCCCTTTTCTCTATGATGATGCCGAGGCGTATTCAGAGGGGCTTGCGGCTGTGTGCATGGGTGATAAATGGGGATTCATTGACAAGAATAACAATATTGTCATTCCTTTTGTGTATGATGGTGTGGAATGCTTTGTTGATGGTATTGCCGTCGTGTATGTTGATGGCAAGTCGGGATGTATTGACAAGACAGGCAAAGAAATCATTCCGTGCAGGTATGATGATGTAATTTATCGTCGTGGCTGCGGTGTGATGGAGGTCTGCAAGGAGGGAATGGTCAGGGAAAAGTATGGCATTGTTGACGTAGCCGGCAATACTGTTGTTCCATGCAGGTATGATCATATAGTAACGTATGATGACGGAATGTTTATTGTTTATAAATATTCACGCAAGTCCTTTAAATGCGGACTTTATGATAAAAATGGCAAAATGATATTCAAATGCGCCTATGGCGAGATTGCTCCCTTGGGTGACGGTTTCATCCGTGTTGAAAAGAGGAACTTCAAGACCGGCATTTATGATACCTCCGGCAATGTTGTTGTAAAACCCAGGTATGATGATATTCTGTATTTTGATGACTTGGGGATATTTGTGTGCGAAGTGGAGAATGATGACGGTTCTGTAACGTGTCATTATTATGATACTCGTGGCAATTTACTGGACTGCTGATTGAAACGTATATGCAATACGGCACTTTTTGCGGCTATGGTATTGCTTTTCCACTTGCTTTGTGTTATCTTCGCGTAGAGTTAGGGCAGCGCGTTGCTGTCCGTCAATCAATGATTAATTATGGCACAAATAGTTTCTCCATCACTGTTGTCGGCAAACTTCGGCAACTTGCAAGAGGATTTAAGAATGATTAACAGCAGTTCTGCTGATTGGCTGCATATTGATATTATGGACGGTGTTTTCGTTCCTAATCTTTCTTTTGGCCCTCCTGTGCTCAAATATGTGGCGGAACTTTGTGAAAAGCCGCTCGATGTGCATCTTATGGTGGTTGAACCTATGAAATATCTGCCTGCAATGAAGGATATTAATGCCCGTATAATGAATATCCATTACGAGGCTTGTACCCATCTGCACCGTGCCGTTACCCAGATAAAGGATTCGGGTATGATGGCTGGCGTAACCCTTAACCCCTCTACACCCGTTTGTCTGCTCAAGGATATCATAGGCGAACTTGATCTTGTGCTTCTGATGAGCGTGAACCCCGGCTTTGGCGGTCAGAAATTTATTCCTCATACCGTGAACAAGGTAAAGGAACTGCGCGAACTTATTGACTCTACCGGCTCAAAAGCTCTCATTGAGGTTGACGGAGGTGTAAATGTGAATACAGGCAAGCTGCTTGCCGAGGCAGGTTCCGATGCTCTTGTTGCGGGTAATGCCGTGTTTAAGGATGCCGACCCGCAAGGTGTAATTGAACTGTTGAGAAATCTGTAATTATCTTGGTCGGGCAGGCTTGTTCCTTCTGCTTGTGTAATTCTTCTGTAATGGATATCTCCAGACTGCTGAAACAGAACCCCCTGCTGAGGCTGGTGCTGCCTTTTGTCGTAGGTGTTGCTGTGGAATGGAACTGTCATGTAGAGCTGCAGCATATGATACTTGTTGTTGCTGTATCTCTTTCGGCCCTGCTGTTAGGGTTCTTCCGCTTCTCGCCTAAATGGCTTTTCGGGTTGGGCGCGGTTACATTTATGTTTGCGGCTGGTGTTTTTGTGGAATATTGCCAGAATGTACGTATGTCATCTGCATGGAGTCTTGAGAAGCAGGTTTACGTGGCCCGTCTGCAGGAGGTTCCCTCTGTACGCGGTACAAATGTAAAGGCTTTAGCCTCGGTTTCTCTTGCCGGTGATGCCGGAAGTGATGTGCGCAAAGAGGGCAGTGTGTATATCTATTTCCAACGGACTCCTAAAAGTGACTTGCTTGAGATCGGCGATTCGGTGTGCTTTGAGGCTGTAGTCAGGCCACCGAAGAATGCCGGTAATCCAGCGGAATTCGATGTTGAGAACTATTGCCGTGTCAAAGGAATAACTGGCAGTGTGTTTCTATATGACGATGACTGGCAGAAGCTCGCCTCGTCGTCATTGACTCTTCCTATGCGTGCCTTGGAATTCAGGGATGGTATTGTGGCGGAATATGAACGTTGGGGCTTCGATGAGGATGGCCTTGCTCTTTTGTCGGCACTGACCGTGGGGGAAAAACGCGACCTTACTCAAGAGCTGAAGGAGAATTATGCATCGGCCGGTGCAAGCCACGTACTTGCTTTGTCGGGCCTGCATCTTGGCATACTATATGCACTGCTTTCTGTTGTACTGCCGTTGCGTAGGCGGAACAGGTTGTCTGTCGTACTGCGTGAGGCGGTTGTGCTTTCGGCTATCTGGTGTTTTGCCTTTATGGCCGGACTGACTCCTTCGGTAGTACGTGCCGCGGTGCTCTTCTCGCTTGTTTCACTTGGGCGTTGTATTGGGCAGGATAGCAGTTCTCTCTCTTCGCTTACATTTGCGGCAATGGCGATGCTACTGCTTTCACCGCATTCCTTATTCGATATCGGTTTTCAGCTTTCGTATGCTGCGGTCTTTGCCATACTTGTTTTTGCTGAACCCTTACAGAATCTGTTACAGGTTGGGAAACATGGTGCCGTGTATGGTTATGTTGCGAATCTCTTTATTCTTTCATTTGCCGCACAGGTGGGGACTATGCCAATTGTGTGGTATCATTTCGGTGAGTTGCCGCTGTATTCCCTGTTTACGAACCTTCTGGTTGTGCCAATGGCATTCGTGGCGATTGCGCTTGCGATTATTGCTTTGTTGCTTTCGTTTATCCCGTTTCTGCAACAGCCGTTTATCGTGCTTCTTGGCTTGGTTGTCGATGCTATGAATGGCTTTGTGTCATTTGCAGCTGAGTTGCCGGGGGCTACAATATCATTGCCGTCTATAGGGGTGGTGGGGGCACTGTTTGTATGTGTGGTGCTTGTCGTGTCGCTTGTGGGAGTATTGCGTAGGCGATGGTGGCTTGTTGCTCTCCCGTTTCTCTCGTCTCTGTTGTTGTTGCCGCTATCGGCCATGCTCAAAGAGGATTCTGCCGCAGAAGGGGAACGCATAATAATATACAATAACCGCAAGAATCCGTTGCTTCACGCTGTGCAGGGTGATGGCAGGAACTGGCTTGTTTCTACAGTCCCACAGCTCGATGCCGAGTATGAATATGTCTCTTCGCCATATGTAAAACGCGAAGGCTTGCTCTCTCCTGAATGGGCATGCTGGAACCATACTGCTGATGCTTTGTCGCTGGATGAGGGACTGCTCGATTTCTGTGGACTTAAGGTGAGGCTTGTGGATAATTCCTACTGGAACGAAAATCTATATTCGGTCCCGGCTGATGTGGTGGTGCTCTGCAGAGGTTTTCTTGGCAGTGTCGAGGAGTTGCTGGAGGTGTATCCGACTGACTGTCTTGTCCTCGATGCTTCGCTCTATTCGCGTAGTCGCGAGAGAATATTGCGTGAGTGTACTGCGCTGGGAATTGAGCCTGTGGATATATCGCGTACGGGAGCCGTTGCCCTTCTTCCCGGTACCGGCAGTTTTACGCTGCAAGTGCTGTCGGGTAAATAAAATCCTCGGAATGTTGTCATATACGCTCTCTTTTTAGTATCTTCGTGGTTACTTAACTTATACGGAATGATTTTACAGGAAAATATAGAAAAATTGAGGGAACTGTTGCAGGGTGCTGTCAAGGTGGTGCTGCTCTCGCACAAGAATCCCGATGGCGATGCAGTCGGTTCTTCACTTGCTATGGGACATTATCTCCGCTCTGTAGGCAAGGATGTGACAGTTATATATCCCAATGCCTTCCCTGAATTCTTCGCTTGGATGCCGGGAGCAGGCGACGTGCTCTTTTACGAAAGTGACCGAGAACGTGCGGTCGCAGCCGTCAAGGATGCGGAACTGGTTTTCTGTCTCGATTTCAATACTCTGTCGCGTATTGGTCTCCTCGGCAGCTGTGTGGCTGATTCTTCTGCTCCGAAAGTGCTTGTCGATCATCATCCCGAGCCTTCGGCCGACTTTGCATTGACGATATCGCATACTGAAGCGTGTTCGACATCGGAACTCGTGTATGAGGCAATTGTTGCTCTTTCGGGGACCGAAGGAGTGTCGTTCGAAATGGCGCAGTGCATATATACGGGAATGATGACCGATACAGGTTCATTTGCATATGCTTCTGCCCGTAAGGAGATATATCTTATCATAGCAGAACTGCTGGATAAGGGCATTGATAAGGATTGGATTTTCCGTAAAGTTTTCTATAACAGTTCGTTGTCGAGGATGAGGCTTTGCGGATATGTCCTTTACGACAAGCTGAAACTGTATAACAGATACAATGCGGCGCTAATAACTCTAACGCATGGCGAACTGATGCGTTTCTATGCATCGAAGGGAGATACCGAAGGCTTGGTGAACCAGCCGTTGCAGATGAAAGGGGTGCGTTTCTCCTGCTTCCTGCGTGAGGAACAGCCCGGGAAAATCAATGTGTCGTTGCGTAGTGTTGATGATTTTCCATGCAATGCCGTTGCTGCCGAGTTCTTCAACGGCGGCGGTCACAAGAATGCATCGGGCGGTGAACTGTATTGTTCTATGGATGTGGCTGTGGAGCAGTTCAAGAAGGCTTTGCAGAAGTACAAGAGTGAATTGGCTGATTAGGATATGCAGGTGAGTTAAGCTTGGAATAATTCTCACTAATATGACTTTTAGGAATATTTGATATTTATATAAGGCTTTTTTACCTTTTGTTTTTGTATCTTCGCGAAAAATTGTATTTTTGAATGTTCAACTGAGTTGGACATCAATAGACGTTTTTTCTTTTAGGAAATTGATGTGAAAGGGCTGCAATGTATCCTTTTGGTGGGCAAGACGCTGCAAGAGCGGTTCAATGACAGCCAATAATTGGACGATTATGTATTTGAACAAGTTTAAAATTTTTTTTGTTCTTCCGCTTTTGGCAATCTTCTTTGTTGCCTGCGACGATGATGTGACATATTCCGATATGAAGGAGAAGGAACGCGATGCCGTGAACCGTTATGTCAAGGAGAATGGTATCAAAGTGATATCTTTTGAGGAGTTCGTTGCAAACGATTCGACAACTGACGTCTCAAAAAATGAGTTTGTTGAGATAGACGATGTGTATATGCAGATAGTGAATAATCCTAAGGATGCACCCGAATCGCGTAAAATCAATCCTGGTGATACCCGCAATCTGCTTGTGCGCTACTATGAATACAATATACAGGATGGCGATACCATTTCGATAAACAAATTCATGCCGGACCCGGATGAGATGCGTGTTACTAATACGAGCGGTACGTACTCGGCGACATTTACATCCGGTCTTATGGCAAGTATGTATGGCAATGCGGTTCCTACCGGGTGGCTTACTCCGCTCAATTATCTGTACTTTACTTTCAAAACAGATAATCTGGCCAAGGTAAACCTGATTGTTCCTCACTCTAAAGGTACTGTAAATGCTGCTACATATGTATATCCTTGCCTTTATGAAATAACCTTCCAGCCCGAGAACCTCTATGATTACGAGGATTAGGAACAGGGATTAGAACTATTCAGAGGCTTGCGACGCACAGAGAAACAATAACTTTCAAAAAAAACTTATATGACACTAATCAAATCTATTTCAGGAATCAGGGGTACTATCGGTGGTAGAGCCGATGAGGGTTTGACTCCTCTGGATGTTGTTAAGCTTACTTCGGCCTATGCTGCGCTGATACGTAAGACAACCACTAAGACAAGCAACAGGATTGTTGTGGGCCGTGATGCACGTCTTTCAGGCTCAATGGTAAACAAAATCGTATGCGGTACTCTCATGGGTATGGGATTCGATGTTGTTGACATAGGTCTGGCTTCGACTCCTACAACAGAGGTTGCGGTTACCATGGA
>JAFXHQ010000060.1 GCA_017536325.1 Bacteroidaceae bacterium
CAGTCGAAGGATGTGCTCAAGGATGCAATACGCGACTTTGACGGAACGGTGATAATTGTCAGCCACGACCGCCAGTTCCTCGACGGGCTTGTCACCAAGGTGTATGAGTTCGGCGACGGAAGGGTACGTGAACACCTCGGCGGAATATACGAATACCTTGCGGCAAAGAATGCAAGCAACATAAACGAGGCTCTGGCACAGAGCAAAGGGAACGAGCCTGCACCAGAAGCACCGAAGCCGGCCAACACGAACCGCCTCAGCTACGAAGCCGAGAAGCAACTGCAGAAGCAGCGCAGGAAGCTCGAAAAACAGGTTGAGGACGACGAAAAGGCTATAAATGAACTGGAGGGGGCAATCGCAGCCTTAGAGACATTGATGAGCACAGCCGAGGGAAGCACTCAGGAGAATTTCACAAGGTATGCGACACTGAAGAAACAGCTCGACGACGCTGTTGCACAATGGGAGTACAACATGGAAGAGTTGGAAAAATTGAACCAATAATATACAAAATGAAAAAAGTAATTATCTGCACAGCTCTGGCCATTGGGCTCGGAGCATGCTCAACAAAGAATGTTATGGAGTCTAAAATTGATTTGGCAAATCTTGACACCAGCCACAAGCCTGGAACAGATTTTTTCCAGTATGCGACAGGCGGCTGGCAGAAAGCGAACCCGCTTACCGATGAATATGCACGATACGGACAGTTTGATGCCCTGCGCGAAAAGAACCGCGAACAGCTGCAGGAACTTGTCCTTGAGCAGGCTGCACAAAAGAACGAGCCCGGCAGTAACGGACAGAAAGTCGGCGACCTGTACAACCTTGTAATGGACAGCACACGCCGCAATGCTGAAGGCATTGCTCCAGTAAAACCATTGATGGATGGTATTGCAGCCCTAAAAGAAAAGAAAGAGATTATTCCACTTATGGCCAAGATGTACCGCGTTGGTATCAGCGGTTTCTTCGGAACAGGGATAGGTACGGACATAATGAACAGCAATGCCAACCAACTCGGACTTTATCAGGGCGGCACAGCACTCCCCGAAAAGGAGTACTACAGCGACACCGATGAGGTTTCGGCAAACATACGTGCCAAGTACAAAGAGTATATAGTCAATATGTTCAAGATCTTCGGCTTCACCCCCGACGAGTCAAAGGCCAAGATGGAAGCCATAATGAAGATAGAGACACGCCTTGCAGCAAAGCACCTTAGCCGTGTTGAACGCCGCAACCCGATGAACAGCTATCACAAGATGAGCTATACCGACCTCAAGAGCACCATACCGACCATCGATTGGGATACATATTACAGCATTCTGGGTATCAACGGTATCGAAGAGGTAAATCTTGCACATCCCGAAGCAATAAAGGAAGCCGCTGCAATCATCGAAGATTGCTCTATGGCAGAACTAATAGCATACCTCGAGTGGAGGGTTATGCGCTCAACATCTAACGAGCTCACCGATGAGATCGAGGAGGAGACATTTGCATTCTACGGCACAGTACTGAGCGGAAAGAAAGCACAGCAACCACGCTGGAAACGTGCTCTCGATGCAGTAAACGGATCGTTGGGCGACGTGATAGGTGAACTTTATGTTGCCAAATATTTCCCGCCTGCAGCAAAGGAGAGAATGACACAACTTGTGAAGAACCTCCAGGTTGCACTCGGCGAACGCATAGACGCACAAGAGTGGATGAGCGAGGAGACCAAGAAGGCTGCTCATGAAAAGCTCAACACATTTACAGTAAAGATTGGCTACCCCGATGAATGGGAGGATTACAGCGGTCTTACGATAGACCCGACTTTGAGTTATGCCGAGAACTGCCGCAACATGTCTGAGTTCGGTTGGAAGAAGCATGTGGATGAGAAGTGGGGCAAACCCGTTGACCGCACAGAATGGCACATGACCCCACAGACTGTGAATGCATACTATAACCCTACAACAAACGAGATTTGCTTCCCAGCCGGAATACTCCAATATCCGTTCTTCGACATGGACGCTGACGATGCTTTCAACTATGGAGCCATCGGTGTAGTTATAGGACATGAGATGACACACGGTTTCGACGACCAGGGCCGTCAGTTCGACAAGGACGGAAACTTTGCCAACTGGTGGACAGAGGAAGATGCAACCAAGTTCAACGAGCGCACTCAGGTTATTGTAGATTTCTTTAACAAGATAGAGGTTCTGCCAGGCCTTAATGCCGACGGCAAACTCACATTGGGTGAGAATATCGCCGACCACGGAGGCCTCATGATTTCAATGCAAGCATTCAGGAATGCCACAAAAGAGAACCCGTTGCCGGTCATTGACGGCTTCACTCCTGAACAGCGTTTCTATCTTTCATACTCTAACGTATGGGCAGGCAATGTACGCGACGAGGAGATACGTAACCTCACACGCAGCGATGTCCACTCACTCTCACGCTGGAGAGTAAACGGCACATTGCCACATATCGACGACTGGTACACTGCATTCGGAATCATAGAGGAAAACCCGATGTTCGTACCTGCAGAGGAGCGACTGAAGATTTGGTAAAAGAGAAAAGAGAAAGGAGAAACTTTCAGTTTTAAGTTTATACAATGCCACTAAAAGTACCCGCCGGGCTTCCGGCCTTGCAAGCTGTAATTGACGAAGGGAACGCGGTAGATATCCTTGAAAGGAATACCGCGAAGACCCTTCGCATAGCTCTGCTTAACCTCATGCCCATGAAGGAGACAACAGAGGCCGATTTTATACGTCTTCTTGCCACATCGGACGAGGAGATAGAGCTGACTCTGCTCAAGCTCGACACACACACGCCAAAGCATGCCGGCCCCGAACACATGAAGCTGTACTACACTTCGTTCGGCGAGGTACGCGAAAGCCGTTTCGACGGGCTGATAATCACAGGCGCGCCGATAGAGAAGATAGAGTACGAAGAGGTGACATACTGGCCCGAACTCTGCACAATATTCGATTGGGCAAAGGAGCATGTAACCTCTACCCTATTCATCTGCTGGGCGGCACAAGCCGGGCTGTACCGGAAATTCGGCATCCAGAAGCATCTTCTCCCGAAGAAGATGTTCGGAATATTCCCTCACACGATAGCACGCCCCGAAATACCGCTCTTCGACGGGTTAGAGAAGACAATCCATGTACCGCACAGCCGCCACACTGAACTGCACCGCGAGGATATCGTGACAGAAGGGCGCATAGAACTCCTCTCGGAGTCGGATATTTCGGGTGTGTACATAATGCAGGAAAAGGGTACGCGAGATTTCTTCATCACCGGACACTCGGAATATGCGCTCTATACCTTAGATGGTGAGTACAGGCGTGATATGGCAAAGGGCCTACCCATTGAACTCCCACAGAACTACTACCGCGATGACAACTCGGCCAACGAACCTGTAAACCGTTGGCAACCGACTGCACGCAAGCTGTTCGGAAACTGGATTAAATATTACTGTAAACTTACAAAAATATGAAGTATTCAAAGAATCACACTATTGCCTGCTATGAGGCCGATGCCAACCAACTCATGCGCCCGACAGCCATGCTCGATCTTATGCAAGAGGCGGCAAACGTAAATGCTACAACCTTAGGATTCGGATTCGACGAACTGATGGAAAGCAAGACAGCTTGGGTGCTGTCACGCATGCACGTACGTTTTGACAAGTTACCTGTTTGGAGACAGGAGGTGAAGTTGGATACATGGCATAAAGGAGTTGCAAAGCTATTCTACCTTCGCGACTTTATACTCAGCGATACAGAAGGCAATGCCATGATAAAAGCCACCACATCGTGGCTGATTATCGACATGAATACCCGCAGGCTTGTACGCAACAACGACCTTGCCACAAGCCCGGAGAAATGCACAAGAGAGGATGCCATTACTGAACCGGCCGACAAGGTTGTGGTACCGGTTGACATAGAGCCCGAATTGGTGAGGAAACACCCTATAACATGGTCAGAGATTGATACAATGGGACATGTGAACAACGTAAAGTATGTTGTATGGGCCATTGACGCTATTGAGCCAGAGGTTATAAAAGAGAAGCCGTTGAAGGAACTTCTTGTAAACTATGATGCCGAAGTCATGCCGGGTGATACAGTAAAAATCTTCCGTACAAAGCAGGAGACAGAAGATGGAATCATCTACTACATAACAGGCAAGGTCGGAGACAAGCAGAACTTCAGCGTGAAACTGATTTTCTGATACAGGGCTGGAACATAAAATTCATATAAGCGATAGGGTGGCTCAATTTCTTTTGAGCCACCCTATCGCTATGTAATTTCAAAAGATTCAGCAGATATTGAAACAAACAATAGCTGCGCGAGCAACATATACAAAACATTTTTTCTCATATCTGCTACGATTTTCTAATAACCTTATACGTAATACTACACCAGCCAAGCATTCCTAACACCCAAGCTATGACACGCGGTAGTGGTTCCTGCCTGAAATAAAGCATTTCACCAAGAGTGTAGAGCATATACAGAACTATAATTATACACAAAACGATTTTTATATAATGAAATAAATTTTTCATAAGCATATTGTTTATAACAGTTCTATAAGTTCCTGCTTTGAAATTCCCAGCATTTCGGCCTTTGCACGGAACTGAGGCAGTTCCTGAGATATGAATTCACGGCGCAAGGCCTCTTTAATGCGGGCAACGGCACCCTCGCGCACAAAGTAACCCAAACCGCGTTTGTTGTATATTATCTCTTCGGCTTCGAGCTGCTGATAGGAACGGACCACAGTGTTTGGATTAACACCAAAAGAGGCTCCAAGTTCGCGCACCGAAGGTATTCGTTCCTCTTCGGGCCACTCGCCAC
This sequence comes from Bacteroidaceae bacterium, assembly GCA_017536325.1. Classification (GTDB taxonomy): domain Bacteria; phylum Bacteroidota; class Bacteroidia; order Bacteroidales; family Bacteroidaceae; genus HGM04593. The sequence continues at coordinate 4,824 of JAFXHQ010000060.1, forward strand.
AAAGAACCTTCTCGCGTATATAGTCTACGTTCTGCAAATAGATTGGCTTATGCCCAATATACTCCATAAATCAATAATTTACAGTTTTAATCTTGTGGTATGTTACACAGAAGGCTGCTATTGTTACTGCCAACAGGAAATACAGCGCAAAACCCACTTCACTGGCCCAGCCTAAGAAAATCTCGATTTTGTCAATAGAGAAGGTGCTGAACATCCAAGCGAGAAGCATTATAAGGGAGAACACGAAACCCATATACACAAGAATTGTCTTTATAATTTTTGACTTGCGGAAAATTGTGTTGAACATCATTGGAATTGCGATGTTTGCCACATAAGAAAGGACAAGAACAAACCCTCCCTCACCCTCAAACGGATTATAAAGTTTTACACCCGCAAAGCCACCTATTTCGGCAAGAGAGAGACTGTAGAGCAGTGAGTCTGCAATATGTATTGCAGCGTACGACACGAGTGGCGCAACTACCAAACACACGAGAGACATCGAAATGAATTTTTCGGGAATGCTTGCCGGCAGCATTGCATAGAAATAGCCGCTCTTACGGTTGTTCATTTCTCCATAGACTATAAAGGGTGCCAGCATACAGGCTACACTGAAAAGTGTTGAGATAAGGCCTATTCTGAAATATATGGGAAATTCAAATTTAAAAACAATGGTAGTAACCCACGCTGCAAAGATTATGCAGGATATAGTCACAAGCACCTTTGAAAGTTTGGGCAAATATGTACTGCATTCATAGAGAAAGAGTTTCGCAAAGCGTTTTAAATCAAATATTTCGTTCATAGTCCTTTATTTTTTTGAATTAATGTAATTGAAGAGCAACTCTATATTTATGCGGCTCTCCTCACCTGTTGTGTTACGGCTTATGGAACAGCATCCGCCAAGCCCGGGCTCTACATACAGAGCATCTTCGGGTGCATTTATAGAGATGTCGAAACTGTACTCTTTCTGAATATCGCTCACACTGCTGTCGAGCAGAACAGCGCGTTTGTCGAGTATCATAATATGGTCGAGCAGATTTTCAACATCCCTTACTTGGTGAGTCGATATTATTATTGTACGGTTCTCGTCCATTGCGGCTGCCACCAGCTTACGGAATTCCGCCTTGCTTGGTATATCCAAGCCGTTGGTAGGTTCGTCGAGAAAGAGATATTCTGTCTTCAACGCAAGGGCAAGCGAGAGGACTGCTCTTTTACGCTGGCCCAAAGAGAGGGTTGTAAACTTACGCTCGGCATCTATCTCAAAGCCGGCAAGCATACGGGAAAAGAGTTCGGCATCGTAGTTGGGATAGAACTGCGACACACCCGAAGCATAGCTGCTTATGCGCATATCGGGACCCTCAAAATCTTCGGGAACATAGAATATCTTGGACAAGAAACCGGGGTTCCGGCCTTTAGGCGAAACTCCGTCAATCTCTATAGTACCCTTTTTAGTGGTGAGCAGGCCACACAAGAGCTTAAACAGCGTACTCTTGCCGACACCGTTGGCACCAAGCAGACCATATATTTTCCCGCTCTCGAATGTCGTGCTTATATTGTCCAGCACCAATGCCGAAGAATAAGCAAAAGATAATTCCTTTATCGCTATCATAGTGTATTAGTTTATTAGTACACTGCAAATATAAAGAGGTTCTTCTATACTTTCCAAACATTTTAAGGATTATTTTGCGAAAAATTGCTATATTCGCAAAAAATAGGTTCATTTTATGAATAGAATAATAATTGCATCTATTGCTTTGGCTCTGCTGCTGTCGTGTTCACAGGTTAAGAACGTAGCAAGCAGCCGCAGCTTGCTTCCCTTGCCTGCAAACATTGAAGAGAGTAAGGGAAGGTTCATATTCAACAACGCCACCACATTAAAGATTGCGGCCGAGGAAAAAGATGCAAATGCTGTAGGAAACTTTCTTGCAGCATCTCCGCTTGCTCTTGAAAGAGGAGAAAAGGATAGCAATGCTGTTGTTATGACGATTTGCAACGATGTTGAGGGAATAACATCGCCCGAAGGATATGCAATTGAGACAACAGAGGAGAATATCACTGTTAAGGCAATATCGGGAGCCGGCCTGTTCTATGCTGCGCAGACAATTCTGCAACTTGCAGCAGAGGGTAATGGCGTTCCTGCAGGCAAAATAACAGATGAACCTAAGTTTGCCTACCGCGGTATGATGCTCGATGTCAGCCGTCACTTCTTCGACAAGGAGTTTGTAAAGAAGCAGATAGATGCCATTGCGCACTTTAAGATGAACCGTCTGCACCTGCACTTGACCGATGCAGCCGGTTGGCGCATTGAGATAAAGAGATATCCACGACTGACACAATTTGCAGCATGGCGCAGCAAACCGCTCTGGAAGGACTGGTGGTTCGGCGACCGCAAGTATGCCGAAGAGGGCAGCCCTGAGGCACATGGCGGCTACTATACCCAGGACGACATTCGTGAGATTGTAGCATATGCAGCAGAGAGATATATCACCATTATACCGGAGATTGAGATGCCGGCACACAGCGAAGAGGTGCTTACCGCATATCCCGAACTGTCATGTACCCATGAGCCGTACAAGCAGGCCGACTTCTGCATAGGAAACGAAAAGACATATGAGTTCCTTGAGAACGTACTCACCGAAGTGATGGAGCTGTTCCCTTCGGAATATATTCACATTGGCGGTGACGAAGCCGGCAAGGCTTCATGGCCTCACTGCCCGCTATGCCAGAAGCGCATGAAGGAAGAGAGGTTGAAGGATGTCAACGAACTGCAGAGCTACCTGATACACCGCATCGAGAAGTTCGTGAACAGCAAGGGACGGCAGATTATCGGTTGGGACGAGATTCTTGACGGAGGACTGGCTCCTAATGCGACAGTAATGTCTTGGCGCGGGACAGAAGGCGGAATTGCTGCAACAGAGAGCGGACACAAGGCCATTATGACTCCCGGCGGATACTGCTACCTCGACTCCTACCAGGATGCTCCACATACGCAACCGATGGCGTTCGGACCATATATGCCTATAGAGAAGGTTTATTCATACAATCCCATAGATGGTCTCAGCAAGAAACAAGCCGAACTCATATACGGAGTGCAAGGTAACCTTTGGGTTGAGTACATACCAACCGAGGAACTTGTCGAGTATATGATTTATCCGCGCATCCTTGCCATTGCAGAGATAGGATGGAGCAATCCCGTGAAGCGCGATTTGGGCGAATTCAAGCAAAGGGCAGTAAAAGCAGTAAACGAACTAAGAGCAAAAGGTTACAATGCCTTTGACCTTGGGAACGAGTTCGGACAACGCAAGGAGGCACTGACACCTACAGAGCACCTGGCAAAGGGAAAGAGTGTTACTTATGCATCAACTGCACCGTTCAACGAAAGATACAATGCCGGCGGTGCAGACGCACTCACCGACGGCAATCATGGTGGATGGACATATATTGACGGAAGATGGCAAGGATTCATAAAGGATGGCATCGATGTTGTAATCGACCTTGGCGAGGAAAAGGAGATAAGCAGTATTGCAGCCGACTTCATGCAGATGTGCATCCCAGACGTTTGGATGCCTGCCGAGGTAACCATTTCCGTATCCTGCGACAACACGAATTACATAGAACTTACACATATCGGACATAAGGTAGTGCGTGACGAGGGACTCTCTTTCAAGAATTACGGATGGGAAGGTGCCGCCAAGGCACGCTACATACGCTACCGTGCCAAGTGCGGTCCGCAGCGTGGCTGGCTCTTCACAGATGAAATTGTGGTAAAATAAACCAACCTTAATAACCCTTAGTACCCCTTAATCCCCCTTATAATAAACAAGCAAACTATAAATGACCTATGACAACGATTAAAAAACTGAAAACTATTCTTGCACTTGCGTTGGTTCTGCCAATGGCCTTGAGTGCACAGACAGATGTAAATAGGGAAAAGTATCCCGACTACAGCGACAAGACCAACCCCGACTGGTCACTTATGCAATATGCATCTATGCAGAAGAGCGCGGCACGTACCGATGCTGTTCCTGCAGAACAGAGACCGGCATACGTCAATAACGCAGAGTTGAAATTCTTCCCGCCCGTATTCAATCAGGACGGAGGCTCCTGCGGTTCTGCATCGCGCATATGCTACATGTTCACATACGAGCTTAACGCATACCGTAACCTCAACGGAAAACTCCCGACGAACTACTACCCTTCGCACTTCGTATGGCTGCACACCAATACAAGTTCGGGCAAGAACGAGTTCGTCACAAGCATCGGTGTGCCCTCGGCAGCCACATACGGCGGACAGACATACTCATCGCTTTTCGGTTATCAGGACTGTGACGACAATGACTTCGGTTGGATGCAAGGATACGACAAATGGTTCGAGGCTATGCACAACCGCATGCTCGAGCCGTCCAACTTCCCCGTACATGTGGGAACAGAGGAGGGTCGTGAGGCAGTAAAGAACTGGCTGTGGAATCACAACGGCGATACAAGTTTCCAGGCCGGCGGTATCTGCGGAATCGGTGTAGCCAGTGCAGGAGGCAACTACGACGGCAGTATCCCGAGCACCACAGCCAACAGAAATGCCGGCGTCGTTGGCAAGAAGTACCTGAGAGCCTGGGGTACACAGGTCGACCACGCCCTTACAATTGTGGGTTATGACGACCGCATCGAGTTCGACCTTGACGGCAACGGCATTGCAGGAGAGGTTGAGAAAGATGAGGTGGGTGCATGGATTATCGTGAACTCATGGGGCGCATGGTGGTGCAACAACGGTTTCATCTACTGCCCTTATGCATACGGCGGTGCATCGTTCAACAGCGACGGCACATTTGCCCAGAACTGGTGGACACCCGAGATATACAAGGTGCGCAAGGACTACCGCCCGTTGCGTACCATAAAATTGGAAATGGACTATTCACGCCGCAGCGAAATCAAACTGTCGGCAGGTATTTCGGCCGACATCAACGCAACAGCTCCCGAAAAGAGCATTGAATTCGAGCATTTCAGGTACGCAGGTGACGGAAACTACGGCAACACCAACCCTGCGCCCGAAATTCCGATGTTGGGTCGCTGGGCCGACGG
>JAFXHQ010000061.1 GCA_017536325.1 Bacteroidaceae bacterium
ATATTAGATACAGCAAGCCTGTACGCTTCGACGGCAACGGTTATAGCGACGAGTGGCGTCGTGAGGCAGCGCATAGAGGGCTTGACTGCGAGGCGAGTGCCCCGATTGTCTTCGATCGTTATCTCGACAAGGAGAGCGTGAAGATGTTCCGCGACATGGATGTGATGACCGAGACGGAGCTGCGTGCGCGCAACGAAATAAAGTGGGAGATGTACACGAAGAAGATTCAGATTGAGGCGCGTGTGCTTGGCGACCTCGCGCTGAACCATATAATACCTACTGCGACAAAGTACCAGAGTTCTCTGCTCGACAATGTCATCAAGATGGAACAGGTGATAGGCAAGGAGGAGGGCGATATGCTGTCGGCCGAGAATATAAGCCTGGTAAAGCAGATGGCGCAGCATGTGGCAGAGATACGCCGCCTGGTTGCCGAGCTTGTGGAGCGTCGCAAGGTTGCAAACCGCATTACGTCGGAGCGTGATAAGGCCATAGCATACCACGATACTGTGGCTCCTATGCTCGAAGAGATACGAGGCCATATCGACCAGCTTGAACTGGTTGTGGATAATGAGCTGTGGACGTTGCCCAAGTACCGTGAACTTCTGTTCATTGTCTGAAATGTGCGGAAGGGTTGGCCGAGTTTTGCTATTGGATGAATGACTTTTTACTGACCATATTTTTTGAACAATGAAGAAATTTATTTTTGCCCTCATAGGGTTTTTCCTGTCGCTGGGCTCTCCAGCTCAGGTGAAGAACAATGCTATCGGTTTTGAAAGGAATGGACGTCTTTCGCTGGGAGTGATTGATGGAATGGATTCCGCTCAGGGTGCAACGCTTCAATTTTGGATGAACCCCAAACATTGGATTCCGGGTGCAAATGTTGTTGATTGGGGCGAAACATTAAATGTGGCTCTCGGTATGCCCGGTGAGATTGTCGTGACAAGCGGTACAGGAAGCGTATTGTTCTGCGATGCCAATCTGGCTGCAGGGATTTGGTCGCATATAACTTTGTTGCTCGGCAATGGTAATGTGGCTTTGCTCGTGAACAATGCAAATGAACAGAGTGCGGTGCTTGACGTTCCGTTTGAGGTAGCCGATGAGCCATTGCTGCTTGGCGGCGGTTTCCTTGGACGTATCGATGAGGTCCGCTTGTGGAATACCCTGCTGTCTGCCGATTACAACCGTTTCTGGAACAACACGATAGATCGCCTGAACCCTTCATGGACACAGATAGTGGGGTATTGGAAATTCGACCAGACACGTCTGACTTCAAATGTATATGACTACAGTGGCAACGGACATAACGGCACGTTCAGTGCCAATGGCGTTGAACGTGTTCCGGTCAGTGACAACGGCTTGTTTACGTATCGCCGTAACCTTGCATATTCCGATTGCAGCCGCTTCTTTGACCGCGGCATACAGCAGGGACAATATCTTAAGAGCAATGTCATAAGCATGATAGGTGGTACGGCACAGGCTGACGGAAGTATAAAGTATAAACAGCCCGACAATGCCGGTACGGTTACTTCGGGCGGCTATCTTCCCGCTTATGATGGTCGCAGCGGTGTGCTGGAGCTCCAAGGTGAAGGTGCGCAGATGAATGTGGGCAAGGATGCTTTGATAGCATATAACAACAGTCTCTATCTTGAGACCGCTCAGGCATACACGTTCATGACTTGGCTTTCGCTCGATGCATGGACTCCCGGTGCTTACCTTATTAAAAAGGAGAGTTCCGTGAATAACGGCATATCGTTGCGTCTCGGTGATTCTTCGGGTGTGTTCGTTCTGCGTTGCAATGGAGTGGAGTTCTATTACAGCACTCAGCTGTCGCCCGGCAAGTGGCATCACATAGGCTTTTCAACCAATGCCTCCACTCTTGGCAACGAGTTTGTTTTCGTTTTTGACGAGACGACTGTTGAGCCGTCGTATAGCCATGCTTCCACTGCAAACATGTCGCTTTCGGGTCTCCGTTCTACGGACTGTATCATAGGTTACGGCATTGACGGAAAACTTGACGAAACCATTACTTGGACGCAGGCTTTCAATGCTGCTAACATAATAGCTCAGGGCAAGGAACCTCTTGAGCCGGGTATAGGCAAGTCGATTCTCGGTGCCTATTCACGCAGTGTGGACGGATTGTGGAAATATGATGTCCCTGAAGATTTGGGGCGTGACAGCTATTCGACACCAGAATGGTTCCGTATGATAAAGGCTACGTTCGAAGGCTATGAGGGTGCATATGTGACTATAAGTCTTGACAAATATTCAGATGAGTTCTTTACGAAGATAAACGGCAATGCCCAGTATCGTGAGGCTCTCGCCGCTTCCATAGCAGCGATGGGTAACGAACCTTTCCTCGACGGTGTCGATTATGATTTCGAGTGGAACAACAACTGGAGCGGAATAGGTATGCTTTGTCAGCTTGTGCGCGAGAAATTGCTTCCGGGCAAGATTCAGGCTGTATCGCCGCACGAACTCTATTATAATTTCCCGACCGACAAGATGCAGTATGTCGATTATTTCAATTTCCAGAACTATGGTCCCAATAACAGGAACATATTCAATTTTGACAATTACAAGACTTTCTTTACAAAAGCGAAGAATCACGGATATCCTGTTGACAAGATAATGCTCTCTTACGCTACGACTACAAGCGGTGCATTGTACAGCAACGGAAGCCGTCCGGCAAGTTCGCATGCCGAGTTCTACCCGACGGGATGGAGGTCTATGCCATACAAGACTTTTTCGTATAGCCAGAATTCATATGATGTCGGTGGTGGACTTACGCGTTATTTTACCGGTATGGAACAGGTTTGGTTACGCAGTGAACTTATGAACAATAACGGATGTGCCGGAATATTTTATTGGGATATGGGAAATGACACTCCCGATTCGGACGACTCGCGTTCTCTTGCCACTTATGCTTCATTTGCCATAAACAGCAACGTACAGAAGATTGTAGAGAGGGTCGATGTTGCAGCCGAGGCTCCTCTTGAGTATGAAGTCGTGGAGGAGGGAACCGAGTATTACCGCATACGCGGTGCTGCAGATGGGCATACGACGCATTATCTCTATCAGAACGGGAATGAACTTTTTGCAGGCGAGAAGAGCAGTGAGGTCGTGAGCATATTCAGTCTTGAGGATGCCGGTGACGGTGTCTTCTATATAAAGGCAAATGACGGACGTTATGTCCAGGACCGCAGTGCGCTCTCCTCTACAAGTTCCGTCTATCAGTTCGCCAAAGAGCCTGTGGCATATGTCATGAAGAGTGGCGAGTACAGTTATCCCGAGGGACACTACTGTCTCGAACAGGTTAACTATACCCCCGGCAAGCCTGGCTTTACAGATGTCCAGCGTTGTCTTAAATGCAATGGGAACAATGAGGGTGTTTCAACCTGGGGACCATGGACTGCAGCTTCGCATTGGAGTGTGGAACCTGTTTATGGTTACGATGTATATTCCGTCGATGTTACAGGTGTCGATGCAGTAAGGTATGTTCTTGAGGCTTATACCGGCAGTGACGCAATATATGATGGCGGTTTTGTTGCCGTCCAGGCAGGAACCGCTGTGCTGTCATCCGATTTTGTGTCGGTTAATGGCGAAGAGATTGCTGTTACGGTGGATGCGGAATCGAAGAGTATTGAAATTGCTGCAGGCTCTGTCTCCGGAATTGAGATTGTGGAGGGTGCTGACGGCAACGACGTAATATATGACCTTTCCGGCCGTAGTCTTAAGGATGCCTCCCTTCCCGGAATATATATGAAGAACGGAAAGAAAATATTGAAAAGGTAATCATCAATATATGCAATATCTGCCGAAGAGGTTGACTGCAAAGGTTTCGCTAACCTAAAAACGGTTCTTTTTGTTCAAACTCTCAACAAATAACACGAGGGCAACCCTATTTACTTTTGGGTTGCCCTCGTGTTATTTATTGTATAGTAATTATCTCTTTACCGGTATCGCATCGATGCGTGCCTGGTGGCGGCCGCCTTCGAACGGTGTATCGAGGAATTTCTCCACACATTCTTTTGCGAGGTCGGCCTGTATGAAACGGCCTGGCATTACCATTACGTTGGCATCGTTGTGCTGGCGTGCAAGTTCTGCAATTTCAGGCATCCAGCAGAGTGCGCTGCGTATCGCGTCGTGGTGGTTCAAAGTCATGTTTATACCGTTGCCTGTACCGCAGATGGCAATACCGCGTGTAAGTTCGCCTTTCTCCATTGCATTGGCAAGAGCGTGGGCGAATTCGGGGTAGTTGCAGCTCTCGGTGCTGTTGGTACCGAAATCAACGAATTCATAACCTTTCTCCTTGAGCCACTCCTTTACCTGCTCCTTGAGGGGGTAGCCGGCGTGGTCGCTTGCCAGTCCTATTGTCTTGTTCATTATAACATTGATTTTACCTGGTTATACACATTCTCGGCTGTGAATCCGAGCTTTTCGTCAAGAACCTTGTAAGGTGCAGAGAAACCGAATGATTCCAGACCCCATATCTTGCCGTTTGCGCCGACAAGACCCTGGAGATTCACCGGCAAGCCTGCTGTGAGGCCGAATATCTTTGCTCCGGCAGGGAGAATGCTCTCCTGATACTCCTTAGGCTGGGTGCGGAAAAGACCTTCGGAAGGAACAGAAACGATGCGTGTCTTTATTCCATCGGCCTTCAACAGCTTTGCACCTTCTACAAGTGTAGATACCTCGGAACCCGATGCTACAAGAATTACATCGTAGTCCTCATCGCTGCCGGCAATTACATAGGCACCCTTTGCCGCATCCTCATATCTTGTTCCTGCCGGCAGGTTGTTTACATTCTGGCGTGAGAAGATAAGGCCTGTAGGTGTATTGTCGTTCTCCATGGCCAGTTTCCATGCCTGTGTAGCCTCGTTTACATCGGCGGGGCGCAGAACGAGCATAGAGTTCTTGCCGTGGTGGTTCTTTACCTTCTCCATGAGGCGTACCTGTGCCTCCTGCTCAACGGGTTCATGTGTCGGGCCGTCTTCGCCTACGCGGAATGCATCGTGTGACCATACGAACTTTACAGGAAGCTCCATAAGTGCTGCCATACGGATGGCTGGTTTCATATAGTCGCTGAACACGAAGAATGTACCGCATGCTGCGATTACACCGCCGTGCAGTGCCATACCGATACAAACACATGCCATTGTGAGCTCCGATACACCGGCATGAAGGAATGCACCGCTGAAATCTCCGGGTGTAAAGGCGTGTGTTTTCTTGAGGAATCCGTCGGTCTTGTCGCTGTTGCTCAGATCGGCCGAAGAACATATCATGTTGCCGTAATTCTCGGCAAGTATTCCAAGTACAGTCGATGATGCGTTGCGTGTAGGTGCATCGGCCTTCTGCTCAATGGCATTCCAGTCTATTTCGGGCTGCTTGCCATTGAACCAATCCTCAAGCTTCTGTGCCTTTTCGGGGTTTGCAGCGGCCCATGCAGCCTTTGCCTGCTTGCGCTCTGCAACAATCTTGCGGAGTTCTGCAAGGCGGTTATCGTACATCTCCTTGACTTCGGGGAAGAATACGAACGGATTTTCAACGTCTCCGCCAAGGTTCTTTATTGTATTTATGTATGCATCGCCTCCGAGTGGCGCACCATGTGTGCCGCAGTCGAATTCGTAGCTGCTGCCGTCGGCGCGGCGTGCTCCCTTACCCATTACGGTGTTTCCGATGATAAGTGTAGGACGTTCGTTCTCGGCTTTTGCTTCGGTGAGGGCTGCGCGTATTGCGTCACAATCATTTCCGTCAATGGTTATAACCTTCCAGCCCCATGCCTCGTACTTCTTTGCAGTGTCCTCGAACATTACCTCGTCGCAACGTGTAGAGAGCTGAATCTGGTTTGCATCGTAGAACATGATGAGGTTGCTCAACTTCAGGTATCCGGCAAGACGGCCTGCACCCTGTGAAATCTCTTCCTGAACACCTCCGTCCGATATGAATGCATATATTGTGTGCCCGAGCGGCTCCTTGCCTAAACGTGCTTCGAGGAACTTGGCTGCGATAGCGGCACCTACTGCATATGTGTGTCCTTGGCCAAGAGGGCCTGATGTGTTCTCAATACCGCGCTTGAAGTTTACTTCGGGGTGTCCAGGAGTAGGGCTTCCCCATTGGCGCAGTTGCTTGAGCTCGTCCATTGTATATTTGTCGGATAAAGCAAGCACTGAATAGAGCATAGGTGACATGTGTCCGGGGTCGAGGAAGAAACGGTCACGGCCTTCCCATAATGGGTTTTCCGGGTCGTGTATCAAGAACTCCGAGTAGAGTACGTTGATGAAATCCGCGCCGCCCATAGCACCGCCCGGGTGTCCCGATTTTGCTTTCTCAACCATTGCAGCGGTAAGGATTCGTATATTGTCCGCTGCCTTGTTCATCAGTTGCTTGCTATTCATATTTTTATAGTAGTTATAGGATTTTTCTAATGTTAAATATCTTAATATTGCCTATGGCAGATAGGCAGGAATGTACCTCCCCGTAATTTGTTACAAAAGTAATACATTTTGTTTGAATGTGGAACATAATTGAGCCATGTTTTTATAGCCTGTTTATAAATATTTCAGTAAAATAATCCTTTATTTATATATCCGCTCATGAATCAAATCCATCATGTGCCGAATCGTAGCTCCGGCTTTGAATCCTTTATTTTGCAGTTGCCTTACGAAAAATTATTTTTGAACGGCTTCTTATATTTCTCTCCATTTGTATTATCTTCGTGAAAAATTATTGGATTATGCTTGTAAATATTATAGCAAAAGAGTTCGGGCTGCAGCCCGCCAAGGTTAAGAATACTGTTGAATTGCTCGATGGCGGTGCTACTGTTCCGTTCATAGCCCGTTACCGCAAGGAGGCTACAGGCTCTATGGACGAGGTAGCGATAGGCGGTATCAAGGATATGTATGAGAAACTTAAGGCACTGCAGCAACGCAAGGCAACTGTAATTTCTACCATAGAGGAGCTGGGCAAGCTTACACCCGAGCTGAAAAAACGCATCGATGACTGTTTTGATGCAGTTGAACTTGAGGATATATACTTGCCTTTCAAACCAAAACGCCGTACGCGTGCGACAATAGCAAAGGAACGTGGGCTTGAACCGCTTGCCGATTACATATATCTACAGCAAGGCAGCGATGTCAAGGGTCGGGCGCGTACATTCATCAATAAGGATGTACCTACGGCTGATGATGCCATTGCCGGTGCCTGCGATATCATCGCGGAGCGTGTCTCCGAGGATGAAGGAGCTCGCAATATCGTACGCCGGCTTTTCTCACGTTTTGGTATCCTCTCGTCAAAGGTTGTAAAGGGCAAGGAGGCCGATGGCATAAAATACTCCGACTATTATGAGTGGCAGGAGAGTGTGGCACGCATATCCTCACATCGTCTTCTTGCGATTATGCGTGGCGAGGATGAGGGCTTTCTGCGTGTATCCATAGCTGTAGATGCAGAAGAGGCTACAGCACAGCTCAACCGTCGTTTGGTCAAGCGTTTCTCCCCTTCGCGTGAATATATGGAAACAGCTGTTGCCGACGGATATAAAAGGCTCCTTGCCCCTTCGATAGAAAACGAGACGCGTGCTGCGGCTAAGGTACGTGCCGATGATGAGGCTATAGCTGTTTTTGCCGAGAACCTTCGCCAACTGCTCATGTCTTCGCCATTAGGCCAGAAGCGTGTGTTGGCGATTGATCCCGGTTTCCGCACAGGTTGCAAGGTGGTAGTGCTAGACTCGCAAGGCAACCTTGTCTATCACACGGTGATATACCCGCATCAGCCTCATAATGACCGTGAGTCGGCAGCAAGAATTGTTGTGTCACTTGTACAGGATTACTCGATAGAGGCTTTTGCTATAGGCAACGGAACAGCGGGGCGCGAGACCGAAGATTTTGTACGCAAGTTGGATACCGGAGCCGAAATCTTTTCTGTCAACGAGGACGGTGCTTCGGTCTATTCTGCATCTCCGGTTGCACGCGAAGAGTTTCCGAATGAGGATGTGACTGTACGTGGTGCGGTCTCTATCGGCCGTCGTTTGATAGACCCGCTCTCGGAACTTGTGAAGATAGAACCCCGCTCAATAGGGGTAGGGCAGTACCAGCATAGCGTTGACCAAGCAAAACTTAAGGAACGTCTTGATGTAGTGGTAGAGAGTTGTGTGAACTGGGTGGGAGTGAACTTGAATACTGCAACCAAGCAGATTCTTACACATATTTCAGGTCTTGGTCCTGCATTGGCTGAGAATATAGTGAAGTATCGTGCCAAAAACGGAGATTTCCGTAACCGTAAGCAGCTACTTAAGGTTCCGCGCTTGGGAAACAAGGCTTTTGAACAGGCTGCAGGATTCTTGCGAGTGGTTGGCGGTGATGAACCGCTCGATAATACGGCTGTTCATCCCGAGTCGTATGGTGTTGTCGTGAGAATGGCAAAGGATATGGGTGTCTCTCTTGAGCAGTTCATTTCCGATGCAGAACTGCGCAAGAAAGTCCAGTTGCAGAACTACGTTACAGAAAAGGCGGGTATGCCTACGCTTACCGATATAATGGATTCGCTGAACAAACGCGGACTCGACCCACGCGAACAGGCAAAGGCTTTCTCTTTCGACCCCAACGTGCATGAACTTGAGGACTTGCGCACGGGAATGGTTCTTCCCGGCCTCGTATCCAATATAACGGCATTCGGTGCTTTTGTAAACATCGGTGTTCATCAGGACGGTCTTGTCCACATATCACAGCTTGCCGACAAGTTCGTCTCATCGCCCAATGATGTAGTAAAGCTTGGCCAACAGGTGATGGTGAGGGTAGTGGAGGTCGATATGAAACGAAGGAGAATATCTCTTTCGATGAAAGGGGTGTGAAACAGAAGAAATACCGTGACTGTATAATATGTTATATATAAAATGAATTGGAGCAACCGCAAGGTTGCTCCAATTCATTTTATATATGTCTGCTTTCAATTAGCAGATCTTGCGTGAACCGTCACCGATTACTACGTCATACACCTTAGGTGTCTTGCCGTACTTCTCGTTGTAACGCTTCTCAGCCTCTTCAATGAATACGCTGTACAACTCCTCCTTTACAAGGTTGATTGTGCAACCGCCGAAGCCACCGCCCATCATACGTGAACCGGTAACACCGCAGTCGATAGCAACGTCAACAAGGAAGTCGAGCTCTTCGCAGCTTACCTCGTAGTCCTTG
>JAFXHQ010000007.1 GCA_017536325.1 Bacteroidaceae bacterium
AAAAACATTAAAAATCACAGAAACAACACGACCTTTACGAAAAAGAACAGAAAATACTGAAAAAATGGGAGCGTCAGCAGGGCTACAGGAACATAAAAAAACAGCAGCTGCGACAACGCCGCAACTGCTATACCTTATTATAATACAGATTATTTATTCTTCGTCGAAATCGAACTCGTCATACCCAAGATCATCCTCTTCGTCAAGAGGTTCATCGTCGAAATCGGGTTCCCAATCGGCAAAGTCGGCAGCAAGCATTTTCTTATCGTAGTTACGGTGTACAAGTTCCTCGCGCTTAACCGATGCCAAACGATTCTCCTCGCTATTGAGTTCAGCCCACAGGATATCCTTGAGTTCCTGAATGCCTTCGCCTGTTGGTGCCGAGATGAAGACATGAGGAACATCTTCGGGCAGATTCTCGGACAACATCTCCTTAAGTTCATCATCAATAAGATCGCACTTGGTTATCGCAAGCACGCGCTGTTTGTCGAGCATCTCGGGGTTAAAGGTAGCAAGTTCGTTGAGCAGAACTTCATATTCCTTTTTTATATCATCAGCATCAGCAGGCACCATAAAGAGCAGCAACGAGTTACGCTCAATATGGCGTAAAAAGCGGAGCCCCAGGCCCTTGCCTTGGCTTGCTCCTTCGATAATACCAGGGATATCTGCCATAACGAAAGACTTCCCGTCACGATACGAAACAATGCCTAGATTCGGTTCAAGAGTCGTAAAAGGATAGTTCGCAATCTTGGGCTTCGCTGCCGATACCGAAGAGAGCAAGGTTGACTTTCCGGCATTTGGAAAACCGACAAGACCAACATCGGCAAGCAACTTGAGTTCAAGAGTCACCGTCATCTCCTGCATAGGTTCACCCGGCTGGGCAAAACGTGGAGCTTGACGTGTAGGTGTTGCAAAATGCACATTGCCCAAACCGCCACGACCACCCTTCAGAAGAGTCACAAGCTGGCCATCCTCCATTACATCGCACAGGAATTCTCCTGTCTCGGCATTGTATGCAACTGTACCGCAAGGCACATCAACAATTTTACTCTCTCCATCGGCGCCGGTACTCTTATTTATACCACCATTCTGTCCATTGCCGGCAAAGATATGGCGCTGATACTTCAGGTGCAAAAGAGTCCAATAGTTCCTATTGCCACGCAGGATAATGTCACCACCCTTTCCACCGTCACCGCCATCGGGACCGCCATTAGGGATATACTTGGCACGATGAAGATGTGCCATACCACGACCGCCACGGCCTGAGCGGCACACAATCTTCACATAGTCTATAAAATTCGATTCAGCCATAACGCTTTCTTAACACCGGCAAGCGGCATTTAATTAACAACGGGAAAAGACGAAAGTTGCCGCCACAAAAAATACAACGGCAACTCTCATATTCAGGTAGCAGGCAGATTTGCCCGCAAATCAAATTCTTGCATCAATCGCCGCAACAATATCGGCAAATATACGGTCAAGTTCACCGGAACCCTGGATATAGCAATGTTTTCCATCGTTCTTGTACCACTCCTTCAATGGAGCTGTCTGCTCGGCATACACGACAAGACGTTTCTTTATTGTCTCCTCGTTATCGTCAGCACGTCCCGAGAGTTGTCCACGTTTGACAAGGCGGTCCATGAGTTCTTCCTCAGGAACATCAAGTTCAATCATGGCTGTCACCTCCTGACCACGTTCAGCCAGCATAACCTTCAATGCCTCGGCCTGAGCTATTGTGCGAGGGAAACCATCGAATATCACACCTTTACCGCCCTGAAGTTTGTCGAGTTTCGCGGCAAGGATACTTATCATCAGTTCGTCAGGGATAAGCTGACCATTGTCTATAAGCCTCTTAGCCGTATTGCCAAGTTCTGTTCCGGCTGCAATTTCTGCACGGAGCACATCACCTGTAGAGATATGGTCAAGACCATACTTCTCCACTATCTTCACACTCTGGGTTCCCTTTCCACTGCCGGGAGCACCAAAAATCACAATATTAAGCATCGTTTCAGAATTTATTCTACTACATCATATATATCCGGCAAGTTTCTTCCCAAGCCATCATAATCCAGACCAAAACCTACGATAAATCTATCGGGTATAGTAAACGCCGAATACTTCACATTCACCGGAACCTGCAAGCGTGCAGGTTTGACAAAAAGCGAAGCAATCTCTATCGATGCAGGTTCACGTGTACCCAACGTCTCCATCATATTCTGCATAGTCAGACCCGTATCCACGATATCCTCGATAATTATCACATCCCTACCGGTAATAGACTCAGAAAGCCCAAGTACCTCACGTATCACACCTGTTGAGTTTGTACCCTGGTAGGACGACAGCTTTACAAATGAGATTTCACACTCGACCTCAAGATTGCGCATCAACTCGGCAGCGAACATAAAACAACCGTTGAGAACACCCAGAAGAACCGGACGCTTACCGGCATAATCACGATTTATACGGTCCGCTACCTCTTTTACCGCAGCACAAATTTCCTCATTGCTGATTGACTTAACGAACTCTCTACCGTGAATTGTTATAGTTGACATACAGAAACGGTTTTAACGTTACACACTTTCCCAATATGGGAATAACATGTACAAAAATAACACAAAGTTCCGAAAAAAACACACAGCGAAGATTATTTTTAAACGGCAGAAGCATAAAAAAAGAAAGAGAATGAATCATAGGGCAACATGTTGGAATATTTTTTACGAAATATTGAAAAAAAGTGCTACCTTCGCAACAAATTAGAAGTTTTGTGCCCGCATGGCAACTTTGTCAAAATCAGAAAACATGAAAAGAGCCACATTCATACTTGTATCTTTTCTCGCACTGCACTGCACTGCGCAGACAGAGGTAAACTCATTTTCCGCAGGACGCAACGAAGGTGTTACATACGCACTTCCCGACACAAAGATAGAAATATCTGTTGAAACGACATGCATTGTACGCACACCAGGCGAATTCGGCCGTTATGCCGACAGATACCTACGCATAGACAATGCCATAACCGAATCGGAGAACAGTTGGACATTGGGCGAGATCTCCGTAAAAGGCAAAGGGATCCCGAATCCCGACAAGATGTTCACAATAAAGTTGAACAACAGTACAGCCAGCAACATCACCATTGGCGACAACGGTGTCATAGAATCTATCAACTGCGAGCCTATCAATGACGAAGAGGCGGAGGAAAAAGGCATCGACACCAGAGGGTATCGTACAGATGCATCACAGTACCTTACAGGAGAGATGCTGCAGGCAACCTCAACAGCAAAAATGGCCGAACTTGCCGCAAAAGAGATATATGCAATAAGAGAAAGCAAGATTGCCATGACCAGAGGCACGGCTGAAAATGCGCCGACCGATGGAGCCGGATTACAGCTTATATTGGAAGAACTCAACAAACAAGAAGAAGCCCTGACAGAACTTTTCACCGGAAGGACAGATACCATTACTCACTTTTTTACGCTTGAACTGGTACCGCAACCCGAGGCCTGCGACACCACAAAAGCCGTACTGTTCCGTTTCTCCCGCAAGCTGGGCTTGCTCGACAAAGAGGACCTTGCCGGTGAACCGGTATATTACGACCTCACAGACCTGAGAACAGTAATACCGGCCACAGCCGAAAAGAAAAAGCAATTGAAGAAAGAGGGCATATGTTATAATGTTCCCGGAAGAGCCAGAATAGAGATATATACCCGAGGGCGCAAGCTTGCTGACGAAGAAATTGCTGTAGCGCAGTTAGGTACAACAGAGATACTCTCGAAAGACCTCTTCAAGAAAAACAACAACACAGAAGTTCAATTTGACAAAAGTACCGGAGGGATTGTAAACATTACAAGGAAATAACTTAAAACAATATATAAAGATGTTTGAAAACTTAAGCGAGCGTCTTGAACGCTCATTGAAGATACTCAAGGGAGAAGGCCGCATTACCGAGGTGAATGTGGCAGAAACGCTCAAGGATGTGCGCAAGGCACTGCTTGATGCCGACGTGAATTACAAGGTAGCAAAGACATTTACCGACACGGTAAAGAACAAGGCTATCGGCCAGAACGTATTGACATCACTTCACCCCAGCCAGTTGATGGTGAAGATTGTACACGACGAGCTCACCGCACTCATGGGAGGCGAAGCCTCAGAAATCAACTATGAAGGACATCCGGCGGTAATTCTCATGTCGGGTCTTCAGGGTAGCGGTAAGACAACGTTCTCTTCAAAGCTAGCCAACTACCTGAAGAAAAAGAAAAACCGTAAGCCACTGCTTGTAGCCTGCGACGTTTACCGTCCTGCTGCCATAGACCAGCTTAAAGTACTTGGAGAGAGCATCGAGGTCCCAGTTTATAGCGAACCGGAAAGCAAAGATCCTGTACAGATAGCACTCAATGCGATAAAAAGAGCCAAGGCTGATGGCTATAACCTTGTCATAATCGATACCGCCGGCCGCCTGGCAATCGACGAAGCCATGATGAACGAGATTGCAGCAATCAAGGAGGCCGTTAACCCGACAGAGACACTTTTCGTTGTCGATTCAATGACCGGTCAGGATGCTGTAAACACAGCCAAGGAGTTTAACGACAGGCTCGATTTTACAGGTGTCATCCTGACCAAGCTCGACGGCGACACCCGTGGTGGTGCAGCACTCTCAATACGTACCGTTGTCACAAAACCAATCAAGTTTATCGGTACTGGAGAGAAGCTTGAAGCTATTGACCAATTCCACCCCAACCGCATGGCCGACCGTATTCTGGGCATGGGTGACGTCGTTTCACTTGTCGAACGTGCTCAGGAGCAGTTCAGCGAAGAGGAGGCAAGAAAGCTGCAACGCAAGATGGCGCGTAACCAGTTCGACTACAACGACTTCCTTGCGCAGATACAGCAAATAAAGAAGATGGGCAACATCAAGGACCTTATGGCCATGATTCCTGGAATAGGAAAATCCGTAAAGGACCTGAACATCGACGACAACGCATTCAAGAGCGTAGAGGCCATCATCAACTCAATGACACCCAAGGAGCGTGCAAACCCCGACATCATAAACAATTCACGCAAGGAGCGTATAGCACGAGGCAGCGGAAATACCATGCAGGAAGTGAACCGTATTGTAAAGCAGTTTGATCAGATACGCAAGACCATGAAGAATGTTGCCGGCGGCAAAATGGCCAACATGGCCAATATGGCAAGCATGATGAAAGGCAAGAGATAAGAATACTCAATTAACCTAAAAGAATTCAAACATGCAACTCATCGACGGTAAGGCAGTTTCAACAGCCATCAAAAAAGAGATCGCAGAAGAAGTAGAGAACATCATTGCCAATGGAGGCAAGCGTCCTCACTTGGCAGCCATACTCGTAGGACACGACGGTGGCAGTGAAACATATGTCGCAAACAAGGTAAAGGCCTGCGAGGAGTGCGGTTTCACGTCAACCCTCATACGTTATGAAGCCGACATAACAGAAGATGAGTTGCTGAAAAAGGTTGATGAACTCAATAACGACCCAGACATAGACGGCTTCATTGTACAATTGCCATTGCCGAAACACATTGACGAGCAGAAGATTACCGAAGCCATTGATTACCGCAAGGATGTTGATGGATTCCACCCGGTAAATGCAGGAAGACTTGCAATTGGCTTGCCATGTTTCCTTTCGGCAACCCCCAACGGAATACTGGAACTGCTTAAGTTCTACAACATAGATACAAAAGGCAAGAAATGCGTTGTTCTCGGGCGCAGCAACATTGTCGGCAAGCCCATGGCTAATCTGATGATGCAGAAACAGACACCTGGGGACGCGACAGTTACCGTATGCCACAGCCACACGAAAAACATAGCAGACGAATGCCGACAAGCTGATATCATCATCGCTGCATTGGGACAGCCCCATTTCCTCAAGGCCGACATGGTAAAAGAAGGTGCTGTGGTAATCGATGTAGGTACCACGCGTGTACCTGATACTACACGCAAGTCGGGCTTCCGCCTTTGCGGAGACGTCGATTTTGAGAACGTTGCCCCCAAATGTTCATACATCACACCTGTTCCTGGCGGCGTAGGCCCTATGACCATTGTCTCACTGATGAAAAACACACTGCTTGCCGGCAAGCGTGCAATATACAAATGATGAAGACCCGGACAGCAAGGAGAATCATTGTTCTCATATTGATAATTGCGCCTCTCACTGCCGTGGCGCAATTGTATAAAATACCCACCGACAACATAAGCATTCTCTTCGCAGGAGACCTCATGCAACATAAGAGGCAACTTCAGGAAGCCAGGACCGAAGATGGAGAATACAGCTATTCGGGATACTATCGACATATAGCAAAGACAATAAAGAGTGCAGATATTTCAGTAGCCAATCTCGAGACACCGATAGGAAAAAGCAACTTCGGCGGATACCCGGTATTCTGCGCTCCCGACAGTTTTCTCTATGCAGCCAAGGACGCAGGATTCAACACCTTTCTCTTTGCAAACAACCACTGTCTTGACCGAGGGAAAAAGGGAGTTCTCCACACACTTGCCATGCTCGACTCCCTTGGAGTCTATCACTGCGGAGTTTACCGCAATGCCAAAGAGCGTGAGGAACGTTATCCGCTGCTCATAAAAAAAGGAGGAATGCGCATTGCAATTCTCAACTACACATATGCCCTTAACGGGCACAAGATTCCGGAACCGATAGTAATAAACCTCATTGACAAGAGTGTAATGGCAAAAGATATTGCAAAAGCAAAGAACATGAATGCCGATGTGATAATTGCCTGTATGCATTGGGGCGAAGAGTACCTGAGCATTCCACCAGCACACGTAAAAGAGACGGCGGACTGGCTTCTGGAACAAGGTGTTGACCATATCATAGGCAACCACCCTCATGTCATACAACCCATAGAGGTAAGGAGCAGCGACAACCGGCCCGGCAGGAATGCAGTCGTATATTCGACGGGTAACCTTGTGTCGGACATGGCTGTACGCAAGACTGACGGCGGTATAATGGTACGTATTGGACTGAAAAAGATAATGAACTTCACACTCCTCCGTTCTTTGGAGTATCTTTATACATGGATATCGCCGAGGATGGAAAACGGCAAGCGTGATTTCACCATTCTGCCAGCAGCGACAACGGTAATAGAAGGAGACAATAATGCCGAGAGCAAACTGAAACTATTCCTGGAAGACAGCCGCAAGTTAATGAAAAAGCACAATTCCGGTGAAGGAATCAGTGAATTCACCATAGACACCGTAAGATGGAGCCGATAAAAAATGGCATACCGGTTACTCGGGACGGAAGGAACCGGAAATCCAAATATATTTAAGCCTACGCAGCAGAGGCTTAACGATGGCCGAATCTTCCTCGCTCATATAATAAGGCATAGTATATTCCGCAACCAGACAATTATCGGCAGCTCCAAGTTTCAGTGATACCAGATACATGTCGCACTTGTCCATATACTCATGCGCGTTTTCATGAGAGATAAAGAAGTCCTTTATTTCAGGTTCCTGAAAAAGCCCTTCATCATCCATTCTCTCCCAAGACATGTTATAGAAAGCCATTCTGCTATCCTCCGCTTCGGCCTTTACACTTTTTATTACACATATGAGAGAAGAATCTCCATATGGCAACAGTTTCATCTGTACAGTTGTCGATGCAGTTGAGCTGAGACTCAAAAAATCACCGCTCAACGTATCGAGCCTGCTTACACCTGAAAGTTCATTGTTGACCTCCGCCTTCATCCCGGCATCTACATAATCGAGAAGGTCGGCACGCATATTATGCGTAAGCAATGGCAACACATCATCCGGTGCGCTCATGAAAGCCGCACGTATATCCTGAGAGCGCACATACGATGTGAGCCCACCGGCAAAAAGCAGTATTACGACAAGTAACTTTCTCATATCGACCCCAAATATAGGAAAAATAATCCAAGAATAATCAAAGCAAGGTCAATAGCTTTGCTTTTTAGATTCTTTTCATGTAAAAGAAGTGCACCAAAAACAAAAGAGACCACCACACTGCCACGCCTTATCATAGAGACTACAGCAATCAGAGCCTCATCCTGAGCCAATGCCGAATAGTAACAGAAGTCCGCTGCACCCAAAAAGAGAGATATAAGAAGTATCGACCAGCGCCATTTGAACTTTCTTGCGCGCTGTGCAGGAGAGAAAGCATTCAGGAACAAGGCTATAATGCCCATCAACAGGCATTGATAGATATTGAACCACGATTGCACAAGCACCGGTTCAAGAGAGCGCATGAGAAACCTGTCATACAGTGAACTTACTGCACCGAATATTGCAGCCAGGGCGATAAATGCAACCCACTTGTTGCTGGTAAAACAAATACCCTCGCGCCTGCCGCTCCTGCTCAACAGAAAGACCGACAGGATAGCCAAAACAACACCAATCCACTGATACGGATTCAGCGTTTCACCGAACATTACCATTGCACCCACAAGCACTATGACAGGACGTGTTGCCTGTATTGGAGAGACTATCGTTATCGGCAAGTGCTTTATACCGACATACCCGAACAGCCAGGATGCAAGCACTATTGCAGCCTTTAGAAAAAGCAGAAGATGAGTATTCAGGTCAACCGTGGGCACATATAAATCCCCACCGGTAATCACGCCCATCCTTGAAAGGATGATGAATGGCGAAAAGAGCAATGTGGAAAACAATGTATTCAAGAACAAGACCGCAATTACAGAATTGTCCTTCAAGGATACCTTCTTGAAAAAGTCATAGCAACCGAGCAATGCTGCAGAAATGAATGCCAGAGCTACCCACATCATAGAAATATGTCACTTGGATAATCTACTCGTGCCAGGAACAGGGCTTCCCCCATTGCCGAATCACCGGCCGCCCCTCTCTCCTTCTTCTCTATAACTGCACGAAAACCATCGAGAGTCATCTTCCTGCGACCGACGAGGAACAGCGTACCCACTATTGCACGCACCATATTACGCAGGAAACGGTCCGCTTCAATCTCAAAAACCCACTCATTCTCACCGACCTTGTTCCATACAGCCTTAGTCACCTTACAGTTGTTAGTCTTCACATCGGTATGTAACTTGCTGAAGCTTGTAAAATCGGTATATTCATACAGAAGTTCCGCAGCCCTGTTCATCATATCGAAATCCATATCCGGCATCACACGGCAAGCATATCTGCGGGAGAATGGAGATTTTGAAGTCACCACCCTGTAGTTATAACAGCGGGACAGCGCATCGAAACGTGCATGCGCATCATCCCTGACACGGCGGATAGCACTTACCGCAATATCCGGCGGAAGAATCCTGTTCAATTTATATATAACCTGAAGCACATCCAGCTCATAGGGGAAGTCACCGTGCACAACCATAGAGAGAGCATTGACACCGGAATCGGTACGGCCGGCGCCAGTCAAAGGAACAGGCCGACGCACAATCTTCTCCAGCGCATCCTCAATGAGCTCTTGTACAGTAATGGCATTAGGTTGAACCTGCCATCCATGGTATGCAGCACCATCATATGAAAAATAGAGGAAATATCTCGGCATCAGATTTCATTCTTTAATATGAACGTATGGCATGCCACCAAAGCTGCTGTCTCGGTACGCAGGCGCGAACTACCCAGACTTACAGGCCTGTAACCGGCCTTTATTGCCAAGTCCACCTCTTCGGGGCTGAAATCTCCCTCGGGGCCTATAAGAACCGTTGCATCCTCTCCCGTAACAAGCACATCCTTCAACAGGACTCTCTCGCTGTCGTGACAATGTGCTATGAACTTTGCACCGGCACGCTCCTCAGCAATGAACTTCTTGAAGTCAACCATATCGCCGACCAATGGTTTACGGTACTTCAAAGACTGCTTCATAGCCGATACCGCAATTCGTTCCACCCTATCGGTCTTCACCACCTTACGTTCCGAGAATCGGCAGTTGAGGAATGTCACCGCATCAAGCCCAATCTCGGTAGCCTTCTCCACGAACCACTCTATCCTATCCATGTTCTTCGTAGGAGCAATGGCTATATGTATATTACCTTGCCAATTCTTTGGCATAAGAGTTGCTTCAACGGCCTCAATATAGCAATGCTTCCCTGCCACCGAAGCAACTTTGGCATTATAGAGCATTCCTTTACCGTCGGTAATTTCAAGCCCGGAACCTGCATTCAAACGCAACACACGCAGTGCGTGAGTTGCCTCTTCTTCGGAGAGTTCCCAGTTCTCTGCAATGTCCGGAACATAAAAAAGTGCCATAGTCAATTATCGTTTTCTACAGTGTCACACCCCGGGTCAACCTTGTGACGCGAGTCAATTTCTTCCTTTAGCTTCATCGCCAGTTCATAGTTCTCTTCTTTCACAGCATTATCCATGGCAACCCTTAATGTTGCCTCATCGGCCGCCGTTATCGGTATGGAAATCGCTCCGTTATGCTCATCCTGCACACACATACGGTTCAGTAATTCCTCTTCTATATATATTGGAGCTGCGGCACGCAAAGCTATGGCTATAGCATCACTCGTCCGTGCATCAATGACCCTCACATCCGTACCTTGCTTATAGCAGAGCTGTGCATGGAAAGTACCGTCGTCTATGCGATTTATAAGCGCGTGCTGCAACTCTATACCGAACTCTGCCGCAAAAGAGCCGAAGAGATCGTGCGTCAACGGTCGCCCTGTAGGAACATTGCGTAGAGCAAAGGCTATAGCCTGCGCCTCCAATAGCCCAAGGGCCACTATGATTTTCCTGAGCCCATCCTTTTCCCTTAGCAGGAGTACATGGGCACGTTGGTCCGAGACCTTGGACATAATGTCGGAAACTACAAGCTCAACCATAACTCAACAGCAATCACTTATTCTCCTTCTTATACTTGAACAGAACGGCAAACATCAATGCTATAACGAGAGCATACCCTGCGAAAACATACCACGCAGATGACCAGTCGCCTACTGTATAGAAAACCTCCTTACCGTTTTCAACAACCATTACAGAATGTGTAAAGCAATCGACTACCTTCTGGGCCGCAATGACACCTATTGAAGCACCAAGACCGTTTGTCATGAGCATAAAGAGACCCTGTGCACTTGAACGCATATTTTCGGGGACCTCCTTGTCAACGAACAATGAACCCGATATATTGAAGAAGTCGAAAGCGACACCATACACCACCATTGAAAGCACAAAGAGCAGCACTCCCGGCATATCGGGGCCTCCGATGGCAAAGAAGCCGAAACGGAACACCCAACCCAACATAGCAATAAGCATAACCACCTTTATACCGAACTTCTTCAAGAAGAATGGAATAAGCAAGATACAAAGGGTTTCTGACACTTGTGACAAAGAAATGAGCATAGTCGTATGCTGTACAGCAAAAGTATCGGCAAGCGAACTGTCGGCCGCAAAACTGCCAATAAATGTATTTGCGAAACCATTTGACACCTGCAACGCAGCACCGAGCAACATCGAGAAAATAAAGAACATGGCCATTTTCCTCTTGTTGAAAAGCTTGAACGCATCAAGCCCCAATGCCGACATAAACGATTTCTTCTCACCGCCACCCTTGCTCACCGGGCAGTTCGGCAAAGAGAATGCATAGACAGCAAGCAGAAGCCCCCAAGCTGCAGACGCAAAGAACTGCATGTAATTATTCTGAAAACCTGTGACATCGACAATCCACATAGACACTATAAAGCCCACCGTGCCGAACACCCTGATAGGCGGAAAAGCCTTTACCGTATCAAGCCCGGCCTTCTCAAGCACAGTATATGACACAGAGTTCGACAAGGCCAACGTAGGCATATAGAAAGCAACACTTATACTATAGGTCCAGAAGATATCATTGAACTCGACAGGATCATTGCCGCTTGACATTGCTATGTAGCCTGTAATACCCATAAACACCGCAGCCACCGCATGACAGAAAGAAAGGAGACGTTGTGCCGGTACCCATCGGTCGGCGACTATACCCATGATTGCAGGCATGAAGATAGAGACAATTCCCTGAACCGAATAGAACCAGCCGATATTACTGCCCATACCGATATTTCCAAGATATCGTCCCATGGAGATAAGGTATGCGCCCCAAACGGCAAATTGCAAGAAACTCAAAACTATGAGTCGGGTCTTAACACTAGAATTTTTCATATATATACTGATTGATTTTATACAATTTCAACGCACAAAAATACCTTTTTTATTCTTATTAAACCATAGAAAAAAAGAATAAGTTCACCCCGAGCTATCTAAAAACTATATCTGTTATAACCTGAGCCTTTACAAAAGCATTCAATTTATGCACCAATGCCTTGCGGTTCATGAGCAGCTCCTGACGCAGCACCGACGAAGTAACCGATACATAGAGCACCTGATTGCGTATGTACAGCTCCTTTGTATATGATTGTACAGCGGAACCGAGAAGTTTTGGCCATGCCTGTATCAGACGATACTCGTTCAATGGAGTCTCCAACCCCTCTTCGCGACATGTAGCACGCACCAGTTCCGCAATGGATTTTATCTCCCCCCTCTTCATCAGCATCTCTCTTTGACGATATCTACACCTCCGTTACTGACCTCGAACAGTTTATACTCACCATCAACCTGCTCAAGGATACAATCTATATGCTCCCTGTTCACATCCGTAATGAATATCTGGCCGAAATCCTTGCCGGCAACAAGACTCACGATACGCTCTACCCTGCCACTGTCGAGCTTGTCGAAAATATCATCGAGCAGCAACAATGGCGTTTCACCGCCTTTTCGACGCAGGAAATCGAACTGGGCAAGCTTCAATGCCACAAGATAACTCTTGTTCTGTCCCTGGGACCCTTCCTTCTTTATCGGATAACCGTCTAACTGCATGACAAGCTCGTCGCGATGCGGTCCCTTGGATGTATATCCCAAACGGAGGTCATCAGCACGCGTTGCAGCAAGCAGTTCAGCCAGATCACTCTCTCCCATATGGGAACGGTAACGCAGACTTACACTCTCATTGCCACCGGTTATAAAACTGTGGAACTCCGAAAACACCGGAGTGATTTCCTCTATAAAACGCCTCCTTGCCTCATATATCGATATTGCTTCAGCCGACATCATCTCCTCAATGAGCGACGCCATCTCTGGGTCCGGCTCATAGCCAGAACGCAAAAGCACATTACGCTGTTGGAGAGCCTTATTGTAACGGATTAGGGCAGCAAGATAGCCTCGGTCATACTGCGATATTACCACATCCATAAAACGCCGTCTCTCCTCGCTTCCGCCTGCAATAAGTTCATTATCATGTGGAGATACCATAACTAAAGGTACAGAGCCGATATGGTCTGAAAGACGTTCATACACCTTGCCGTTCCTCTTGAACTGTTTCTTTTCCCCCCTCTTGAGACCGCAGGAAATCTCATCGGCAACACCGCCGTCACCGCAGTAAGAACCTTTAATCATAAAGAATGGAGCCTCATGCAGTATATTGGCATTGTCCGAAACGACAACAGCGCTTTTGCAGAATGAAAGATAATAGACAGCATCGAGCAGATTGGTCTTACCCATTCCATTACTTCCTATGAAACAATTAATTTTTGGCGAGAACCCTATATTCACATCCATAAGGTTCCTGTAGTTCAATATAGATATACTGTCTATTCTCATTCAAGCAACTTTTAGCAAAAGTACGGCACACAAAGCAATCGTTTTGCAAATATAGCAACAAACAAACAAAATAGACAAAGCTTGCTTTGGCATTTTACAGCGACGATGCAAAAAAACATCGTTGCAATGACAATGCAAACCCACAGCAATGTTTGCGACGAAGGGAAAATTCGTACAAACGAATACAGAGGCAAATTTATTTGCACTATGTTGAGTGCAGTTTAATTTGGATGAAATCAACTTTAGTTCCCACGAGGAGTACGCCTCAGCACTAAGCTATAGTTTCACAGAGAAGTTCTGTTCGCAACCCGGTCTATATTCGTGGCTTACTGCTGATATACCCATAAAAAAAGAAGTTCGCCACCCGAAAAAGCAAAAAAAAGCGATATAATTTTTAAGCTATTAAGATTTTGATTATTTTTGCATCCTGATATTGGCTAAAACCCGAATAGACAGCCAAGAGACACCGTAAATAATAAAAACAATATAACTATGAGCAAAAAACAGAAAGAGACACCTATTCTTGCAGATGAGATGCTCAGCAAGTCTGAGGTATTCGTACAGAAGTACAAAAAGGCAATCATCGGAATCACTTTGGCCATAATCCTTGTAGTAGGCGGTATGCTTGCCTATAACAGCCTCGTTGCAGAGCCAAAAGAGAACGAAGCTGCCGCAAATATAATCTATGCTCAGGACTATTTCGAAAAGGACAGTTTTGAGCTCGCATTGAATGGCGATGGCATCAACCCCGGTTTCCTTGAAATAATTGAGGAGTACGACGGAACAGACGCTGCAAATATGGCTTTGGCACAGGCAGGCATATGTTACGCACAGCTTGGCCAGTTCGATGAAGCTATAAGCACACTTGAGCAGTACAATGGCGAAGACAGGCTCATTGCTCCAAAGGTAAAGCACACACTTGGCAACTGCTATTCGCACAAGGAAAACTACGACAAGGCTATAGAACTTCTGCTTGAGGCTGCAGAAGAGGCAAGCAACATTGCCATTACCCCATACTGTCTTTTCGATGCAGCCGCAATGTACGAGGCAAAGGACAACACAGCTGAGGCAAACAAGCTTTATGAGCGAATCACAAAGGAATATCCACAGTCACCTGTTGCAATGCAGGCAAAGATACTTCTCGAAGCTGCAAAGTAAGCATTTTCATTTTGAACATATAAGGCGGTATGTCGAACGGCAAACCGCCTTTTTTATAAAGGATTATTCCTTCAAGGAAACAACGACCGGCATAAACCGGTTTACCTTATACACAAACAAACCGTAGAATTATGGCAACAGAACTGAAAAACCTATCACAATATGACCCTGCAAAAGTTGCAGACGGCAAAGGGCGCAAGATCGGTATAGTATATGCCGAATGGAATGACGAGATAACATATGCACTGCGCGACGGAGCCGTAAAGACACTGCTCGACAACGGTGTTGAGGAAAGCGACATAACGCTCGCCAGCGTACCGGGCAGCTTCGAACTCATCTTCGGAGCATCGCAGATGGTCAAGAGCGGCAAATACGATGCTGTAATAGCCATAGGATGTGTAATCAGAGGCGACAC
>JAFXHQ010000062.1 GCA_017536325.1 Bacteroidaceae bacterium
ATCAGCACCCTCGGCCCAGAATGCGAGTTTGCCGATACCGCCGAAGTTGTTCACAGCGTAGTTTGTGCCGTGGATTCTCATGAAATAGCCGTTAACATCGGCAATCTTGTTAGATGCGGCAAAGTCCCAACGGCCTACATATCCACTTGGCAAGTTCGCTGCATCCTGCATTGTAGGATATGTAGAACCGCCGGTACCGCCGTAACCCGAAATTGCACTCATGGTTGTCTTTGATGCAAGCACCTTGCTTGTGCCGGCCTGCTTGTTATATACGGCATAGCCGTCGGTTGCGTTGCCTACGAAGCACCAAAGCTCCTCATCGGCACCGGTTGCCAGAGAAGAACCGAGCGTTATGTACTCGGCACCGGCATTGTCCTTGATAAGTTTTGCGCCCTCGCCAATACCCATGGTGTACCATGTTGTACCCTCGGCAAACTCACCATTTTCGATGGTAGTCACCTTGAAAGGCACCTGCGCGTACACGCTTGCCACAGCAAATAGCGAAAGCAAAAAGGTGGAAATTTTCTTCATAAATGTAATAGTTAAAAGTTAATATTATCCCGAGTTTAATCAAAACGCTCCAAAAATATAACTTTTATATTTAACTATTACTATAATTATATAAAAAAAGAGTTAAAGGCAAGAGATAGGTGATAATAACGCAAAAGCAACTGTTGCATAAAACGCAACAATTGCTCAAAAAGGTGCGTTTTCCAAAAACCGGCAATCACTCCAACTCCACTACCGTTATTCCGGCACCGCCGAACTGGACGTGCTCGTCGTGGAAGTGTTTTACAAATGGAAGCGTGCTGAGGTACTGACGTACGAGGGTGCGCAGTATGCCGTTGCCTGTACCGTGCAGGATGCGCAGCTGATGCACGTTGCACACTACGGCATCGTCAATGAAATAACCTATTGTCTGCACAGCTTCTTCGCCACGCATGCCGCGGATGTCAATATCTGATTTGAAATTGAGTCTTTTCTGATGGAGCTGTTCCTGTGTCTCGCTGGTGAGGAAAGAGACCTTGCGTACTTCCTCTTTCGGAGCCTCGCATGGCTGTAGCCTGTCGAGAGAAACAGTAGATTTTATTGCTCCGAAACGTACAGTTGCCCCCGATTTGTTCACCGACATGACCTCGCCTACTGCCTGTTGCCCTACAAGACGCACATGCATGCCAGGTTCAATACGGGTTTTCTCCGTTCCTTTTTGCACCTTGCCTGCACCGTTCTGTAACGGTGCACTGTTTTTCTCCTTTTTACCGTTCTTTTTACGCTCCTGGCGGGCGAGAATCTTTGCCATCTCACGATCGGTCTGCACCTGCTGTTTCTGCCTTGCCAACTCTTCTATCTGTTTGCTGAAGTCACTCAGTTCCTGACGTGCCTGGCGGGTTCTCTCCTTTTCGGCCTTAGCCTCGACAATAGTGCGTATAGTGTTCTCTATCTTTGCATTGGCTTCGCGTAACAGCCGCTCAGCCTCTTCGCGCGCATCCTTAAGGATTTGCTTACGGTTTTTCTTGAGTTCATCGGTAGATTCCTGTACCTTGCCCAACATCTCGTCGAGTTCCTTCTCCTTCTGATGCACATTCTTGCGTTTGCTCTCCCAATAGCGTTTGTCGCGCACGATGTCCTGCAAATACTTGTCTGATTGGATATAGTCGCTTCCGACAATCTCCGACGCATCATTTATGACCTCCTCGGGAAGGCCTATCTTGCGTGCAATCTCTACTGCGAAAGATGAGCCCGGATTGCCTATCTGCAGCTGGAACAGCGGACGCATTTCGGCACGGTCGTAGAGCATTGCTCCGTTGACAATGCCAGGTGTGGCATCGGCGAAGTGTTTAAGGTTCTGGTAATGGGTGGTTATTATACCGAACGAGCCTCGTTCGTTGAAGCGTTTGAGCAATGCTTCGGCAATGGCTGCACCAATGAGGGGTTCTGTTCCGCCGCCGAATTCATCGATGAGTATAAGTGATTTATCGTCACAATTGCGAAGAGTATGCTTCATATTGAGCAGATGGCTCGAGTATGTACTGAGGTCGTCTTCAATGCTCTGCTGGTCGCCGATGTCGATGAAGAGGCTCTTGAAGATGCCGGCCTTGCTGCGCTCGTGCACCGGGATGAGCATACCGCACTGCAACATATACTGCAGCAGGCCTGCCGTCTTTAGACACACCGACTTTCCTCCGGCATTCGGACCCGAAATGAGCAGTATCCTGCGCTCACCTTCTATCCCGATATCGAGCGGAGACATCTTGCGGCCATGCTTGCGCAGCGACATCTCAAGCAGAGGATGATATGCTGCACCCCAGTCTATCATGGGACTGTTCACAAAAGATGGCTTAATAGCATTCATTCGCACCGCCAGTTCGGCCTTGGCACGTATGAAATCCATCTCGCCCAAAAAGCCATAGGCTTTCATGAGTTGCGGTACCTGTGGACGGAGTTCTGCCGAAAAAGCCGATAGAATGGCTATTATTTCGCGTTTTTCCTCGGCCTCGAGCTCGCGTATGCGGTTATTCGCCTCGACCACCTCGGCCGGCTCTATGAAGACAGTCTTTCCGCTTGCCGACTCATCGTGCACTATACCGCCCATCTTGCGTTTGAGTGCAGGCGCAACAGGAATCACCAGACGACCGTCGCGCATTGTAGGCGAAGCATCCTTATCGACAAGGCCGTCGGCCTGTGCACGGCGCAGGATGCTGTTGAGGGTTCGCGATATGCTGCCCGAGGTACGCGACAGCTCGCTGCGTATGCGTGTCAAAGTGGGCGAGGCACTGTCCTTGACAGTACCGAACTTGTCAATTATTGAATCGATATCGCGTATTATACGTGGGAAAGCCTCGACATCACCGGCAAGGGCACGCAATGAGGGGTAGAGAGGATTATCGTCACCCTCTGCCACATCGCCTCCCTGCTTGCGAAGGAGCGAAAGAATACGCCCTATGGTATCGAGCGAACGGCGAAGGGAAAAGAGCTCTTCGGCAGTCATATACATTCCTTCGATGCGTATGCGTTGCAACGGCTCACGTACATCGAAATAGAAATCACTGGGGAAGCCATCCTCTACCTGCATAATACGCACGAACTCAACCACCTCGTTCAGCCTTGTATCAATGGTATCATAATCGATAAGGAACTGCATATCATCGACACGTTCCCTGCCGAGCTGGCAGAGACACACATCCTTGAGCATACGACGCACGGCATCGAACTCTATCCTTGTCTCAAAATTCTGCGGGTATATCATTGCTTCTCCGTTTCGAGGTGCGAAGATACATCAAAAAAGTACAAAAATGCCATCCACACTCCAATTATTGCCGTAAAGCATCATTATTTCGAAAAGTTTTTATCAGAGACAACATATAATAATAATTAATTTTTAATTTTGCAGAATAGGTGAAATGCTGTGCAAAGCATTGCTTGAAATAGAAAAAATATCAAAACAAAAAAATGTTATTATGAGATTTACACAAAAAAGAATCTGTACATTTCTGCTATCGGCTGTAATCTTAACCACTATGATGCCGACACAGCTCTTAGCCTCGGACAATAGCGGAGATGTCACAAGCGTCATTTCTGTCGAGAAAATAAACCCTACAACAGTGGAACTTCGCCTCAGCGATGGCCATAGGATTACCCTCGACTTTTACGGTGAAAACATCTTCCGTATGTTCCGCGACGACAACGGCGGTATAGTTCGCGACCCACAGCCAATGGAGGGCTACCCCGATGCGCAGATTCTTGTTGACAACCCACGTAAGAAGGTTTCTGCGCTTGCCATAAACGAGGGCGACAAGACATACACCATAACCACAAGCAAGGTGGAGATTACCGTATGCAAGGCTACAGGCCAACTGAAAGTCACCGACCTCACCACAGGCAAGGTAGCGTTCGAGGAGACAGAGCCCGCACTTTTCAAGAAAGCGAAGACAACCATTAGCCTCAAACGGAACAAAGGCGAATACTTCTACGGCGGAGGTGTCCAGAACGGCCGTTTTTCACATGCAGGCAAGAAGATTGACATAGAGAACCAGAGCAGCTGGACCGACGGCGGTGTGGCATCGCCCACACCCTTCTTCTGGTCAACAAACGGATATGGCTTTATGTGGCACACATTCAACAAGGGTGTATATGATTTCGGTGCCGAGGATGCTGGAAAGGTACTCCTCACACACGAGTGCCCATACCTCGATGTTTTCTTTATGGTAAACAGCGACGGCGTTGCACTGCTCAACGATTTCTACCAGCTCACCGGCAACCCCGTACTGATGCCTAAGTTCGGTTTCTACATGGGGCACCTGAACGCATATAACCGCGACTACTGGACCGAGAGCAAAGACGATAGCGGCATGCTATACGAGGATGGCAAGCGTTACCGCGAGAGCCAGACCGACAACGGCGGTGCAAGGGAGTCGCTCAATGGCGAGAATGGCCCTCACCAGTTCTCGGCACGCGCAGCCGTTGACCGCTATCTCGACCAGGATATGCCGCTTGGCTGGTTCCTGCCCAACGACGGTTACGCTTGCGGCTATGGCCAGACAGAAACGCTTGACGGCAATATCCAGAACCTGAAAGAGTTCGGCGAATACACACGCGCAAAGGGTGTTGAGATTGGTTTGTGGACAGAATCGAACCTGTTGCCTCGCGAAGGCGTGAGTGCACTGTTGCAGCGTGACCTTACAAAGGAGGTGCGTGACGCTGGTGTGCGTGTACTCAAGACCGATGTTGCCTGGGTGGGTCCGGGCTACTCGTTCGGCCTCAGAGGAGTTACCGATGCTGCCAACATTATGACATACTATGGCAACAACGCACGCCCTTACATAATTTCGTGCGACGGATGGGCAGGCACACAGCGCTATGCTACAATATGGAGCGGCGACCAGACAGGCGGCGAATGGGAGTACATACGCTTCCACATCCCTACATTCATCGGCGCAAGCCTTTCGGGACAGCCCAACATTACATCGGATGTCGATGGCATCTTCGGAGGAAAGAATGTTCCTGTGTTCGTACGCGAATATCAGTGGAAGACATTCACCCCAATGATGCTCAACATGGACGGATGGGGTTCTAACGAAAAGTATCCTCACGCACTCGGCGAACCTGCGACATCCATAAACCGCACATATATGAAGATGAAATCGGAGCTCCTGCCATATACCTACAGCATCGCTCGCGAAGCTGTTGACAGCAAGCCGATGATACGCGCAATGTTCCTCGAGGACGAAGCCAATGACTTTACCTTGGGAACAGCAACACGCTACCAGTATATGTATGGTCCATATTTCCTTGTTGCTCCGATTTACCAGGAGACAGCAATGGACGCACAGGGCAACGATATCCGCAACAACATATACCTGCCCGAGGGCACATGGTACGACTGGTTCACAGGCGAGACCTACGAGGGCGGACGTATCATAAACAACTTCGATGCTCCGCTTTGGAAGCTACCGGTGTTCGTAAAGGGCGGCGCCATAATCCCCACAACCGAGCCCAACAACAACGTGAAAGGCATTGACAAGGCACTGCGTATGTATGAGATATACCCAATGGGCAATACATCGTTCACCGAATACGATGACGACGGTGTTACCGAGCTCTACCGTGCAGGCGAATATGCCACAACACTCATCGAACAGAGCTGCGACGACAAGGGATGCGTAACAGTGACCTTCAACCCCACATCGGGCGGTTTCGATGGCTTTGTAAAGGAGAAGGTTACCGTGCTTAAAGTGAACACGAGCAAGGAGCCGAAGAAAGTTTCGGCAAAGGTTGGCGGCAAGAGCGTGAAACTCGCGAAAGCAGCTTCTCTTGAGGAGTTCAACAACGGCGAGAATGTATGGTTCTACGATGCACAGCCCAACCTCAACCGCTTTGCCACAAAAGGCAGCGAGTTCGAGAATGTTCAGATAATCAAGAACCCGATAATTATGGTAAAGCTCGCCAAGAGCGATGTTACAGTAGCCGCTACAACTGTAACCATCAAGGGCTTTGAAATGGACATTCCAAGCAGCCTGCTTGCAAATGAGGGCGCACTGGAGGCACCAAAGGCAACCGTAGCCGAAGAGGACATCCAGGCATACACCCTCACCCCAAGCTGGGAGGCTGTTGAGAATGCCGACTACTACGAGATACTGTTCCAGGGCCGCACATACAGCACCATCAAGGAGACAAGCCTGCTGTTCGAAGACCTCTCACCTGTTACCGACTACACATTCGCTGTGCGCGCGGTGAACAAGAGCGGTGCATCGGAGTGGACAGAGACAAGCGCAACGACCAAGAGCAACCCGCTCGAGTGGGCACTCACAGGCGTCAGCGGCACAACGACGTGTG
This sequence comes from Bacteroidaceae bacterium, assembly GCA_017536325.1. Taxonomy (GTDB): domain Bacteria; phylum Bacteroidota; class Bacteroidia; order Bacteroidales; family Bacteroidaceae; genus HGM04593. The sequence continues at coordinate 6,334 of JAFXHQ010000062.1, forward strand.
CTAACCAAGGCGGACAGGGTCCCGACCGTCTCTTCGACTTTGAGGAGGGCAATATCTGGCACACCGCTTATGGCAAGAATGCTGTACCATTTGACCTGTTCATAGACCTCAACGGGCTCTCTACTCTCGACAAGCTGCACTACCTTGGCCGCGAGGATGCAAGCAACGGAACCATCACAAAAGCTACAATCTGCTACAGCACCGACAAGGAGAGATGGAGCGAGCCGGTAGCATTCGAATGGGCACGTACACCCGATGTAAAGGTGTTCGAGTTCGAGGGCAAGCCCAAGGCACGCTACATCAAGATTAGTGTATCGGAGGCTGTGGGCAACTTCGGTTCAGGCCGTGAGATGTATATTTTCAAGGTTCCCGGCAGTGAGACATACCTATTGGGTGATATCAACAAGGACAAGAAGATTGATGAAAATGACCTCACATCGTACCTCAACTACAACGGCCTGCGTAAGGGCGACAGCGACTTCGACTACGTAAGTATTGGTGACGTGAACGAGAACGGCCGCATCGATGCATCGGATATCTCTGTTGCCGCAACACGCATCGGCGACGGGGTATATGAGAAATCCGAGAACACCATAGGCGGTACCATAACCATTAATGCCGACAAGAAGAGCTACAAAGCCGGCGAGGAGGTTGTAATAACAATCAGCGGCAAGGGACTTGCAAACGTGAATGCGTTCGGCCTTGCACTCCCCTACGATGCCAGCGAGTACGAATATGTAGGCATTGAGGCCATCGGCACAGGCAACATGGCAAACTACAGCAAGAACCGCCTGCACACCAATGGAGAGACCGTTGTATATCCGACATTCATCAACGAGGGCAATCAGGAGACAATAAACGGTGATGCCGAACTTGTAAAGGTGACATTCAAAGCAAAGAAGAACATCAAGTTCAACCTTAAGGCCGTTGACGGTGTAATCGTTGACAAACATCTTAACACTGTGAAGTTCTGATAAGACAGTGAGCCAACCGATAATCTCCGCCTTTGACAACAAGGGCGGAGATTTTTTTGCATCCAACGTAAATATTCTGCAACCGCAATCAGGGATATTCTAACAGAAATCACTATCTTCGCAAGAAATTACATTTCGACAATGACATTCCGTTACGACAATATCGACATAAACATAAACGTAGCCGGAGAGGGCAAGCCCATACTTCTGCTTCACGGCTGGGGCTGCACCGGTGAGATATTCAAGAACATCCAGGCTGTGCTTGCCACAAGCTACAGGACCTATAGTTTCGATTTTCCAGGGTTCGGAGCTTCGGGCGAACCTACCGAGGTGTGGGGTGTGGAGGAATACACACGCATGGTAGAGGCCTTTGTCAAGGAAAACAAGATAGAAAAACCGGCACTTATGGGACACTCCTTCGGCGGCAGGGTGAGCATTGTGTTCGCCTCGCGCAATGAAGTGAACCGTGTGGTACTGGTAGATGCAGCCGGAATAAAGCCGAAACGCCCGTTCAAATATTATTGGAAGGTCTATACATTCAAGACAATGAAGTGGCTTTGCAATACCTTCCTGCCAAAGGCCAAGGCACAGGCAATAATAGAGAAAAGGCGCAAAGGTGCCGGCTCAAGCGACTACAACAACGCATCACCCATGATGCGTGCCATACTTTCAAAGGTCGTGAACGAGGACCTCAAGCACCTTATGCCCAAGATTAAGGCTCCTACCCTGCTCTTCTGGGGCAACATGGATACAGCCACACCGCTCGGCGATGCAAAGACTATGGAAAAGCTGATACCCGACGCAGGCCTTGTTGTGGCACACGGTACAGGTCACTTCTCATTCCTCGAGAACCCCGGGCTGTTCACAGCAGTAATAAAGAACTTCTTTAAAATCAAATAACCGACTATGGAGACCACCGTTATCATATATTCAGCCGTAGCTGCTATCTTTTTTATTATGATAGCAAAGTACGACATACATATGTTCCAGTTGAGTTCATACCGCTACAGCCGCTATTTCCGATGGCTTGTACCGGGGAACATGATCTCCGGGAAGAGGTTCTATGCGCTGCTTATGCTTGTACCGGCATTCTTCCCCAATGCCGTGGGCTTGGGCTTTGCCACAAGTATGGCATTGTGGGCATGGATTGATGCCCTACGCGAGAAGTTCAAGACTCCGCTGGTATATACCATGCGCGTAAAGAGGCTTTTTGCGACAAACATAATCCTCTTTGCCGTTATAGCCGCATTGGCAATACTTTTTGCCGGCAAGTGGGCCATAACAATCATTGGTGCAGAGTTGGTACTCTCAAACCTGATAATGCTCCTCGCCAATTTGGTGAACACACCCATTGAGAAAGCTATCAACCGGCATTACTATAACGATGCCAAACACATAATCGAGAGCCACAGGGGCCTCATCATCATTGGCGTAACAGGAAGCTTCGGCAAAACCAGCACAAAGAATTACCTTGCAAGCGTACTTGCCGAGAAATACAACGTACTTGTTACCCCAGGCAACTTCAACACCCTGCTTGGCGTAATACGTACCATACGCGAACAGCTACGCCCCTACCACCAGGTATTCATCGTGGAGATGGGTGCAAAGCAGAAGAACGACATCAAGGAGATATGTGACCTTGTACACCCCACTATAGGTATTGTAACCGCTGTGGGAGAGATGCACCTTGAGACATTCAAATGTGTAGAGAATATACAAGATACCAAATTCGAGCTCATAAACTCACTGCCGGCAAACGGTTTAGGAGTAATAAATAACGATTCGGAATACATAAAGGACTACAAAGGCATAACAAGCCGTTGCAAGCTCTTGAAGTATGCAGTGGATAACGACGGTGACTACAAGGCTACAGATGTCGTTTACGGCACCAATGGCGTATCGTTTACTCTTGGCGACAACCAACAGTACAGCAGCCGGCTCCTTGGCATTGGCAACCTGCTGAACATATTGGCATCAATTGCTGTAGCCGATCATCTGGAAGTTCCTGTAAACAAGCAGAAGAATGCCATTGCACGGCTACAGCCTGTGGAGCACCGTCTGTCGATGAAGGTCGCGAACGGAATAACGGTACTCGACGATGCCTACAACTCCAACCCACAGGGAGCGAAGATGGGGCTTGAGGTACTGAAGAACTTTGCTGTAGGCGAAGGCAACAAACGTATCGTAATCACTCCCGGATTCGTAGAGATGGGAGCACGACAGACCGAGGCCAACAAAGAACTCGGACGCACCATAGCCCAGAGTTGCGACTATGCCATCATAGTGAATGCGGTGAACCGCGAAGCCATAAAGGGCGGTATTGAGGAGGGAGGTCTGCCGGCTGAGAAATATTTTCTTGCCGACTCACTTAACCATGCCCACCAGCAATTGGCAAAGATACTGCGTGCCGGCGACGTGGTACTATATGAAAATGACCTACCTGACAATTTTAAATAAAAGCCCCACCCTGACCCTCCCCATAATGGGAGGGGAATTAAATCATATGCCTTTTAGCCCTTTAAATAGAATAACACCCACAGTAGGGACACGGCAGCCGTGTCCGCAAAAAGAAAAACCTTTTAGCCCCTTTAGCCCTTTTCGCCCTTTTGGGCCTTAAAAAAAGTACAAACTAAAAAACAATATACAACAATGAAAACAAACGTAGGAGTTGTTTTTGGCGGTCGCTCCGTCGAGAATGAGATTTCAGTAATCACAGCCAATCAGGCTATGGCTGCTATGGACAGGGAAAAGTATGACATCACACCCATCTACATCACAAAGGATGGCAAATGGTACACAGGCGAAGCTCTGCTCAATGTTGCCAATTACCGCGATACAAAGAAATTGCTCGGTATGTGCGAAGAGGTATATATGAAGCCTATCTACGGCGACACGAATCTCTATCGCACAAAAAAGGGTATGTTCCAGAAAGATGTTGTCACCAAGCTCGACGTAATGCTCCCCGCGCTACACGGAACGAACTGTGAGGATGGAACATTCCAAGGAGTCATGGAGTTCAGCGGCATACCTTATACAGGCTGCAACACTCTTGCATCGGCAAACGGCATGGACAAGATTACCATGAAGATGATTCTGAAGGAGTGTGGCATCCCGGTTATCGACTACTGCTGGTTCAGCGACAAGGAATGGGCCGACAAGCAGGACGAGACTGTTGCGAAAGTTGAGGAGAAACTTGGCTACCCCGTTATTGTGAAGCCGGCAAACAGCGGCTCCAGCGTAGGCATACGTGCTGCACACAACCGTGAGGAGTTCATCGACGCTGTCGAGTATGCGATTTCATTCACAAGCCGTGTCATTATAGAGAAATATGTACAGAAGCTCAAGGAGGTTAACTGCGCAGTGCTCGGCAACTACTACGAGTGCGAGCCCTCGGTATGCGAAGTACCGGTAAGAAGCGGTGAGATCCTTTCATATCAGGACAAGTACATGAACGGTGGCGGCAAACAGTCACAGGGAATGCAATCGACCGTACGCGAGATTCCCGCAAACCTACCCAAAGAGAGTACCGATTTCATTCAGAATGCAGCCTGCGAAACATTCCGTGCACTCTCATGCGACGGTGTTGCACGTATCGACTTCATCATAGACGAGGCTACCGATGAGATATTCGTAAACGAAATAAACACTATCCCCGGTTCGCTCTCTTTCTATCTTTGGGAATACAGCGGCATCAACTTCACCACACTCGTTGACAAGCTCATTGAGATTGCATTGCGCCGCAAGCAGGACGCAGGTTTCAAGGCTGTGAACTATGGTGAGAACATCTTCGCTGCAAAGAGTACAGGAGGTGCAAAGACCGGTGGCAAGTTCGGAGGCAAGATGGGCAGCAAATTCTAAGAAACGATGCGAAGAACACTCGTTGTTATGCTCATTCTTATATTTTTCTCAACCGCGTGGGCGGTTGAGAAAAATATAATACTCACGACCCCTACCGGTGAAATACACGGCATGTTGCTGATGCCCGATGGCGAAGAGCCTTGTCCGCTGGTCATCATCATTGCAGGCAGCGGAGCCACTGACATGAACGGCAACACCATAGGCAGTGAGCTGCAGAACAACTCTTTGAAGATGCTTGCCGAAGGACTTGCCGCCAAAGGCATCGCCAGTCTGCGCTACGACAAGAGAGGGATTGGCAAGAGCATGGCTGCAGTGCCAAGCGAAGAGGAACTGCGTTTTGAGCATTACATTGACGATGCTGCCGCATGGGCCGACATGTTCAGCAGCGACAAGAGATTCAACACCATTGCCATTGCAGGACACAGCGAAGGCTCACTCATAGGCATGGTAGCAGCGCAGAAAAGCAAAGCGGTTAAGGCATACATCTCCATAGCAGGATGTGGAAGACCTTCACACGAGGTTATTGAAGAGCAATTACAGCGACAGCCCGAACAGATACAACGCGAGGCAGCTGCAATAAACAAGGAGTTGATTGAAGGACGTATTGTGGAAAATGTCCCCGTTTACCTTTCGGCACTCTACCGCAAGAGTGTGCAGCCATACCTCATCTCATGGTTCCGGTACAACCCGGCAAAAGAGATTGCAAAACTAAAAATACCTGTCCTCATAATACATGGCGACAAGGACATACAGGTATCTGTAGAAGAGGCAGAAAGGCTCTACGCTGCACGTATATTCTCATCGTATCATGTAATTGAGAACATGAACCATGTGCTCAAGCATTGCGAGAGTACCGACATGCTTATCCAAACAACAACATACCAGGACCCCGCACTGCCGGTAAAACAGGAACTTATTGAGCATATCGCACGTTTCTTGTTGAAGAGGTAACGGTTAGAACACCTTTCAGATTGCAATCATGGGCAACGACATAGATATCTTCACCCCTAATGACGACAGCGGCATTGAACTGCCACTGTCGGGCGAACGTGTAGCTGCCGGTTTTCCATCACCGGCCGAGGATTACGCATCGATAAGACTCGATCTCAACAAAGAACTCATAAAAAATCCCGCATCGACATTCTACGCACGCGTCAGTGGGCTTTCGATGGTTGAGGAAGGTATAAACGACGGTGATTTGCTTGTCATAGACAAGAGCATTGAACCGCACGACGGCTGTCTGGCTGTATGCTTCATCGACGGAGAGTTTACACTCAAGAGATTCGAGAAACACAACGGTTACGGATTGCTTGTTCCGGCGAACAAGGAGTTCAAAGCAATAAAGGTCACCGCCGACAACGACTTCTGCATATGGGGTGTAGTAACATACGTCATCAAGAAAGCTTAAAGAACTTTTCATCTTTCCACTCTCATCTTTCATCTTTACACTTTCATCTTCCCATGTTTGGCCTTTGCGACTGTAACAACTTCTTCGTTTCGTGCGAGAGAGTCTTCAACCCCTCGCTCGAGAAACGCCCTGTAGTTGTACTCAGCAACAACGACGGATGTGTTGTGTCGCGCAGCAACGAAGCAAAGGCCATAGGCATAAAAATGGGGCAGCCGCTATACCAGATACGCGATTTGGTAAAGAAGTATGATATTGCCGTATGCTCCAGCAACTACCATCTGTACGGCGACATGTCAGAAAGAGTAATGGCAACCCTCAAACAACATATACAAAACATTGAGATATACTCTATAGACGAAGCATTCCTTATGCTCGATGGTATCCCTATCGAGAAACTGAAGTCATTCGGCGAAGAGCTGGCACGTACAATAAGGCGCAACACAGGCATACCGGTGAGCATAGGTATGTCGCACACGAAGACACTTGCCAAAATAGCCAGCAGGCTCTGCAAGAAGTACCCCAAACTAAACAGTGCCTGTCTGATGCATCGTGACGAGGATATCGCAAAGGTTCTCGGCAATTTTGCCATTGGTGATGTTTGGGGTATCGGGCGCAGACATAACAGGATGCTTGCCGACTGCGGAATAGAGACTGCCGCACAGTTCAAGGGATTAAGCAGGGAGTGGGTACAGAACCGTATGGGAATAACAGGGGTGCGCACTTGGCAGGAATTGCACGGTATATCAAGCATAGAATTCAGCCACGAACAGGCCGACAAGCAATCGATAACCGTTTCACGTTCTTTCGCCAAGGAACTCTACGAACTTGAGGAACTGCACGAAACCATCACCACATTTGCAGGTATTGCAGCAGAAAAACTACGCAACCAGAAGAGTGTTGCGCAGGAGTTGCAGATCTTTATACTCACCAACCGTCACCGCGACGACAAACCGCAATATTATGAATGCGGGCAGGTACAGTTCGCCACAGCCACCGACAGCACATTGGAGATAGTAAAGGCCGCCACAACAGAACTGCGACGGATATTCCGCAAAGGATACGGATACAAGAAAAGCGGAGTAAGGCTAAGCCGCATAACTCCGGCAAATGCAGTACAGACTACCCTGTTCGATACCATGGACCGTCCGAAGCACAAAAAACTGATGGAGGCCATTGACCGCATAAATGCCGGTATGGGACACGAGAGCGTGAAGCTGGTATCGCAAGGAACAATCACAGGACACAGCAACAGGGAGTATCTTTCGCCACAATACACCACCCGTTGGGAAGAGATTCTGGTTGTGAAGGTATAAATGCCAACACAGCAACTCTGTTTTTTGCAAGATGAGATATCTTTATGCAAAAAACATGAAAGAAAAGAACTCAAAAAAAGAAATCTCCACAAAACCCGGCTGCAATGGAGAGAATGCAGAGGAAGCCGAAAACAAGACCCTGACAGCACAAGAGAAAGAGGAGATTAGCCGGAGCAGGTTCAATGCTGTCATTGGGGCAAGCATGAAATTTGAGGGTGGATATGCCAACAGCAAGTTCGACATGGGTGGCGAGACCAATTACGGTATCACCAAACTTTACATGGAGGAATACAGGCATGCATTGCCAGGTGGAAAGACAAAGGCCATTAAGGATATAACACCCGACGATGCGCTACGGTTGTACAAGGCAATGTGGGACAGGTACAATCTTGGCATGATTAAAGATGAAAGAGTTGCTTTTGCATTGAATGACTACATGATAAACTCATATGACAGAGGAGTTGCAAAAAGGACTCAGAAGGTTCTGAACAAGAATGGAGCATCATTGGTTGTTGACGGCATTTTCGGTCCCTTGACAATTGCGGCCATCAACAGCTGTAATGCGGAATGGCTCATTGATGAGATTCTGAAGGAACGTCACAGCCATTACATAGGCATTGTAAGGAGAAGAAACGACCAGATAAACAACCTCAAAGGGTGGTTGAACAGGCTTAACAAGGTTGCACAGCAGACAGGCTCCGGACTGAGATTCCAGGCATCATTTTAAGTAGCTGTCATCGGATTTGCCGACAGCCATGTTGCATTCAGGAACAACAATCATTAAACTATTATAAATATAAGAACGGGAATACTGTTTTCTCGTTCTTTTTTTCTATATTTGCGATAATGTTCATATTGCAGGACACGCTACGTATCAACACTATAATAACCATAAAAAAACAGAACACTATGTCCATCAAAAACCTGAAAGGATGTATGATGCTTGTACTCGTCATGCTCTTCGGTGCCTTCAATGGCTCTGCGCAGACAACTTTCGAGAAAGGCAAGCTCTACCACATCTATGCCAACGGCAACAAAGAGAATGTCGTTACCGAGAAGAAGGGCAATGCCGTGTGGCTTACCGACCTTGAAGAGAAGAACGCGTCACAGTTCTGGAAGATTTCAGAACTTTCGGGCAGTTGGCGTATCATCAACCCTGTTACCAACCATGCTTTGCGCGTCAACGGCAACAAAGTGGAAGTCGGAGAGAACAACGGTTCCGACGAGGCCCAGTTATGGAGAATCGAAAATGGTCTTCTCATACCGGCCAACAGCCCTAATGTAGCAGTGGTGAAACACAAGAACGGCCTTGCACTCATGGCAAAAGAAAAGGCTATGAACCACAAGGCTGCACAATTCAGATTCGTAGAATCGGTATATGCAGGTTTTGACGATAACCTCACATACCTCATTTGCCCCGTATCATACCCAGGAGAGGTGCTTGGCAACAATGACTCCGGCGAGAACAATGCACGCATTGTATCGGAAGAGGCCAATGCCGAGAACCGTGGCCAGTATTGGAACATAAAGACCATAGACCTCTACACCTTCGCTGTGGAGAATGCTTTCTATGGACAGAACTTTGATGACGGCGGCGGCAATGCCAACATTGACTATCTGCTGCAGTGGCCGGCAGTAGCAGGTGTATGGAACAATGCGAAATTCCGTTTTGAGCCTGTCGATGGCATGCCCGGAACATTCATTATAACTTCGGCAGGCAAGGAGGGTACAATGTACACATTGAAGGATGGCCGCATGATGCGCGTAAAGAAAGACCCTACAGACAGTTCGGCCTGGTTCACATTCAAGCAGGTGGAGAAACCGAAGATTGCATCGCCCAAGTGGGAGGATGAGACAGTCTTTGCCGAGAATAAGGAACGTGGTGTGGCTACATACATGCCATATAACAACCAGGCAGAAATGCTCGCCGATGCTGCATACTATGCAACACCCTGGACTGAGCCGGTGAACAGCCGATACATGACGCTTAACGGCACATGGAAATTCAACCTTGTGAGTGAGCCTTCACTGCGTCCGCTGACATTCTTCGAGAACGGCTTTGATGTTAGTGAATGGGACGAGATTCCTGTACCTTCGAACTGGGAAATGCACGGATATGACAAGCCTATCTACAACAACGTTGCGTATCCTCACTCAGACACTCCTCCGTTCATCAATGCACGTCCCGTACACAACGACGGTGGCAAGAACTATGGCATCAACCCTGTCGGTTCATACGTACGTACATTCGAGGTTCCCGAGAACTGGGACGGACGCCGCACATTCATACACTTCGGCGGTATATATTCGGCCGCTTTCGTTTGGCTCAACGGCGAATATGTCGGTTATACACAGGGTTCCAACAACGTAGCAGAGTTCGACATCACCAATTTTCTGAGGAAAGGCGAGAACAAGCTTGCCGTTCAGGTATTCCGCTGGTGCGACGGCTCATATCTTGAGTGTCAGGACATGTTCCGCATGAGCGGTATCTTCCGCGATGTATATCTCTACAATGTTCCTAAGGTATCGGTTCGCGACCACTACATCACAAGCAAACTGGTTGACGGACGCTTCAGTGCCGACATCAATGTGAACTATGAGGTTGACAACCGCGACTTCATCCCAGGCAAGAAGGTTGTAAAGGCAGCGATATATGACACCGATGACAAACTCATTGTCGAGGCTTGCGATACCATAAACACAGCTGCTAAGATTGCATCTATAAGCGGAGATATCAAGCTGAAGGTAGATAACATCAAGCTCTGGAGTGCCGAGAAGCCTAACCTCTACACCGTTCGCATCACACAGTACGACGAGAACGGCAACGAAGAGTTGGCTTTCTCTACAAAGCATGGTTTCCGCGATATTGAAATAAAGAACTCACTTGTATATATCAATGGCGAGAGAGTATTCTTCAAGGGTGTCAACCGTCACGACACCGACCCTGTAAAAGGCCGTGCGGTTACAACCGAATCCATGTTGAAGGACGTGCTCCTCATGAAGCAGAACAACATCAACACTATACGTACCAGCCACTACCCCAATGCTGCAAAGATGTATGCCATGTTCGACTACTACGGACTATACTGCTGCGACGAGGCCGACCTGGAGGACCATGCAAACCAGTCAATTTCGGACCGCGAATCGTGGATTCCATCTTTTGTTGACCGCATAAACCGCATGGTACTGCGCGACCGTAACCATGCAAGTGTTGTGATGTGGAGCTTGGGTAACGAAGCCGGCAACGGAAATAACTTCGGGCCATGCTACGATGAGGCAAAACGCCTTGACAGCCGCCCTGTCCACTATGAGGGAACACGTTCAGGCGGTGATTACGGTGGCGGACGTTTCAGCGACTTCTATTCCAAGATGTACCCCGGACAGGCCTGGATGAACAAGAACACCAACAACCTCGACAAGCCTATGTTCATTTGCGAGTATGCCCATGCTATGGGTAACGCCATCGGCAACCTCAAAGAATACTGGCAGAAGATTGAGGCATCGAACTCTTGTATCGGAGGCTGTATATGGGACTGGGTTGACCAGGCTATCTATGACCCGCAGGAGATGAAGCAGGGCATTTACCGCATACACACCGGATATGATTATCCGGGACCGCACCAGGGCAATTTCTGTTCTAACGGTATTGTATCACCCCTTCGTCAGGAAGGCGGAAAGCTCAAGGAGGTAAAGGCTGCGCACCAGTTCATTGAGATTGCAATGCCGGAGGTCAACACCGAGTACGGCATCGTGACAATTGAGCTCAAGAACAAATACAACTTCACGAACCTCAATGAGTTCGATGTTGAATATGATATAGTAAAGAACGGCAAGGTTGTTTATACAGGCAGCCGCCCGGCACCTGCAGCAAACAGCGGTGAGAGCGGAAAGGTTTGGCTCACAATAAAGAAAGCCGACATTGACAAGTGTACAAAGAAGGGCGACGAGTTGCTCATTACCATACGTATCAAGCACAGCAATGCACAGTTGTGGGCTTCGGCAGGCCATGAGGTAGCATTGCAGCAGTTCACACTTGTTGAACGCGCACCGCTTGCAACCGTAAAGAGCAAGGGCGATGCACTTGTTTCGACATCGTCACTCCACGAGACAATCATCGGCAATGACAAAGTACAACTCAAGTTCGACAACGAGACTGCACAGCTCACAGCACTTGCATTCAACGGCAAGAACATCATCACCGACGGTCAGGGATTCAAATACAGCAACCATCGTTGGATTGAAAACGACCGTCAGGGTTACGATTACTACGGTCCAGATGCAGGCAAGGCACACGCGCAAACAAATGACGGCCTTGATGCAAAGGGTGAGATAAAGGTAGTTGAGGAGAACGGCAACACCGTTGTAAAGACAGTACGCAAAGGTTCTATCTGCGATACTGAAATCAACTACATAATATACCCACAGGGCATTGTCGATGTTGAGGCAACATTTATACCGAAACATGGTGAATTGCGCCGCGCCGGTCTGATATGCGGTATAGACTCAACATTCAGCAATGTGAACTACTATGCGCTAGGTCCATGGGAGAACACCGTTGACCGCAAGGACGGTGTTGTTGTCGGCTGCTACAAGACAACTGTTGACAACATGGCAGACCCATACGTGAAGCCACAGAGTAGCGGCAGCCGTGAGGGATTGCGCGAAGTTACATTCACAGATAACAACGGCAATGGCGTGAAGGTTACAACAGAGGGTAACGTAAGTTTCTCGGCACTCCCATACACCGACGAGGACCTCATGAGAGCCGGACACTACTGGGAAATGACAAAGCGTCCCTACACTGTTGTACATTTCGATGCATGGATGCGCGGTATCGGCAATGCATCATGCGGACACGACGTAGGTACACTTCCCGAATATTGCGTACCAAACAAGGAGATGAACTACAAACTGAGAATCTCACCGGTAAAGTAATCTGGGAACCATAAAACGATGTCTCCTCGCGGCATGCCGCGAGGAGACATCGTTTTATATGGAATCAATATGCCGACAGTACAACACCTGTTCACTCTTGAAGCGACAACCTGCATTCGGCATCGGAATATGCCCTTGCCTCACCATCCTGCGCCTCCTTATATCTCTTGCGCACATCGGCTGGCGGATCACAGAAACGCTGGCCATCGACATACGAAAGCTTGGAATAGTGTTCCACTATTTCCTTTACAGCCGTCAGCTCATCAAGCCCCTTTACCCTCCCGTAGAATTCCGTTGCAGTTCTATAGAGGATTGTACGTTTTTCGATAAAGTGCATATGGGAAGCCGAATATGCACTTTCAGCCAACGCGAAGATCTCCTTGCGCAAATCAGCAGATTTTACATAATATTCGTCCAAAGTGTCGGAAAGAAGTTCTGTTTTCTCCTCGGCAGTCAAGGAACTGATGTAACGCATTGATTCCAGTTCCGCATTGAGCAGATTGTATGTGACCGATTCCAGTGAGGGATTCCTGCCCACACTGTCCATTGCTGAGGAATATATCTCTACCGGTTGTTCACGGAAATCGCCACAAGCGGTAATGGACAACAGAGTGAGTGCCGAAGCGAATAGACGTATTTTCATAGATTTTAATTTTTCCGCTGCTAAGATAATCCAAAATTGCCAACCCTCAAAAAGTCGCCTTACATCAATTATCACCCATAATTCCACGTACTTGTGAATATTAAATAAAATTAATACTATTGCATAATATATAAAAGGTGCTTATTTTTACGAAATAGAGTTATATTTTGGAATTACGTTCAATAACTAAACCATTTTTTATGAAAAGACTATTGACTTCGACATTCATTGCGTTGGCCTTATGCCTCCCGCACGCAGTGCAGGCCAAGGTAACACATCTGTTGCCCAAGCCACAAAAAGTAGAGGTGACTTCGGGCACACCTTTCGCGCTTGGACGCACAGTCACTATCACCGACCCGACGAACTGCTCTTTGCTTGAAGAGTTCTTTACCGGCAACGGCTGTACCGTAGCCGACGGAGGAGCAGAAGTGACAGTAACGCTTGCAAGCAGCATTGACGGCACATACGACTACACGCCGGGCTTTACAGGCACAAGGACAAATAGTACCAGAGGCATCAACTCCATTACCCTTGCAAGCACATCGTACCCCGACCATGCAGCCAACAGCCTCAGCATTGGCACAAGCGAATTCTCGCAGTGCTATGTTGACAAGAGCGACGTGACAATGAAAGCCGGTGCTGGAGATGTCGTGACAATAACTACAGGCATCGCCGGCAGCTGGATGAACAGCTATGTATATATCGACCGCGACAAGAACGGCTTCACTGCCGGTATTGCCGCAGACGGCTTCACCCCGACAGACGACCTTGTAAGCTACTCTTTCTACAACAACGGTGCATCGAGCGACGAGAGCGGAAAGAACAGTGCGGGAGCCACAATAACAGGAAACAGCCGCAGTACGGTCTCCCTGCCCCAGTTCACTGTTCCTGCAGAACCCGGCACTTACCGCATGCGCGTAAAGCTCGACTGGTGCAACATCGACCCTAACGGTGACCAGGACGGCAAGTTCGGCGACTTCATGGCCAACGGCGGACATATCATAGACGTGACCCTTGAGGTTGCCGAAGCACAAGAGGGCGTTGTCAGCCAGATTTTCAGCCCTACGACAATCGTTGACGGAGATTTCGCACAGGGCACAGTATGGTACACATTGCAGATTGCTGCAAACGGTTTTGTCATAGACAACAATGGCACTGCCGACTACATTGCACTTGACGAATATATGTCCGATGCCACAAACGATGCTCAGCTTTGGGCTTTCGTGGGCGACAACACCAACGGCTACAGGCTATATAACAAGGAGGCTGGTGCAGCAAAGGTACTTGCAGCACCTACAGCCATGACCGGAACGACCGGCAGCACCTCATACCCGAAACTTGTAGATGCTGCAAACATCCCTGGCGGATATACCGACCTGTGGCTCTTCACACCATCGGGCGACCTTGGTGAGGGAGAGACATATTTCTATATGTACGAGAAAGGTTACCCGAGCAACAAGGTAAATAACCGTGACAACCGCCTTGCATTCTGGAATGCCGGTGCTGATGGCGGCTCGACACTGAACATACGCTTTGCACAGACCGAATATGCCATAAACACCGGCACCGGAGAGTGGACATCGAGCAATGCGGCAAAGACCTGGGCGTCGGCCTGGAAATCGACGGCGGCACCGCACATCAGCCTCACCGAGTCACAGGGGCGCAATAATATGGCAGGCTACGGCAACAGCAATAACATACAGCTGTTCACTTGCCTTGCAAATGCTACCGTAAACGGTGTGTACACTGCAACATACAATATCGCTGCCGACGAGGGTTATATTATCAGCGGCTACCGCTTCAGCTTTGTCAGCTCGGGCACAAGTGATGTGACCGTCACCCCCAACGGGATGAGCGGTGTGACGGCAAACTCCACAACAGCAAAGAGTGTTGCCGTGTCGAGCCAAAAGGAGAACAGCCTCTCGTTCACTGTGACATCGGGCAGCAATATGTTTGCCAACACGACCGGTTTCTATGCAACCATTGCACGTGCTGCTGCCGAAGTAGAGGAGTCGCAGAACATATTCGTGACAAACAAGGGCGGTATCCCCTACCGCATTCCTGCCATCGCAATGGCAAGCAACGGTGACCTGATTGCGGTTGCCGACTACCGCCACAGCGGTGCAGACATCGGGGTCGTGAACAATGGGCGCATTGACCTTCTCGCACGCATCAGCAAGGACAATGGTGCAACTTGGGGCGAGCGGTTCGCCATCGTTGAGGGCAAGGGTTCAAGCTCGCCCGACTTTATGCACGTGGGTTTCGGCGACCCCTGCATCGTTGCCGACCGCGAGAGCAGCCGTGTGCTTGTTCTCAGCTGTGCCGGAAACGTATCGTTCCAGAGCGGAACACGCAACAACCATCAGAACATCGCACGCTTCTACAGCGAGGACAATGGTGCAACCTGGAGCGAACCTGTAGATATTGCCGAGTCTATTTACTCGAAATGGGACTACAGCACACAGGGGCCGGTGATGGCAATGTTCGTCGGGTCGGGAAAGATTCACCAGAGCCGCTATGTAAAGGTCGGCAACTACTACCGCCTCTACTGCGCGGTACTGCTCAAGAACAAGAACGCGACATATACCAACTTCGTCCTTTACAGCGACAACTTCGGCGACAGCTGGGAAGTACTAGGCGGTGTTGACACTGCACCTATCCCGGACGGCGCGGACGAGCCCAAGGTCGAGGAGCTGCCAAACGGCAATGTAGTTGTAAGCTCACGCTGCAACGGCGGACGCCACTTCAACATATTCACCTTTACCGATGCCAAGGCTGCACAAGGCTCATGGGGCACACGCGCAACATCGAACAGCAGCGTAAACGGTGTCGTAGCCCTCGGCAACTCCACAAACGGCGAGATTATGATATTCCCTGCCATACGCAACGAGGACAATGCCGAAACATGGATTGCATTACAGTCACTGCCATTCGGAAGCGGACGTGCGAACGTAGGTATCTACTATAAGGAACTTGAAAACGAGAGCGACTACAACACACCGGCTAACTTTGCAAAGGATTGGGATGGCCGTCACCAGGCATCGTACTTGGGGTCGGCATACTCTACAATGTGTTTCCAGAAGGATTCTACAATTGCATTCCTATACGAGGAAGAGACCTTTGGCGCAGGCTATACCATTGTCTACAAGAACTACTCTATCGAGACTATAACTAAAGGAGCTTACTCTATGCCCAAGGAGGATGTACCGACGGGGATTGAGGAACGGAAAGGTGAAAACGAAAAGGTAAAAGGTATTTACGACCTGCAAGGCAGAAAACTGAAAGGTGAAAACGGGAAACTGAAAGGTTTTTACATCATAGACGGGAAAAAGACATATATAAAGTAAACACATAAACCTTCGATAGCACGAGCAGTGATAGGTCGCAGGCTGCGCAGACGCAGTTTGCGCCCTGCGGGTCACGATTAGCGAGTGTAGTCAAAGGTGAAAACGGAAAACTGAAAGGTTTTTACATCATAGACGGGAAAAAGACATATATAAAGTAAAAACCTTTAACCTTATATAATAAATGTAAAGCATTTGCGATTGGTTAAATAAAACAAAACCACCATATATAATGGACAGCCCTTTTCGGTGCTGTCCATTATTTTGTTTATCTTAGCAAAAATTATCAAAACACGGTGTAACATCCGGGAGTTTTGACCGTCATATATAAAAGAATATATCTATGAAAAAAAGCATACTCACATTGGTTCTTATGACCTGTACCGTTCTTGCAACCTTCGCACAGAGCAGAATAGACAGCGTTGCACTGCGTGCCATGCAGGTGGGCAGAGTAATGCAGCAGGAGCGCGTATATCTTCATTTCGACAACACGGCCTATTACTTAGGGGAGACAATATGGTTCAAGGCATACACCACGTTCGGAACCGACGACAGGCCGAGCACGCTAAGCAAGGTGCTCTATGTTGAACTTGTCGCACCCGAAGGATACATCGTAAAAACAAATAAATACAAGCTCGACGAAAAGGGAAGCTGCTACGGTGAGTTTGAGTTGAACCCGCTATACCTTTCGGGCTACTATGAGATTCGTGCATACACACGATACATGCTCAATTGGGGCAAGGATGCTGTTTTCAGCAGGGTCTTCCCTGTCTTTGACAAGGTGAATGCCGACAACTGGGATTTCAAGAATATGCTCGACCGACGCAGGGGATTCAGCGAGAGGGGCAAATGGATATCCTCGGAATTACCCGAAGCCACATTGGACTTCTTCCCCGAAAGCGGACATCTTGTTGCCGGGATTGAGAGCAAGGTGGCATACGAGCTGCGTGAGAACGACGGACTCTTCAGCGAAGAGAAGATTACTATATTCGAAAACAATGTTCCTTTGCTTGAGACAGCACCATCGCACATGGGAAAGGGTTCATTTGCCTTTACACCTAAAAAGGGGGCAAAGTACCGTGCAGAGGCTAATATAAAGAACAAGGACGGAAAGAGCAAGAAACAGACATTCAAGCTGCCGGAAATAGCCGAAGAGGGTGTCGTGATGAGCGTTGCAGAAAATGGCGACAGCATCAGTATCACAATAAGGAACAACATCGCAGAAGATACCGAAATGGGATTTGCCATACTGTACCGCGGCACAATGGGTTATTACAAGAAATTGAACACATCCTATAAGGAGACATCGTTCACCATTGCACGTAACAGCCTGCCCGAGGGAGTAAACCGCGCAGTCCTGTTTGCCGGTGAAAAGATTCCGCTTGCCGAGAGACAGTTCTTTATAATGCACGATGAGCTGCAGAAAGGCGGGCGAGAGACAATAAAACTTAATGTCACTGCAAACGGCTATCACACACATAACTTGAATGCAAAGGCCAACGAAAAGATAACATTGAAGATATCTCGTGACGATGGAAAACCGATACCCGACGGCAGCGACCTGTCGCTAAACGTAGGGGATGCCACCGGTACACAAGCAACGTCGTACAGCTATAACATGTACAGTTATCTGCTCCTTGGTTCAGAACTTAAAGGATATATTCCCGATGCAGCACAATACTTCGACACAGACAACAGCAAGCGCAAGGAACAGCTCGACCTCATAATGCTCACACATGGCTGGACATCGTACGACTGGCACCTGCTTGCACGCAAGGAGATAACCGATATGCAACCTATCGAAAGGGGCATAACGATAAAAGGAGTTTTTCTCCAGAAGAACCGCAACAAAGAGTTGGGTGAGAGGGGAAGAAGCATTATTGTGCCACAAAAATACAACCTTACGAGAGTAGATATTGCTACAGACGGGAGAAACATCACAACAACAACATTCCGCACCGACAGTACCGGCGCATTCTATATTGAGCTGGACGACTTCATAGGTACCCGTATTGCAGCATTACATCCACAGACAACCTTCAAGCACAGCCTCAACATATCATACCAATTTGCGCTCGACCGGTACTTCTCACCAGGCTACCGCCTGTACGACTATTGGGAGCGCAACTTGGGCACACCCATGAGCAAGAACGAACATGACAGTCTTGTAAAGATAAACCCGTTTGAATACATGCTCTCCTCGGTAGATGTGGTAGCAAAGAAAAAGGAAGAGATACACAGCAGACCCCCACACAGCGAGGTACGATTCAACTACCTCGATGAGTGGGAGTACGCACAGGATGTCACGTACCTCGACCGTTTTTATACATTCGAAGACAGAATTTACTTGGATGCCTTGGATAACATCCATACTTTGGAAGAGACTCCTAAAGAGCTTTGGGAGGAGACTGGAACCACTGCAAAAGTAAGGGAGGGCAATATGGATTACGAGATAGGTGAGCTGGAGGCAGTGAAGAGTGACGAGATTATATCCGTACGTATCCCCAAGAGCAAAGAGACACCTGAAGTTATAAAATACGTCGGCAGCATCAGATATTCCAACGAAGATCCTATCACTCTTAACATAGACCACGAATTCGACCACACACTCACAGCCAACGATGTTGTTCTAAGCGCAATGAGACGCCACAACTACAACTGGGCATATTGGGTACAGCTGATGGTGGTGCTTGGCGAGTACAGTCACGAACGTGTGCCACAACCCGACAAGGAGTACCTAAGAGGAGTCTCCGATGTGGGAAAGATGACCGACTTTAAGGAGATTGTGATAAGGAGCGACGAAAAGACACGTATGCAATTCGAGAACAGGGACACACATTGGACACCTCTCGGCCGCATGATGGACAACAAGGTTCCTGTACAGAAATTCTATAAAGGATTCCTGTCACAGAGCTATCTTTATTCAGGCGAAGGTATCGACAACTGCCCCGACAGCCATATGTTCCACGACAGAATAAAACCCCAATTCGGTATCAACTATCCAATAAACCCCAACTATGTAGCCTGTCTTATCCCATACACCGAAAAGGAACGCGCCGAAGAGATTGTTCCGGAATTTGCAGCTGCCGGAAGTTCGTTGCGCTATACATCGGTACAGGGATACAGCGAAAGCAAACAGTTCTATTCACCCGATTACAGCAAGATTAAGCCTGACGGCAAGGATTACCGTCGCACACTATTGTGGATTCCCGAGGTTACTGTCACAAACGGAGAAGCCATTGTAGAGCTATACAACAGCAGCAACTGCCACAACATCTATGTTACTGTTGCCGGGCGCGACGGCAGAAGTCTCTACAGCAACGACAACATCACAGTTACAAGAACACACTCCGAAGAAGTGAAAAGAGAGAAGGCCGACAACGCAAATACCGTAGATAACGACAAGTCCGACGAGAGCCCGGAGCCAATGGACCCGGATACCGAAGCAGCTTGTGCAAGAGAGCATGAGAAAGGCGTAATATACTTCAACCAAAGACGTTACAAGGATGCAATAACAATTTTTGCCGAACTCATACAGTATAAATACCCGCCGGCAATGTACTATGTAGGAATGTGCTACCGCGACGGCAAAGGGATGAAGATGAACAGCAAGATGGCAATCGAGTTCTACACTAAAGCAGCCATGTCGGGCTATGCACCTGCCATGTACGAACTCGCAGCTATGATTGATACACACGACGGCGGCAACAGCAAGGCAGCACATGACTGGTATGCCAAAGCAGCCGACAACAACGAGCCGAGGGCCTTGCTTGAAATGTCCCACAGGTACAATGAAGGGAAGGTTGTTGAAAAAGATCCGGGAAAGGCCGAAGAGTTGCTTGCAAAGGCAGCATCACTTAAAGAGAATAATGCAATGTTTGAGTACGGAGTCCTCCTCATTGCACAATCGAAGGATGGTATCGGCTACATTAAGAGTGCGGCCGATAACAAGCACAATGCGGCAATGATTTACATAATGGAGTACGAGCATAATGCCGGCAACTACAAGGAAGCATACAAATATGCCAAGCAACTATCGATGGAAGGCGACCACAGAGGAACAAAACAGATGGCCGACTATTACTATGAGGGCAAAGGTGTAAGCCGTGACAAAAGCCTGGCAAAGGACCTCTACCGTGAAGCCGCCAATGCAGGGAATGAAGAGGCGAAGGAGATTCTGAAGAGACTGTAGAAATCACCTTGCAGCTTTGCAAAGTCCTTAAGTTCTTTAGCATCTTTGACAACACCGTCTAATCGCAACCCGCAGGGCGTGACTTTAACTCCTCCCCTGCCTGAGGGGGTAGTGCGAAGCCACAGCACTGCTTGCGACAACGAAAGCTTTAGCTTTCCAAAGGAGTGTCAAAGGACCCTGTCACGCAATGGCGGAGGGGAGGGAGTGCGACCTGCGACTAATTGCAGCCAGTGCAGTCGAAGTTGCAAGAGCAACTTTCATCTTTAACCCCACTGCGTGGGCTTGAACCTTGGCTGCACTCGCTGTAAAAGCTCAAGTAAACTTGGCTTTCGCTCGCTTGCACAAGCTTTCATCTTATACTTTGCATTAATTCACATTAAAAGCTTTGATAGGAGATACATTTTTTGTTATTTTGTAATCAAAGATTCCAGAATGGTCAACAAAAGCAACATAGAAGGCAGAAAGAGCGTACTGCAACTGCAGTGCGAACCCATTGAATGCGTACGTATAGGCTTTGTAGGCCTGGGCGTGCGTGCCAAACGTGCCGTACACCGCATGATGCACATCGAAGGATGCGAAGTTGTAGCATTGTGCGACCTTGTAGAAGAGAACATAACAGAAGCTGTTGCAATTGTCGAAGGAAACAGCAAGAAATCCCCAGCCACACTCACAGGCGAGAGCGGTTGGAAGCAACTATGTGAGATGCCGGATATTGACCTCGTATATATATGCACCGACTGGGCAAGCCATGCCGATATTGCAGTATATGCAATGCAGCAAGGCAAGCATGTTGCGACAGAGGTGCCGGCAGCAACTACCGTTGCCGATTGCTGGCGGCTTGTTGACACAGCCGAAGAGACACAACGTCACTGCATAATGCTTGAGAACTGCTGCTACGACGAGTTCGAGCTATGCGTCCTCAACATGGCACAGCATGGCATGCTTGGCGAGATTATCCACGCAGAGGGCTCATACCTGCACGACCTGCGCGAACGCATTTCAACAAATGACGACGGCGGACGCAGATGGAGCAACTGGCAAGTGGAATTCATGAACTGCCACAACGGCAACCCCTACCCCACGCATGGGCTCGGCCCCATTGCACTTGCCATGAACATTCACCGTGGCGACAGGATGAAAAGCATTGTCTCTGTATCGTCAAAACGTATCGAGGGTAGCGATGCCGAGAGCCTCAGCGGAACGATGAACAGCTCAATAATAACTACCGAAAAAGGGCATACTATTCTTGTACAGCATTGCATGACATTGCCACGTCCCTACAGCCGTTCGTTTCTTGTAAGCGGAACAGAAGGTTTTGCACAGAAATACCCTGTTCCATCATTTGCATTCGCCCCCGACTGTGACGATGCAGCAATGGGAGAAGAGTGCGCAAGTCTCATGGAACAGTACCGCCACCCCTTCGTGAAAAAGTACAAGCAACGTGGTGAGGAACTGTGCGGGCGCCGTTGGATAGACTATGCAATGGATTGCCGTCTTATATACTGCTTGCGGAACGGACTTCCGCTCGACATGAATGTATATGATGCTGCTTTGTGGAGCTGCCTTGTGGAGCTCACCGACATCTCGGCAAGCAATGGCGGCACACCGGTTGAAATCCCCGACTTCACACGCGGAGAGTGGAAAGAAGGATGTACACTATTTGTTTCTTGAAAATATGGTAATCATAGCCAGTTAATACCCACTCATTATATCCGGCACCAACCACAATATTAACTATAAAAATTTGTTAAGCAGTTCTTGCTTTGTAGAAACCTTTTAATTATTTTTGTGCTGTTCATAGGAGCTCCTATGAACAGACATATTTTTTAGAGGTGTTATTGAAATTATCTTCAACTGACAAATTCTCGCAAAATTTGAAATGGAACGAAGATGATAACAGTAG
>JAFXHQ010000063.1 GCA_017536325.1 Bacteroidaceae bacterium
ATGGCGTTCGGCAGGCTTCCCTGTAATCCGCGACCTTATGGTTGACCGTACAGCGTTCGACAAGATACAGCAGGCCGGCGGTTACGTTTCTATCAATACTGGCGGTATGCCAGATGCCAATGCAATTCCTATTGGCAAGGATGTTGCCGAGGAAGCTATGGATGCTGCGGCTTGTATCGGTTGCGGTGCTTGTGTAGCTGCTTGTAAGAATGGTTCTGCAATGCTTTTCGTATCGGCTAAGGTGAGCCAGTTCGCACTTCTCCCACAGGGTAAGGTTGAGGCCAAGAAACGCGTTAAGGCAATGGTTGCAAAGATGGACGAACTTGGTTTCGGTAACTGTACCAACACCCGTGCCTGCGAGGCAGAGTGCCCTAAGTGTGTTTCAATCAGCAATATCGCTCGTTTGAACCGTGAGTTCATCAAGGCTAAGCTGAAAGATTGATTAAGAAAGATACAAGAGACCTGTCTATGGGTCTCTTGTATCTTTTTAAACAAAGCAACATATTCAATAAGAATAAATTTAACAGTTATTCTGTAGTTGCAAATATGGGAAGTTTGCAATCTGAAATATAGGAATCCAATAGTGGATTCTGAATTGTATTCATTTGCTGTTGTACTAGTTTTCTATATAGAACCTTTTTCCATTTTTGGACTACATTTTGACATCATCATTAAAATATTCTAGTTATGGGATTGTTTAAGATTGTAGGAAATTTTCTAGATTCTGTTTTTGAGTTAATAGTTGGTTTAGTTGGCGCACTCATTGCAACAGCAATTCTTGCAGTTGGTGCAGTAATTGAGTTGGCGGCCGATATCCTTTCTTGGATTGATGATGGTTTGAAAGAATTGTTGGACGCCGGCAGTACCGAAGTTAATGTAATTAAAGGTTCTGCTATAGCTGATTTTATTAGAATAAATCAGGATAAAGGCAATTATACAGAGATTACATATTCACAATTAAAGGAGATGAATACCAGCGTTATCAATGTTGCAAATAACGATAGTGAGGCACAAAAGATTCAGATGATTAAATCGGAAAGAGGTCTTTCGAATAATGCAAATGAAAAATTTGCAGGCAAAGATGTATTAAAGATTAAAATTGCTTGATATGAAGAAAAAAGGTTTACTAATACTGCTTTTAGGCCTTATAGGGCTTATGGTGTTGTCTGCTGTGCTTGGTTTAATTTTTGTAGCATGTTTCTTTGCTGTTGTATTTTTTGTAGTATTCGTTAAATACAAGGCTGTGATTAAGGAGTCTAAAACAGCAAGAATTGTTCATCATCGTGTATATACAATGGATTATCTGTTGGGTACGGATGCTAAAGAGTGTATAAAGAAAGGTGCTACAGAGATGTACGTTTTCCGTTTTAGTGCCCTTGCTGATTATCGTCCAGAGGTAATGGATATGGTAAAGGGTGTGACTGATATTGATAAGGAAAACACACTGGTAGTTGTTGGTTTAAATGATTTAAATCAGGAGATGAGCATGACGATTCATTGTGCCAAAGGTTTTGATGAAAAGATTAATGCGTCAATTAACGATAGCGGCATACTCAAGATTAAAATCTAAAAATCGTTTTATATGGAAGAACTATTTAAAGTGATTTTAGGCATAGGGGCACTTGTAGTCGCTGCATTTACAGTAAAGTTATTAATTGATATAACAATAGAACTTATAAATGTAACGATAGAATCTATCAAGAAAGCACTTGAACACCGTTCTGAAATAAAATCAAATAACGTATTTTGTGTTATTGTTAAGGATTTTATTAAAGAAAGCAATTGTACGGTCGTGACATTGGAAGCTTTGAATGCAGAAAACAAGAAGGTTGGAAATATTAAAGTGTCCGGTTCGAAGATAAGCGTTAAGAAAGGTGACAAAATAGCATTAGCTTAGGTTATGAATATAAGCATAAAATGTAATGATAATGCAGTTGCTCGTGAGGCCTGTGATAATATGTTGGCGGCTGTAACTGAGTGTGCTCATAAATCCAAACTGTCTATAAAAAGTGGCAATTGTTGCGGTATTGAGATAGTTGTTAATCCCGATATGTCGGAATATGACCATTATGAGCAGATAACGTCAAAGATATTTTGTGTCCTAAAAGGAGAAATAGAGTTGGACGAAAGTATCTTTGCTATTTTCAAGTTTAACTGCATTGGGATGTATTCAAGTCTTTTCAAGGACATTGATCGGATTATGTTGGTCTTCCTTCCTATAGATAATAGCGTAACAAGGTCTAATGATGTATCCAAGAGCAATAATAAGTCCGATGACGACGATGACGAGGCGCGCTCATATAAGGCAACCAAGCCGATATATACTCTTGATAAAGTTATTCTTAGCAAAGAAACTAAGTTTCAGATAGATCGTGCAATATCTCTCGTAGAGCAGCATGATAAGATTTTTAATGAATGGGGGTATTCTGAGGTTGATCCATACACAAAAACTATCTTATGTTTTTATGGAGCACCCGGTACTGGCAAGACAATGTGCGCTCATGCGATAGCATCAAGGCTTGGCAAGAATATATTGATTGCCAGTTATGCTTCTATTGAATCAAAATGGGTTGGTGAAGGCCCTAAGAATCTACAGCGTATATTTGCAGACGCTATAGAACAGGATGCTGTATTGTTCTTCGATGAGGCCGATTCATTCCTTAGCAAGCGAGTTAATAGCGCAGAGACCGGTTCAGACAAGCATTATAACAGAATGTCTAACGAGATGTTCCAACTATTGGAAAGTTTTAATGGCATTATAATATTTGCTACAAATTTGGTTACAGATTTTGATAAGGCATTCAAATCTCGAATATTGGCTTTTATTGAGTTTGTTATACCAGATCATGATACCCGTAAAAAGCTCATTAATATTATGATTCCTAAAAAACTTCCAATGAGTCGTTCTTTAACAGATGAAGAGTTGGATGTTTTGGCTGATATAAGTGATGGTTTTAGTGGTAGAGAAATCAGAAAAGCTATATTAACAACATTTGCTGAAGGTGCAACAAAGGGCGTTGAGATATTCTCGATAGAGCAGTTTAAGATTGGTTTCAATTCGGTAAAAGCAGAAAATATTGCGGTTAACGAGAGTGCTGCTCTCGCTAATGGTGTTATTGCTGATTTCTTTGATTATAGTACAACAAATAGTTATATAATGGATGTTTGCTTGTATGTGGCATGGCAGGCTGGGCATGTTAACGGTGCACAAACCGCGTATTTGATTGGCCTATGCAAGGTTTTAGGCTGTGAAAAGCCTGATTTAAGCATATCTTATATTAACAAGGATATTGATGAAGCAACCGTAGATATCAGAAACAATGATAGGTCAAAGGAGTGCTTGAAATATTGTGCAGAAATGTTGGCTATGACAGAGATTCCCGAATTACAGAGAAATGAGATTTTAGCATCGCTGTGTGAAAAATTCAATTGGTCCGATGATTATTCCCTGTATGCCGATTTTATGTGTGCATGCGGCCGGATATGTTAGTTAGCTAAACTATAAACAGCAAGACCGCCTGAATTCAGGCGGTCTTGCTGTTTATTTAATGATTCCTTGTACATCTTTTATCTGTAACAGTGGGCATCTGTTACGGATGCGGAGCAGGGTGTTGTGTAACCGCTATATACAATATTTGTCTTTTTAGTAATAACGTGAGTTTGATATAAGAAATTTAATTTGCGCTCAATTTAATTTATTGAATATTAGGACAATAGCAAAAAAGTTGTAAACTTTGAGTAGCTAATTTAGAATGAATAATGGAAATACTGGTTGTCACGAAAAGAATGACGACAGCTACAAGCATCGTATCCGTGCTGTTTCGGCATTTTAAATTGACCCTTTCAGTACCAACAGCCCCTCGGGGCCCATATTGAAGAGTAAGTCGGCGATGCTCAAGTTCGGGATAAAACCATTTCTCTGTGCAAAGACCTGGTAGTAGGGCTTAGGGGTGTAGCCTTCTATTGTCCCAAGGGCTTTGGGCTCGGCTATACGGCGCAGATCGGTTGCTGTCGCAGGTATTATATTGTTTTCTGTGATTATCTTTACCTCTCTGTCGAGCCCTAACAGTTCGCATACTGTTCTATGCATGCGCAGGTTGAAGTCCATTAGAAATCCGTCACGCTCCTCATAGAAATGTGCGAAGTCATCGGCATAGTAGTCGAAGAATGGGCTGTTGCGGTATGCGCTTACAAGGGCATTCCAGTGCTGGTGCCGCCAGTTGCCGTGTTCGCTTATGCGTACATCGCACATGGCAACCCTTCCGCCATCGTGTATGATGGGTATATTGAGACTGAGCGTGCCGTTCTCAGTGGCTATAGTGGTGCGGCTACGGTATGTCTGCTTGGTGAAGGGTGCGCTGCCGTCAACAACAAGAACTGTTCCGCTGTACAGTTTTGCATACAGCGGAACAGGTGCCAGATATAATGGATGTGTGATTATCTCCATCAGTCGAAACTGTTAACTCCGCGGAACATTCGTCCCCAACGTATCTTGCCGTCGAACAGCCCATAGTCCTTATCAAGCGAGAGCCATATGAAGAGAGCCTTGCCTACTATGTGGTCCTCGGGTACAAAACCCCAGTAACGCGAGTCGGCGCTGTTGTGACGGTTGTCGCCCATCATCCAATAGTAGTCCATCTTGAAGGTGTAGCTGTCGGCCTCCTTGCCGTTGATGAATATCTTGCCGTTGTTGTCTATCTTGATGCTGTTGCCCTCATATACGGCTATGGGACGTTCATATATTGCAAGGTTCTCAAGCGTGAGCTTTACGGTCTCGCCTTTCTTCGGTATCCATACCGGACCGTAGTTGTCGGCAGTCCAGCCGTAGTTGCCGTTGAGCGGGTATATGCCGTCGGTCATCTCCATGTTCACCTGTTCTATGCTCGTGCAGAGCTTTGTGTTCTTCTTGAACCATTCGTAGTTTTCGCGGGTGAGCGGAATCTGTCCGGTAGAGTATAGCATCTGGGCATCGTCGAAACTTATGCCACGCTCTTTGAGTATATTGTCAGGTATCTTCTGTGTCAGTTCTACATAGTAGTTGAACTGTGAATTCCTGGGCTGTGCCTGTGGATTGCCGTCGATGTATATTACCTTGTCTCTTATCTCAAGAGTGTTGCCGGGCAAGCCTACACAACGTTTTACATAGTTCTCCCTACGGTCAACCGGGCGGTCAACAATATCGCCGAACTCTTGAGGGTGCGATTCTATGTATTTGTATCCGTCTTCGTAGTGCTTCTTGTATATAGCCCTAACCTTTCGTATGTCGTCGCCGGCAGTATCTATGTCGTATGTTCCGCTGTTAAGTTCCTTTCCTATCCCGTAACACATTGCGTGGAAATCGGTGATTGCCGGGTTTGTGGTGGCAATGTCTCCGGCAGGGTAGTTGAATACTACAATGTCGTTTATCTCAATATCCTCGAATCCTGCAACACGCTCGTAGTCCCATTGTATTGCATCGATGTAGCTCTTGCAACCGAGTACCGGCATGGTGTGCTGTGTAAGCGGCATGCTGAGCGGTGTTATAGGCTTGCGTGGACCATAGTTTATCTTGCTCACGAACAGGTAGTCGCCCACCAGCAGTGTCTTCTCGAGCGAGGATGTGGGAATGACATAGTTCTGGAAGAAGTATAAGTGTACGAAATAGACTGCAACCAAAGCAAAAACGATTGCATCGACCCAACTCATGACCTTGCGGAGGGTCTTGTTCTGGGATTTCTTCCACCATTTCCATTTTACGATATGTGTGGTATAGTTATCTACAATAAATGGTATAACGATAATACCCAGCCAGCTCTTTACCCAAATGAGGAAGAGGATATAAAGCACAAGTATGATACTCATCTTTATCATATCCTTGCGCGTGGGGTTTACTGTTATGATCTTGTTGAAGAGCTTGAATTCAATGTTGAAGATGCTCTTTTTCTCCTTTTCTTCTGTAGCCATTGTGTCGGTAAAGGTTTTGTTGTTTGTCAAAAGTTGAACAGGTCTTTCATGCCTAACATGCCACTGTGTTCTGCTGTGAACTCGGCTGCAAGCACTGCACCCAATGCAAAGCCGCTGCGGTTGTGTGCATCGTGGGTGATTGTTATGGTGTCGGCAGGCGAGTCGTATGTTATGCTGTGTATGCCGGGGACCTCTCCGCGGCGCACGGCATCAATCCTAAGCTCGTTTTCCTTTGGCTGTGTACCTTTTATCACTGTGCCGTCGGGGGTTGTCAGGTCGCCCATCACCCATTTGTCCTTATGGCCGATATTGGCAAGTATGCCTTCGGCAAGTGTTATTGCTGTTCCGCTTGGGGCATCGAGCTTGTGAATATGGTGGGTCTCCTCCATTGATATGCTATAGCCGGGAAAACGGTCCATGATGCGTGCAAGGTACTTGTTTACCGCTGAAAATATTGCTACACCAAGGCTGAAGTTGCTGCTCCAGAAGAGTGTCTTGCCCTCTTTTTCGCACTTCTCACGCATCTCTGCCTCGTGCTGGTGGAACCAGCCGGTGCTTCCGCTGACAACCTTGACACCTGCCTCCATAGCCTTTATGCAGTTGTCGTACGCTACAGCCGGTGCTGTAAACTCTATTGCTACATCGGCACTTTTGAACGCTTCGCCGTTAAAGTCGTCTCGGTTGTCGATGTCGATTATTGAAACAATCTCATGTCCTCTCTCAATGGCAATCTTCTCAATGGTTTTGCCCATCTTGCCGTATCCTATAAGTGCTATTTTCATGGTCTTATCTATTTTGGTGCGAAGATAAGGAAAATTTCACTATAAAAGATTAATTTAATTATAAATAACAATGCAGGCACCCGTGAATGCCTGCATTGTAGTCTGTGGTTTGCCCGGATCATCTCTTTATGAACTTCTTGCCGAGCCATCGACGTACGGGCTCATCATAGAACTTCAGGCAGAGGAATGCGAGCAGTATGCTTGATATGACAACAAGCAACGCTGTTTCCCAACAATCTCCCAATGTGTAGTATTTCTTCTCGATAAGCCAGGCATAGAAGACGTACATGATGGGGTAGTGGACTATGTATAGCGGGTAGGAGATGTCGCCCAATATGCGGTTCGCTTTGGAGGTAATACCGCTTCCAGCACTGCCGCATGCTCCAATCCATACGATAACCGGGAACAGGAGGGCAATACACACGAACTCATAGAGGCTGTTGAGGCTTATGCTGCCTGTTGAAGCGATGTATGGAACAGAGAAGAGCACTGTCAGGGTGATGCTGCATATCCAGAATGCTCCTTTTATCTTGCGTGGCTTAAAGGTACGTGCAAGCAGCATTCCCATGCTGAAAGGGAAGAGCATGCGTACAAGGCCGCCCCAGAAGTTTACTTCGTCAATGGTCCAGCCTACGCCAATCATGTCATATCCCGAAATGTTGCCGATGAAGAACCATGCGTGGGCAATGCCTAACAGTACGGTGAAAACGGTGAGGAGTTTAGTTGATATGCGGCGCATGAAGAGTGCGTAAAGGATGTTGCCTATGTATTCAAAGAAAAGCGACCAGGTAGGACCATTCAGAGGAAACATCTCGCCATTTCCACGCACCTCGTACGGAATACCCGGAACTGCAGGTATCATGAACATTGTCAGCATCATGGCAATCATTACCCATCCCGTAGCTGTTGCTTCTTCGTTTACGTTCCAACGTTCGAAGCCTACGAAAGCGAATGCCAGGAATCCGATAACGGCACCCATTATGAGCATTGGGTGCAGGCGTATGAGGCGACGTTTGAAGAATTGCCATGTGCTCATTTTCTTCCAGCGGTCATCGTATGCATAGCTTATTACGAAGCCCGAGAGGATAAAGAAGAAATCGACTGCAATGTGCCCGTGGTTAAGAGTTGTGATAATACCATCTCCAGCCTTGTTCTGCAGTTCGGCAAAAGAGAATCCTTCGAATATGTGGTAGAAAAGTACCAGTATCGCAGCTACGCCACGCAGCCCGTCAAGGAGTTCGTAATGCGGTTTTGTATCGGCAAAATTTGCCGATGAAAATGTGTCTTTCTGCATTGTTTGTATGTTTTCTTGTGTCCTTTGCAACAAAGATAGGAACACTGCATGTGCTTTTCTTTGCTTTTAGGCAAAAAATCATTTTTCGCTCCTTATTCTGCTAAGTGTGTATATGCTGATTCCAAGGAACTCGGCAACATATTTCAGCTTTACCCTGTTCAACAGTCCGGGGTAGTGCTCGAGGAATTTTATATACCGCTCCTTGGGAGGCAACTGCAACCTTTCTACAAAGAGGTGGCTCAACAGAATGTTGCACTCCTGATGAATTACCCTTCCCCAATTGGCGATGTCGATATATTTCTCATATAGGGCATTCAGCTTCTCAATAGGCATTGTGTATATGAGGCAATCGGTCAGAGCCTCAACGCTCTCGACCGCCGGGGTGCTATGGTAGAGTGAGTGCATGCCGAATGTGGTGTCCCCCTCGATGCTGAACCACGTGGTGGTGTCTATGCCGTCATGGTGAAAGATAGAACGTGTTACACCCTCCTCAATGAAGTAGATATTCCTGTCTGTTGTTCCGGAACGTACCAGCATAGTGCCTTTGGGGCAATGTGTAGGTGTCATGCATTCAAGCATTGCCTGCAGGGCTTCGTTGCCTACAGGGTAGTAGTTCAATATTCTCTCTTTTATATTCTTCATGCCGGTGCGAAGATACTCTTTTTGTCAGAAATCAGCAACAAATCCATGTGTGGTGTTGATTATCTCACGCGCATGCCTGTTATTTGAAATAAATTAGTTACTTTTGTAGATTGCAATAATGAGCGGAAATTTGCAGGAACAAAGAATATAAAATCAAAAATACAGAACAAATGGAAAAGAAATTCAAAAGAACACTTGTGACATCGGCCTTGCCATACGCAAACGGCCCTGTTCATATCGGTCACCTTGCCGGAGTGTATGTTCCGGCCGACATCTATGTGCGTTACCTGCGTCTTAAGGGCGAGGATGTCCTCTTCATCGGAGGCAGTGACGAGCATGGTGTGCCTGTTACACAGCGTGCCCGTAAGGAAGGAATTACTCCGCAGGATGTGGTTGACCGCTATCATAACATCATCAAGGATAGTTTTGAGGGCTTTGGCATCTCGTTCGATATATATAGCCGTACAACATCTGAAACACATCACAAGTTCGCTTCGGAATTCTTCCGCAAGCTATATGATGACGGCAAGCTTGTAGAGCAGACTTCGATGCAGTTCTATGATGTAAAGAATGAAAAGTTCCTTACAGACCGTGATGTTGTGGGCGAGTGCCCTTACTGTCACAAACAGGCTTATGGCAACCAGTGCGAGGAGGGATGTGGCCGCGCGCTTGAACCGACAGAGCTTATCAACCCTCGTTCAAAGGAGACCGGCGAGGCTCCGATACTGAAGGAAACAAAGAACTGGTACCTGCCGCTCAATGACTACCAGCAGTGGCTGAAGGAGTGGATTCTGGAGAACCACAAAGAGTGGCGTCCGAATGTCTATGGCCAGTGCAAGAGCTGGCTCGACATGGATCTGCAGCCACGTGCCATGACACGCGACCTTGATTGGGGTATTCCCGTACCCATTGAGGGTGCCGAAGGCAAGGTTCTCTATGTGTGGTTCGATGCCCCTATCGGATATATCTCGAACACAAAGGAGCTGTGCGATAAGGAACCCGAAAAGCACGGTTCTTGGGAACTGTGGTGGC
The DNA here is from genome assembly GCA_017536325.1 of Bacteroidaceae bacterium. Classification (GTDB taxonomy): domain Bacteria; phylum Bacteroidota; class Bacteroidia; order Bacteroidales; family Bacteroidaceae; genus HGM04593. The sequence goes on from JAFXHQ010000063.1 coordinate 9,694, forward strand.
AGAGCGAGGATACACGCCTTGTGCATTTCATAGGCAAGGACAACATCGTGTTCCACTGTATTATCTTCCCTGTAATGATGAAGGCTCACGGCAAGTATGTGATGCCCGATAATGTTCCCAGCAACGAGTTCCTCAACCTCGAGGACGACAAGATATCGACATCGCGTAACTGGGCTGTATGGCTCAACGAGTACCTCGTCGATTTCCCCGGCAAGCAGGATGTGCTTCGCTATGTGCTAACCGCAAATGCGCCCGAGACTAAGGACAACAACTTCACCTGGAAGGATTTCCAGGCACGTAACAACAATGAGCTTGTTGCCGTATATGGCAACTTCGTGAACCGTGCGCTGGTGCTTACAAAGAAATATTTCGATGGCAAGGTACCTGCTTGCGGTGAACTCACTGACTACGACAAGGCTATCATTGCCGAGTTTGTGGATGTAAAGGGTAAGGTTGAGCATCTGCTCGACCAGTACAAATTCCGTGATGCACAGAAAGAGGCTATGGAGCTTGCACGTATCGGTAACCGTTACCTTGCCGAGACCGAGCCGTGGAAACTTGCGAAGACGGATATGGGCCGCGTGGCAACAATCCTCAATATCTCCCTGCAGCTTGTGGCAAACCTTTCGATTGTCTTTGAACCGTTCCTGCCGTTCAGTAGCAAGAGACTGCGCGAGATGCTGAATCTCGATGCTTTCGAATGGACAAGCCTTGGCAGTACGACACTGCTTGCCGAAGGACACGAGCTCGGCGAGGTAGGCCTGCTGTTCGAGAAGATAGAGGATGAGACAATCCAGGCACAGCTCGACCGCTTGGAGCGCATAAAGAAGGAGAACGAGGCGGCCAACTACAAGGCAAACCCGATACGCCCCGAATGTACTTTCGACGATTTTATGAAACTTGATATGCGCGTTGGTACAGTGCTGGAGTGTACCAAGGTGCCGAAGGCCGACAAACTCTTGCAATTCAAGATTGACGATGGCCTTGAGACACGTACTATCCTTTCGGGAATTGCAAAGCACTTCAATCCCGAAGAACTGGTGGGTAAGCAGGTCTGCTTCATTGCAAATCTGCCTCCACGCACTATGCGCGGCATAGTAAGTGAGGGTATGATTCTGAGTGCCGAGGACAACGAAGGCAAGCTTTCGTTGCTTACAGTGACTCCGCAAGCGAAGCCTGGTAGCGAGATAAAGTGATTGCGACTGCTTCCTGAACCATATAACCGGCAGCTATGGCAATAGACAGTGTAGAACACAATCTGAAACATAAGGTTGCAAAGGGACTGTTCTGGGGCGGCATGAGCAACATGCTGTGCCTGTTCCTTAGCATCCTTTTCAGCGTGTTCCTTGCACGCATACTCGGCCCCGAGGATTATGGTCCGATAGGTATGCTTGCCATATTTACAGCCATTGCGACCTCCTTGCAGGACAGTGGCTTTATCGCTGCGATCGCCAACCGCAAGGAGGTTACGCACGATGATTATAATGCGGTTTTCTGGTTCAATATACTTGTATCGCTATTGATGTATGCTTGCCTTTATGTGTGCGCACCGTCAATAGCTTCGTTCTTCAATCAGCCTGTATTGGTGGAACTCTCGAGATACAACTTCCTGAGTATAGTAGTGGCTGCTTTCGGCATTGCACCGTCGGCATATCTCTTCCGTGAACTGAAGGTGAAGCAGAGGTCAATCTCGTTCATCCTCGCAATACTTGTCTCGGGAATTGTCAGTGTTGTGATGGCACTTGAAGGGTATTCCTATTGGGGTATAGCCACGCAGAGTATAGTATATATGCTTGTACGCACTACCGTGTGCTGGTATTTTACCCCATGGCGTCCGGGATTCAAGGTGAATTTCGCCCCGTTGAAGTATTTGTTTGCTTTCAGCTACAGGCTGCTGATTACAAACATATTCCAACGTTTCAACTGGAATATATTATCGTTCATCCTTGGCAAATATTATAGCAGGGCAGAGGTGGGGAATTATACAAAATCGGCAGAATGGTTCAATATGGGCAGTGAGATTGCAAACGGAATGGTAAATGCTGTTGCGCAACCTGCATTGGCAAAGGTGGCCGATGACAGTGAACGGCAGAAACGTCTTTTCTGCAAGATGCTCCGTTTTACGGCATTTGTCTCTTTTCCGTTGATGTTCTGTCTTGCACTAGTCGCAAAACCGCTTATAGCTGTAGTGGTCTCCGACGAATGGCTCGAGAGTGCCTCGATGTTGCAGCTGTTGGCTGTGTGGGGCGCATTCATGCCATTGCAGTCAATGTTTACAAACTTGCTGGTAAGCCGTAGCAGGACACGCGCTTTCATGTGGTGTACCATTGTGCAAGGATTGCTAACGCTCAGTATCTTGCTGTCGGTACATTCACAAGGCATAAGGTTTATGCTGGTGGCATACTGCGTGTTCAATACCTTGTGGCTTTTTGTGTGGTATGGTTTTGCAAACAAGGAATTGCCCATAAAGCTGTCGGATTGCATCGGAGGAGTACTGCCCTATGCAGTGCTTGCCCTGGCAACGGTTGTTGTTGTACGCATTTCTACAGGTTCTATTGTGAATCTGCCGCTACTGCTTGCTGTGCGCATTTTGCTGACGGCTGTCATTTATCTTGCTGTTGCATATGTGATGCGCAGTAAGGAATTGCGTGAAATAATTGATTTCCTGTTCAAACGTAAAAAAGTTTGTTGAGATATGAAAAAGATCCTGTACGACAACCAGATGTTTACCTTTCAGCGTTTCGGCGGAGTAACACGTTACTTTGCCGACCTGATGTATAACCTGCCGGCGGGTGAGTTCGTGTCGGATATCCCTATGCGATATTGTGAGAACCACTATGTTACCGAGACGTATGGCCACAAATATGAGAAGAGGACTTTCCCGAACAACTACAGAGTACGGCGTTTCATCTATAAGCTTGTCAACAAGCATATTGCGTACAAGGCAATAAAGTTCGATGATTACGACATATTTCATCCTACATATTTCGACCCCTATTTCCTCAAGACAGTGAAGAAACGCCAAAAGCCGTTTGTGCTCACTGTACACGACATGACGTTTGAACGTTATCCGCAGGATGTGCTTATATATGACCGCACAATACCTCACAAGAAAAGGCTCATAGCGGAGGCCGACCACATAATAGCTGTAAGCGAGAATACCAAACGTGATATCGTGGAACTGTTGGGTACAGACTCGGCAAAAATATCGGTAGTACACCACGGTTATAGGCCTGTAGAGGCTGCGGCTACCCGCTTGTTCGACCGTTATGTGTTATATGTCGGTGCGCGGAAAGGATACAAGAACTTCTTTCCTTGGCTCTCGGCGATACGTCCCATATTCAACCTAGACCCCAAACTGAAGATTGTATGTACAGGTGCTCCTTTCTCTTCTTCGGAGATAAAGCTGTTCAGGAAATGGAATATTGCAGACCGTCTGGTACATATCTCGGCCAATGACGCCGAAATGGCTTCGCTTTACCGCCATGCCATATGTTTTGTGTTCCCATCGCATTACGAGGGATTCGGATTGCCTATCCTCGAGGCTTTTGCCAACGGGTGTCCTGTTTGTCTGAGCAATGCCAGCAGTTTTCCCGAGGTTGCCGATGAGGCTGCACTCTTCTTTAATCCTAACGATGCTCTTTCTATGCACGATTCGTTGAAGGAAATCCTTGTAAGCCAGACTTTGCGTGATGAGTTGCGTGCAAAGGGATTGGAACGCAGCAGGGAATTCTCTCTTGAACGTATGGTTGAACAGACTTGCAATGTATATCGTAAACTATAATCCGCCGCAGTGATGAAATTTACAAGATCTGAAATAATGCGTTTGTGGCCCATAGCCAAGAGGGTAGCGGGGGCAAAGATTGTACGCTTCGTGGAACGGATATTCTCATCGGAGAAAATAAGGCGTGATGTATTCGGGAGAAAACGTGACCGCAAGGTTCTCATATGTTATCTGCCCGAGGCTTTCAAAAGTGGGAAATTGCCTCTTTATCACTCTAATCTCACGGAGTGCCGTACTATAGGTGAAGTGTTCGACAGCCTAGGTTACAGTGTCGATTGTGCTTCGCGTGGCAAACAGGGGATCGACTATAGCCGTTACGATGTTGTACTAGGCATAAACTGCCGTTCATACTGGGAATCCTTTACTGCACGTGAGGGTGTCGCTCCAATAAGGATATTCTATTCTGTGGGTGCACATACTTTCTTCAACTTCAGGGTTACAGCCGAGAGGTGCAGAGAGTTCTTCTTGAATCATGGACGTTGGATGTTGCCGTCGTGCCATTATGTGCCGGGTAACGGAATGAACTATTATATGTCGCAGCTGAGCGATGCCGTAATACTGTTGGGAGATGGCTATCTGCTTGAGCAGTATAAACTGCAGGACGGTTCTGCCGACAATGTGAATCTGTTATCGGCATTCTATTTTCCGGTATCGGAACCTGCTGCAGAGAAGGATTTCTCGCGTTGCCGCAACAATCTTTTGTGGTTCGGCAGTTCGGGAATGGTGCATAAGGGACTCGATATTGCCATAGATTTTGCAGTGCAAAACCCTTCGTATAACCTGCATATATGTGGCGGTAGCCGTCAGGAGAAGGCTTTTTGGGACTACTACACGCCAATTATATCAGCTCACAGGAATATACATTACCATGGTTTTGTGGATATTGAATCACAGGAGTTCAGGAATGTCCTTGACGAATGTGGCATATTGGTGAACCCTTCAATCTCGGAAGGAGGTGCCGTTTCGGTGCTTAATGTATTGGGAAATGGAGCTCTGTTGCCGGTGTATAGCCGCGGCACCGGGCTTGACCTTTCCAGTGTGGGTGTTGAGGTTGCCGATACATCATACGACAGTTTTTGCAATGCTTTGTCGGCTGTAGCTGCGTTGCCGGTAGAGATTGTTGCCGGAAAAGCTTGGGAGGCACACTCTCTTGTAAAGGCGAAATACAGCCTTGAGAATTACAGGAAAGGTATGCAGGAATACATAAAGAGTATAACAGAAAACAAAAAATAGTTTTATGGAAAAGAAATTGGAAAGCAAAGGTTTTGATTGGAAAAGTCTTGTTCCGCATGGTGTGGCGGTGCTGATTTTTCTTGTGCTGACGTTGGTCTATTTCTCCCCCGTGCTGGAGGGAAAGGATATAAGGCAGGACGATGCCATCGGTTCTATGGGTTGGGGTAAGGATGCCCGCGACTATCACGAAAAAACCGGTAAGTACAGCTATTGGTCAAATTCCATGTTCTCGGGAATGCCTTGCAACTACACCTTCTCGCCACAGGCAACAAATATCTTTGAGCCTGTAGGAGATGTGCTTACATTGGGTACTTTCGGTGCTTCAAAGCGTCATGTGGGATTCATTTTCGTGACATTTGTAGGCTGTTATATAATGTTCCTGTCGTTCGGGTGTAAGCCGTGGCTCAGCATAGCCGGCTCGATTGTATATACCCTGGGTTCGTACAACCTCATAATAATCGGTGCCGGGCATATGAATAAGGGGCTTGTTATGGCTACCATGGCACCGATAATAGGTGGTATCATACTCTGTTACCGGCGGAAACTGCTTGCAGGATCGCTGATAACGCTTCTGTTTGCCGGGCTCAATGTCTATTGGAGCCACCAACAGGTAAGCTACTATCTGTTGCTTGCGATAATTATTCTTGCGATTGTCTATTTCATTTATGCCTGTAAGGAGAAATGGCTCAGGTATTATGCAAAGGCTACAGGTGTGTTGGCTGTTGTGGCCGTCTTGGCGGTAGCTCCGTCTGTGGGGATACTGTTGCCTACAAGTGATTATGCCAAGGAGTCGATGCGAGGCGGTTCTGAACTGAGTGCAAATGATGGTGAGAAGACATCGGGCCTTGAGAGTGATTACGCATTCGATTGGAGCTACGGCAAGGTGGAGAGTCTGACACTACTTGTCCCCAATCTGTATGGTTCCGATTCTCACCATGATGTGGGAGAGAAAAGCGAATTCTATGAGAGTTGTAAGGAGGCCTTCTCAGAGCAATATACAGACGAATATGTCAATCTTGTCATGGAGTATAATCCTGGTGTGAGTAGGGCCGATGCAGAGAACTATGTACGTAAGGAAAAGGAAATTGCAAATGAGATTGAACGTGTAAGTACAATGCAGGCCAAGCAGCTTTCTGCCAATGCTCCGACATATTGGGGTGACCAGCCATTTACCGAAGGTGCTGTCTATGTGGGTGCAATAGTATGTTTCCTCTTTATCCTTGGACTTGTTATAGTCAAGGGACCGGAGCGTTGGTGGCTCCTTGCAGCGACAATATTCTCACTTGTGTTGGCATGGGGTCGTAACCTGCCCGAAATAAACAACTTCCTTTTTGACAATCTGCCATTGTACAACAAATTCCGTGCACCGTCCATGGCACTCGTAATAACCACATTGACTATGTGTACATTGGGTATTCTGGCTGTCAAGAGGTTTGTAGAGATGGTGTCGTCGGGCAACAGGGCTGACTTGGCAAAGGCAAGAATTGGCGTATATGTCTCTTTAGGGATAACTGCCGTAGTAACTCTGGGTCTTGCCCTGTTCGGTGATGCGTTGTTCGACTTCACTGCGCCTGGAGACGGGGCTTTCTCGCAGAACCAGGCTCTCTATTCTGCACTTATAGAAGAGCGTTTGTCAATGCTGTCGGCAGATGCTTTTCGTTCGTTCCTGTTCATATTGTCAACCGCGGCACTCTTTGTGATGCTGTTGTACAAATACAATGATACTACAAAGAAGATATTTGCAGTTGCCCTTACTCTGCTTATGCTAGTAGATATGTGGGATGTGGCAAAACGTTATCTCAATGATGATATGTTCCAGCCTAAGACCGAGACGACAACAATTGCAGTGACCGATGCCGACAGGCAGATAAAGGCCATGGCTGGCGATGACGAGCACTACCGTGTATTCAACCTCACTGACCCCAACGGCCCGTTCAACGAGGCATTCACGTCATACAAGCACAAATCTATCGGCGGCTACAGCCCTGCAAAGCTTGCAAGGTATCAGGACCTCATAGAGAGACATCTTGCCAATTTGAACATGAATGTGATTTCAATGCTCAATACACGTTTCTTCATCACCCCCGATGGTGTACAGGAGAACCATAGAGCATTCGGCAACTGCTGGCTGGTCGACAACATCGAGTGGGTAGGGAACGCAAAAGAGGAGATTGCTGCAATTGAAAATGTCGACAAAGTGACAGCCTACATAGACAAGATGTGGATAAAAGACGTCGATAACCCCGAGCAGTACAACAACAGTGCAGAAGGAACAATTGAGTTGACCGAGTACCGTAACCCTGGCAACATTGTTTACCATAGCAGCTGCGAGGCACCAAAGATGGCAGTCTTCTCCGAGGTGTATTACAAGACCTGGAAGGCTTATATCGATGGCAAGGAGGTTACTCCGATACGTGCGAACTATGTGTTGCGTGCACTCCCGATACCGGCAGGTGAACATACGATAGAGTTCAAGTGTGTCGATGAACTTATGATAGAGAGTCACAAATGGTCGCTCTATATGTCGGTGCTCGTAGGTTTTGTAATTGCAGGACTCATAGGATTCGGCATCTACCGCATCGTCAAGAGAGAGATGGAGAAGAAGAAGGAATAAATACAATCCAAAGGCATTATGCAACCCAAGTTTTCCATAATAACCATCACTTATAATGCAGCGTCGGTCATCGGACCGACACTGCAGAGCGTGCTGGCGCAAACATACAGGAACTTTGAGTATCTGCTCATTGACGGAGGTTCAAAGGACGACACGGTTGCCAAGGCTAAGGCAAGCGGTATTGAGTTCGCACATATTGTGAGTGAGCCTGATAACGGACTATATGATGCGATGAACAAAGGCATCGCTCTCGCAACGGGCGACTATCTATGCTTTCTGAATGCCGGAGATGCTTTCCATTCACCCGATTCTTTGCAGACAATTGTCAATGCGATTGAGGGAGAAGATGAACTGCCTCATGTGCTTTATGGCGAGACCGCCGAGGTGGATGAGGCCCGCAACTTTGTACGTATGCGTCGTCTTAAAGCTCCGGAAAAGCTCACATGGCGAAGCTTCAAGGATGGAATGCTGGTATGCCACCAGGCCTTTTATGCAAGGAGGGATATAGTACCGATGTACGACCTCAAGTACCGTTTCTCGGCCGATGTCGATTGGTGTATAAAGGTAATGAAGCGTTCGTCAAAACTTGTTAAAGTCGATGCCGTGGTGGTGGATTATCTGCAGAATGGGTTATCTTTGAAACATCACCGTGCTTCGCTGATAGAACGCTTCAGAATAATGAGCAGGCATTACGGCCTTCTGCCTACTGTAGCAAGGCACTTGTGGTTCGTGTTGCGTGCTTTAATAAAGAGATAACAACAAACTAAATACTAACCGCTATGTTTTCAAAAGAAACTTATATCGCACGCCGCAAGGCGTTGAAAGAGAGAATGGGCAGTGGACTGTTGCTTTTCTTGGGCAACAACTTCACAGGTATGAATTATGCCGACAATGCTTATCACTTCCGCCAGGACTCTACGTTCCTGTACTATTTTGCATCGGACTATGAGGGGCTCGCTGCAGTGATTGATGTTGACAACGACAAGGAGATTATCTTTGGTGATGAGCTTACCATTGATTCTATCGTATGGACAGGTGTACAGCCTACCATAAAGGAGAAGAGCGAGCGTGTGGGCATTGAGGAGACACGTCCGTTTGCCGAGTTCGCCTCATATATAAACAACGCGCAGGCGAAAGGCCAGGAAATACACTTCCTGCCTCCTTACCGTGGCGAGCACCAGGTGTGGTTGCAGGAGCTGCTGGGCATCAACCCTGCCGAGCAGGAGGCAAAGGCTTCGCTCAAGTTCATCAAGGCTGTCATTGCACAGCGTAACTACAAGAGTGAGGAGGAGATTGCACAGATTGAGGAGGCAGTGAACGTCTCTGTAGATATGCACTGTGCTGCCATGCGTGCCGTACGTCCGGGTACAACAGAGGCGGAGATTGTTGCCGTTGTGCAGGCCGAGGCGCAGAAGCATAACTTCGGCCTCTCGTTCCCTATCATCGCTACCATCAACGGCCAGACACTGCACAACCACGCATACGGCACTGCGCCTCTAAAGGAGGGACAGATGCTGTTGCTTGACAGCGGTTGCGAGAATGCCATGCACTATGCCGGTGACCTCACGACGACAATGCCTGTGGGTACACACTTTACCGAGCAGCAACGCACTGTATGCAACATCCTGCGCCGTGCACACCTTACCGCTGTGAACAATCTGCGCCCGGGTATCGAGTACCGCGAGGTTCATAAGCTCGTGCTCACAGAGATTGCAAAGGGCATGATTGACCTCGGTCTCATGAAGGGCGACCCTGTTGAGGCTACCGTTCAGGGTGCCACCTGTATGTTCATGCCTCACGGCCTCGGTCACATGATGGGTCTCGATGTCCATGACATGGAGAACCTTGGCGAGGTGAATGTGGGTTACGAGGACGGCCGCACAAAGAGCCCTCTCTTCGGCTGGAAGTCATTGCGTCTTGCAAAGGCTCTTGAGCCCGGCTTTGTGTTCACTGTCGAGCCCGGTATCTACTTTATCCCGGACCTCATCGACAAATGGCGTGCCGAGAAGCAGTTCACCGACTTCATCTGTTATGACAAGCTCGATGCCTGGAAGAACTTCGGCGGTATGCGCGGCGAGGAGGATTATCTTGTATTCGAGGGCGGTGCACGCCGCTTGGGCAAGTACAAGCCGATGTCACCCGAGGAGATTGAAGAGGTGCGCAATAGCTGATAAGGCAATCCCCGTTAGAAAAGATGCTCTAACGGGGATTGTTCTGTTA
>JAFXHQ010000008.1 GCA_017536325.1 Bacteroidaceae bacterium
GAGAGGTTTACAATCGGAGCTGAATATAACCAAATGTGGAATGCTTCATATAGTGACAATGCCGACCAGAACGGTTATTCAATATTTGCTTCGGCTAAATTATCAAAGCTTACAGATATCTATGCACGATATGACGACTTGAATTCTAAAGATGACTGGAACATCGAAAAAGATGAATCGGCAGCAATTATCGGTGCACAATTCAAACTCGGCAAATATGTAAAGATTGCCCCTAACTTCAGAATGAATATGCCAAAAGCAGATGGTGCCAAGAATGGTTACTCAGCATATGTTAACTGCTATTTCGGACTATAATAGAATAAACATTCAATAAACAGTATTATGAGAAAGATTCTTTCGTCAGTAATGACATTGGCCATTGCACTTGCAATGGCAGCTTGTGGCGGCAACACGAACAACGGTAGCCGCAAGGCTCAGGAATTGTCCGGTGCAGGTGCTACATTCCCGCTTCCTTTCTACAATGTGGTTTTCGAGCAGTTCGGACAAGTAAACGGAGACCAAGTAGCTTACGGCGGTATAGGTTCGGGCGGCGGCGTGCGTAACCTTCGTGATAAGATTGTCGATTTTGCAGGCAGCGATGCATTCCTCACCGATAAGGAGATGGCAGAAATGGCTCCTGTAGTACATGTTCCGACTTGCATGGGTGCTGTGGTTGTTGCCTATAACCTTGACGGCGTTAAAGAGTTGAAACTATCTGGCAAGATTATTGCAGACATCTTTGCAGGCGAGATCAAGATGTGGAACGATGAACGTCTTGCAGCACTCAATCCCGATGTGAAACTACCGGCGGAAAGCATTATTCCAGTATATCGTTCAGACGGCTCAGGCACGACATTCGTATTCACCGACTACCTCACGAAAGTGAGCCAGATGTGGGCTTCGAAATACGGTGCTGGCAAATCCGTGAACTTTCCGCTGGGACAGGCTGCAAAGGGTAACCCAGGTGTAGCAGGGGTAATTAAACAGACAAAGAATACAATCGGTTATGTAGGTTCAGAGTATGCATTTGCTCAAAAAATACCTTATGCCAGCGTTGAGAATCAGAGAGGTGAATTTGTTCTGCCGTCATCGGCAACAATCTCGGCCGCTGCAGCAGGCGATATTCCGGCTGATACTCGCTGTTCCATTACCAATTCCGATGCCGCCGGCGCATATCCCATTTCAACCTTTACATGGATGATTATCTACAAGGAACAGAACTACTCCGACCGCACTAAGGAGCAGGCTAAGGCAACACTCGACCTGCTGAAATATATCCTTTCGGATGAGGCACAAAGCATTACATCAGAGGTGCATTATGCTCCGCTGCCGGCCAAAGCCAAGGATTTGAGCATGAAAAATCTGAAAACCATTACTTATGATGGAGTGGCTGTATTGCAATAATGACATAAAACCATGAACGATAAACTATACAAAGTCCTGTTGTTCGCAGCTGCATTGATAATGCCTATAGTGTGCGGGGGTGTAATTTATGCCCTCGTCACTGACGCATACGAGGCTTTTGAACACTTCGGATTCTTCAGGTTCCTGACCTCCTCGGAATGGAGCTATACCGAAGGGGCAGAACAGTATGGAGCTCTGCCATTCATTACAGGTACACTGATGACTACGCTCCTTGCATTAATCTTCTGTATTCCTTTCTCACTTCCTGTAGCATTGTTCGTGGGCGAGTATTTCAAGGGAACACGCATTGCTGCCATATTGAGTACTGTAACAGACCTTTTAGCCGGTATCC
>JAFXHQ010000064.1 GCA_017536325.1 Bacteroidaceae bacterium
AGTCAAAAAGGCATTGCCACTTAAACTTTCTTTTTGATTTTGGGGCGGTGCGGGACTCCTTCAGTTAGCCACTCGTCAAAACGAGCGTCTAACTAGCAGTCAAACAGTCCTGCCGCTTTATCCCAAAATTAAAAAGGTTTAAGTTGTGTTTTTTAACGGTGCCGGAGGTTTATTGGAATTACCTGTGCAAGAGAGCAGACCGCTAAACTGTTCATTTTGAGCAAAGCGAGAAATCTCATAATCTTTGCTCTCTGTTATCTGTTATCTGTTATCTGTTATCTGTTATCTTTATGTCGCTTGAGGCTCTTGCGCAGAAGGCTGTTATGACTGATTTAAAAAAGGCAGAATGCATCACTGCACTCTGCCAGAAACAAACACCAGAAACAATTCTATCCATCCCCGAAGGGGAATAATGAATCCATATTAGAATAGGCCGATAATGAGTTTGAATCATAATCACTATCGACAATGCAAAAATAACACCTGTCTTATAAAAAACTATTTTCAATAACAGCGGAACAATATCCCTTTTAAAGGCAATGGCGGTCCGTACCGACAGGTTCCGGAATCATCATAAAGTCTCAATCCTGTTCACAACACGGAACAAGGCACACACATCGTTCTTATGTATCGGGAACGAAGGATAGTTAGGCGACACGCACCATATAAGGTTCGGGTCATTATTGTCATGGTAACAACGCTTTATCATACGCGCATCATTAGTAACCACCATATACACTGCACCGTGAACAATACCCTCGGAACGCGCGACCCTCTTTACCCCGACTATATCACCATCATTGATTTCCGGTTCCATAGAATTGCCCGAAACGGGGAAAAAGAACTCAGCACCCTGTGGCGGAATAGAGATATACTCCGACGGTCTCTCCCCGAACTGGTCAATATTGTCGCGTTGGCCGGCAGCGACAGGCAGGTTATTATAATAGGGAATACCAGCTGGTTTTGTATCGTTTTTCTTTTCAGCAAGCATATCTCCTTCGCCCAACAGAAGCCACAAAGGCGATATATCCTGGAAATTATCAATGATGGCATACACGACCTCCATACCCACGTTTCCGTCTTCATTCACCTGTCGGTTCAATGTGCGCTGCGGGATTCCCAACATTTTACTGGCACGGTTCACATTAATTCCCTTAAACTTGAAAATTTCAGAAACCCTACCTTTTAATCCTCTCCTAATCATAGTATTATAATTAATTTGACAATTTATACAAAAACAATTATTTTCAAGACCAATTCCTGATTCAGGGAATTATGCCAATCCAACAACTCGATTCTCATTTTCGCCACTACTTTTGTAGCCATACACGGCTACCACAAACAAACCATGGCATTTTCACAGCCTGCAGCAAAAAAGCAACAATAGGCTACTACAGGCATTCGTGACAAACTTAATACAATTAGATTAATTTACAAAGAAATGGAGAAATAATAATTACAATGAAAAGCAGGTATTTGAAAAAAAGCAGGAGATTGGGCGATTATATTGCCGAAAAATGTATGGAATGGTTAGGTTGTTTCTGTTCGCTCTTCAGGAATAGAAGACAATATCACAGCAATCTTGTCGAAGAGTACATTATAAAGAGTGCATACATTGACCAGGATTTCGTTCGCAGTTTTCTTCAGGAACGCGAGAAAGCCATAAGCCAGAACAGATACAGCATGCGCATAAAGGAGGAAATTGGCGATGATGGCGACATGCTCACCATAGGCCGTGTAAGGCTATTGAGGAACAGGGAACACATTGACGAAGCAAGGCTTGTTATAAAGCAGAACGATGAGAGAAAGATTATATACTGGAGTTTTGAATGATATAAACCGCAACAACATGAATGCAAGAATACTTTTCGGATTGCAGTTTGCCTCTCTCATAACAATGTTGGGCACCGCCGAAACACTCTTTGAGAACACCCTTCATACAATACTGTTCATAAGCGCATTTGTTCTTTTTGCCAGATGCAGCATATACATAAGCAAGAACGAAAAAAGGCTGACTGAAGAATAAAGAATAGTTAACAGATACAAAACCACAAAATGCTCCTGTCGCAGATAATGTGAAATACATTATAGCGACAGGAGCATTTCCATTGCAATCATCCGAGACGGTTCTTCCATGCGACATCCAGTTCAAGCTCCATACCGGTAAGCAGACTGCCCTCGCCCAATTCACCTGCAATTGCAAACAGAAAATGGCTGTACGACTGTGAAGGGTAATATGGAAACGCAACATCTCTGCACTCTATCTTTTTTTCCGCACCTGCTACAAGCTTGAAGTTCACGCCATCGTTGCTGCAGAGCATATAACAGGCAACGAGCGGAACATCAGGCGTGCACTTTGCAGGAATATGCGCGCTGCAATGCAGCATAAGCTGCACCACCCTTTTCCGCATCTTTGTCCCCCACATCTGCGGCCGGGTAAAGAGCAGCACACTATTGTCGCCCGACAGTGCGTTACCGAGTTCCATTACCGAGGTCGAAGAATCAGCAACATTGAGTGCCATCATTGATAGAGTTCCTTTCACAAAAGCCGAAGCATTCCACGACACACGGCTCCATGCACCGTAATCGAGTGAGAGAATATAGGAGTAGCCACATCCGGCACATGCCACCACAATTTCATTGTTCGGTGCAAGATAGGCTATTCGGGCATTGGCGAGAAATGCAGCAAACCCCATCGTTTCAGAACAGTTCCTTAAAGAAGCGATACCATAAATCCTCTTGAAGATATCCCCTTGAAGAATCTCATCGCAACATACCACATCGTCCATCGGTTCCGAGATTCTCTTCAGGCTGCTGCCTCGTAGAATCATAAGCCCCTTTTCACCCGCAAAAAGAACGCCTGCGTCTGTTCCGCAAACCGATGCAGCATTCACACATCTCTCGCGTGACAAGGGAAAACATCCTGCATATGCAATAGCCCCCGACCTCTCGACCGACATCGCCCAAATGCCGTCATTACAGAAAACATAAAGCGGATGTTCGCCAAATTGTCCCTGCGACAGCGCGAATGTATTGCTCGACATGGCAACAATATGCTCCTGTGACGGCGCATACGTAGTCTCGGCAGGGAAAGTAAAGGGGTTATCGACAAGAGAGACCTTGAGCACATTGCCCCGCTCCTCACAGGCATGCCCTGTCACATCGGGCACCCCACCGCCAATAAGCTGCCATGTTGAATCGAACGGGATATTGTATATATCCTTAGGTTCAAAACTGTCAATGCTATCCTCAATGGTAAAGACCAATCTGTCACCATCGGCAATTCCCCTGCTTATTGCGAACACCCTTAGCGAAGCATACCGCTCACCGGGAAATTCCCGTCCATCATACATCCAGCATCCCTTTGCCTTTGAGAAAACGACCTCGTGCACGCCCACTTTCCCCTCGAACATTCCCAACACATCATTATCCGACACATATTCGGCCGTCGCACCACTCGTAAAGAACGACTCAACCGTGACCGTATATGGCGAATACCACTTATGCAGATATTGCGACACATTCAGATACTTGTGCGGAATAAGCGGAAAACTCTTTACAAAAAGCTCCGTATCGTTATACAGATAAACAATCATCTCTGTAGCACGCGCATCGGGATAAGAGAGCAAAGGCGGCAGTTCAAGCGTATTATGCCCATGCCCCACAACAATATCTCCAAGATTGTTCTCCACCACATACGTACCAGTTGCAGTCTCAAGCTTCGTATGCACTACTATAGCCTCGGCTGCAGCACTCCCCTCCCCCACAGGCAGAAGCGAGCCGGCATCGTATCCTCGGAAGAAATGCTCCTTGAGAGCGGCAATATGAAGTCTGTTGTTCAGCACATAGCTGCATCCGGCCGAGAAGGTCGCCATTGAGCCGGCAACATCCTGCGACTGCAGCCCCTGCTGCAATGCAAGGTTCACATCGGAGACATCATCTACCGTAGAGACCACATTCCCCTCTATGTCAAATTCGGCTATCCTGTAATAGAGCGATGCCGACGCAATGTCATCGTGCAGTTCATCAATGGTTTTATCCACATACATCTCGCTCATAACCTGAGCCGAAGTACCATCTTCCGGGCCACCGTATATACTCAACACCTTATCAACCTTACGGCCAAGGATAGAACCGGTAGTAAACAAGTCAATACCGGCCACAAGACCCTTCCAGCCGTCAAGTTCAAGGCCCGTAAATGTAAATTCGGGTTTGAAACCACGCACTCTTACCTTGTAGTGGGCATAACCGTCACTTGAGTCATACATCTCCGATGTCATATTCCTCGTATCACGTCCCACACCATCGTCGTAGCACTGGTCACTTGCATATATTATATGCGACGTATATATGTACGAACCGTCATACATCCTTATGGCAAACCTGAACAGAGCCCTGTCGATATAATAGCCATCGGCATTGAGCAACGATATACATTTGTCAATATACCCCTTCTCGTTACGGCTCCACGAAGCATCCACGTTCGAAGCATTTGCATTCACGGCGAACTTAGTGTCGGTCGTGACGCTCTGCAGCCTCGACTTGAGCACAATGCCAAGCTGCGGCACTGGCGGACGCTCTCCAAGCAGACGATAGCACCCCGTGTCATATATTATGTAACATATCGAGCACTCCGTAAAGCAGCACACCACATTCCCCACCGGTTCAACACGTCTCACCCTTGAAAGTTCACCGCTACGCAGCGGCGCGTTCACTCTGTCATCGGCAAGTGGTTGCCACTCGCTGTTGTAGAAATGCAGCCTCCCTTCATCTGCAGTAATGCATATATAGCACCCGGCCAATTCGTGCCAGCAGGCCGCAGAATAGGCATAGGGCAACGATGCAAGTTCCACCGGTTGCGGCATAGGCTGCAAGGAACCGTTCTTCATACGCATGTTCACAATATCGAGGCACTCACCCTCCTGCGCAATCAAATTATCGGTATTTCTTGCAATACCCTTAAATGAAAAACTCTTCTGCATATAAGAAATCTTATTTAAAAATTCAAACAGTTTCTTGACTTATACATAAAACCCAATCCTCGCCGCATCTACTTCTTTTTAAAAAATCCTGACAAAAAGTCAAACACTCCGACGCGCCACAGCACAAGCAGGAACAGCAGTGCAAGCCACCAGTTCACGCCTCCGCCACCCTCCTTTTCGTTGCCAGCAGACACAACGACACGCTCAATATATATCGTGTCGTGCAGTGCAACCGTGTCGTGTCTCAGCTTCTCCTTATAAAGAGTCCTGTACCGGGTATGAAACACAGTATCGGTACCCACCCTCACATATATGCTGTCGTGAACCACAATACTGTCGCGCACCACACGTTCAACCACACTCTCGCGAATCTCCGCGCTGCTGTTCTCTACCACTCTTGCCCTGCACCCCACAAGAGTCAGGAGCATGATACTAAACCATATTTTTGTCACCTTTCTCATAATCGAAATATTCCTTCAGCCACGAACTCTTCTCGAGCACTCGCAGGCTGAACAGATAATACAGAAAATCGAGCACACGGAACAGAGTACTGCGTTCGCCCGTAATCATACGGGCATTGCGCAGGATATTGGTCCCGTAGAAATAAATTGCCACATAAATCATGAACGACACACAGTGGACAGCAGTCTGTTCCTCACCTTTGAGATGTCCCAGAAGGTATATCGAAGCAACCATAACAAAATATATGGCAGCATCGCGGAAGAAACAGAAAGCCTTGCGGAAGCTCCACTCGCGACGGTTACACACATCGGCAAGCACCCCTACCGCAAAGTTCACTGTAAATAGCAGCACAAGCCCGAATATATCATTCCTTATCGGGAACAGCAGGCCCGCAATGTTTGCCAGCAACGAAGCGGCCACCAGTCTTAGGCTATCCATACCCACCTACAGCTGCATAATCTTTACAAGCAAGAGTTCGCTGCGCGACGACAGCATCACATGCTGCCCCCTCATAGCCCCTTCGAGCGTCACCTCACACTTCAGCTCATCAAGACCGAAGTCATCATACTTTATATACTCCTCTTCACCGTCTATGCTCACCAGCAGATTCACAGGATAGGGTCCCTTCTTGTGCACACGTACCCTTACATCGCCGCCTCTGCACTGCACCGGCGCACTCACCCACATGTCGTGGAGCTTTTCAAAAGAAATATTCTCAACAGCCATAATCTACTTCTTCTCATTGGCCTTGCCACTGCACGCGGCAATGGCAAGGGAGTGGAACATATTTGCAGCATCGTAACGTTCAAAGGCCGTATAGAGCAATGCCGCACACTCATAGGCAACAGCATCCGCCATGCATGCGTCACACCCTTCAAGCCCTACGGCTGCATCATATACAGCCTCATAGAGCAAGGTATCCACCTCGGCGGCACCGTCCGGCAGCGGATAGAGCCAGAGTACCCTCTTGCCCTCGTCGTTGACCCCTTCGACAGACGCAGGCCTGCAGACACCGGCTCCCGAATATCCGCCATCGAGCAAAGCAGCCATGGCAGAATCCCCGGTGAAGCTATGGATACAAGGGCGTTTCCAACCGCCGAGCTTTACAGAGACAAGCGACACATAGTCTCCGGGAAGCACCACATACCCCTTGCCATCCTCCTGCACAACAGGCAAGGCATGCGCAATCCTCTTTACATTCACCCTCTTGCCAGGCAAGGAATTGTTCCTCTGGACAAAGCCCACAGCCTGCGGCAACAGCTCCATTATATTCTTGTCGAACGAGCATCGGTCAACAACGAGCAAAGACACAGAAGAATCATCATCGGCCTCATTCACGAGAACCCTAACCCTCTTCACAAGTTCATCACCGGTAATCATAGCCAGTTGGGAAATGAGATATTCTTCACAGCAGCCATAGCCCTAACCGCATTCTTGTTCTGTAGCTGCGACAGAGAACAGTTATAAGGCGGAGCCATCAGCAAAGCCCTTGCCTGCTGCATATTGGAGACCTCAGGCACACACACCAAAGCAGGTTCATCGGCACCCTGCACATCTGCTGTATCTCCGGGCAAAGACTCTACCACATCAACCTTGCCACACTTTATCTCACCATTGCGGAATGCATCGCTATTCTCTATTGCACGTTGGAACAGAGGATTGTCAGTAACGAACTGCGCCGGATATATACCGCTTGAATTTACGGCACCGCCTGTAAACTCAATCCTCACCAAAGCCTTGCCAACACGGAAAAAACAATTTCGTTCAACCTGTCCGTGAATCTCATAAGTAACTCTTCTTTTCATACAAAAAACATTTTACATTTTACCATAAACCGTCCGGACGGAACTGACTGCCCGACAGCCGATTCATCAATTGAAAGCGCCGTTGCCCGCGCTCGACAGGAATGAGGGCAACGGCACCATATCATTCCCGGATATTATACAAGAATCTCACCAGTATATTCAACCCAGGTATTACCGTTGAATGTAACCACCGTACCGGCAGTGAACCACAGCCTGTTCTCGCCATTCACCGTATGGTTCACATCGGCCGAGAGAATAACCACATCGTTCAGTTCGGGATTCTCGGGCAATGCAGCAGCACTTGTCACACGCGAAGCACCCGGTATGTCACTCTCCGCGGCAGCCCCGTTGACCCAAATATGAGAATACCCTTTCAGGCACAGACAGTCAATGGTCATCACCACCTCGCGTTTAGCCTCCTCGCCATCGACATTCTCGGTCTTCGCATCCTCGTTCTTCATGTAATAGCGTACAAGTCCGTTCTCATCGATGAGACCGCCACAATGAGCATATCCCAACGCATCAAGTGTAGGATCATGTATAAGGTCAATGTCGCCGAACACCGTATGTATCTTTGTACACTCGATACCGAACACCTTGTCGCCCGTAACGCTTATGTTCTTGTGCAACGTGAGATCAATCTTCTGTATATCGTTCAGCAGCTGCTTGCCCAAAAGCCAAATAGCCTTCTTTGTACAATTGAAACCGGTGAACTTCACCATTGAAAGGTTTATGAGATCGGCAAAGGTAATCTTCGACGAAAGGTCATACTGACGCTTGAACTGCCAACGGATACCCTTCGAGAAGTAATCCCACTGGTAACCCATTGCATTGTCCATCGCCTGCACCTTGAACTTGCCCGGTTGGCCCACCCACGCAGTGCGGCAGCTCTCCAGGCGGAACTGGCGCAGCACCGCCTCGGCAATCTGCGACTCATTGAACTGTATGCGCTTCTTCTGTGCGGCAAAATAGTCGCTCACAATACTGTTGCAAAGCTGTTTCTGCAGATACATACGCTCGGGCACCGGCACTATTGTCGATGGAGCAATGAACTTCTGTGTCTCATATGCCGCCGAAGAGAGAAGAATAACCTCGGTACCGGCAGGTATCGTAGGCACCACACAATACTCATCCGTAGCATTCACCTTAGGACCGTTCACCGCCATGGCAATA
>JAFXHQ010000065.1 GCA_017536325.1 Bacteroidaceae bacterium
GACTGCACGTGAGACATCGGAAGAACTGGGCGGAAAACTCAATGACATGCCGGAAGAGGAGAAGGCCGAAATAAGCCGTATCATTGGACTGGGAGCACTCAAATACTTCATGCTCAAGGTCGATGCACGCAAAAATATGCTCTTTAATCCTAAGGAATCTATCGATTTCAACGGCAATACCGGACCGTTCATCCAATATACATATGCCCGCACACGCTCCATCGAGCGTAAGGCTGCAGAAGCCGGCGTAGAAGTTGAGAATGCAACAGCACCGGCAACAATCAGCGAGAAAGAGTGTGGCATAATAAGGATGCTCAACGAATTCCCGAATGTGGTAAAGCAGGTCGGAACAGACTACTCGCCTTCAGGAATCGCCAACTATGCATATGAGCTGGCAAAAGAGTACAACCAGTTCTACCACGACTTCAGCATACTGCGTGAGGAGGATGAGAATGCAAAGGCATTCCGTATCCTCTTGACAAGGAATGTCGGCAAGGTAATAAAGACTGCGATGAATCTGCTCGGGATTGAGGTCCCCGAAAGGATGTAAAGCAATTGGACGGCAGATAAGCTATGGCGAAAAAGCGTTTCTATGTTGTGTGGAATGGTATCACCCCAGGCATATACAATTCCTGGGATGAATGCAATGCACAGATAAAAGGGGTAAAGCAGGCTCTGTACAAATCCTTCGACACCCTCGAGGAGGCAGAGCGTGCCTATTCTTCATCGCCGCAGCAATACATCGGTGCAGGAAACAGAGGCAAAGAGCCTAAGAAACCGGCCGAATATCCACCGCAGGTAATAAGGAATGCCATTGCTGTTGACGCAGCATGCAGCGGTAATCCGGG
The DNA here is from genome assembly GCA_017536325.1 of Bacteroidaceae bacterium. Taxonomy (GTDB): domain Bacteria; phylum Bacteroidota; class Bacteroidia; order Bacteroidales; family Bacteroidaceae; genus HGM04593. The sequence goes on from JAFXHQ010000065.1 coordinate 849, forward strand.
AATGATGGAGTACCGCGGTGTTTTTGTGGGAAACGGAGAGGAGATTTTCCACTTCGGGCCCATATTCGGCACAAACAACATCGGTGAATTTCTGGCCATTGTACACGGACTTGCGCTGCTGAAGCAGAAAGGGTGCGACCTGCCAATCTATTCCGACAGCATGAATGCCCAGTTGTGGGTAAAGAAAAGGGAGTGCAGGACAAAACTGCCAAGAAATGAAAAGAGTGAAGCACTCTTCACATACATTGAAAGAGCCGAGAAATGGTTGAGAGAGAATGAATACAGTACTGTGGTGTTGAAGTGGGAGACCGACAGATGGGGAGAAATTCCGGCCGATTTCGGCAGAAAATAGAATGGACTATGAAAATACTGGATGCAATAAAAGAGAAATACATGTCTTTTAGGGATAGCAGTACCGGGGAGAGAGTTCTGTTCCTGTCGAGATACTATTTCTGTATAATCACATTATCGGCAATCTATAAAGTCCTGTTCATTTTCATTGCCGGCGGCAATGAAGAATGCTCTTTCGGCGATTTTATAAGAGTCATAGCGCACGGTCTTCCCCATGACTTTGCGGTAGCCGGCTATTTCACGGCCGTCCCGCTATTGCTCACCATAGCCACCATTTATCGGAATTTCCCTATAAAGAAAATCCTCATAGGATACAACACTTTTATCGCATTTGCAATAACACTGGCATTCCTATCCGATATAAGCCTCTACCCCTACTGGGAATTCAAGCTCGATGCTTCGGTACTGATATATCTTGACTCTCCTGGAAATGCACTTGCCAGTATAACTGTATGGCATATCGTACTGCTCGTAATTGCTCTCATTGCCTTCACATACGGGATATACAAGATAATCGCGATTGCTATGTATGGAAGCCGCAAATTACGCAACGGATTCAAGAAGAACGACAGAAAGGCTGTAGCGACAATTGTACTGACGATACTTGGAGGATTCATTTTCCTTGGAATAAGGGGCGGCATTACCGAATCGACAAACAACATAGGCACGGTATATCATTGCGACCGCCAGTTCCTGAACGATGCTGCAGTAAACCCGATATTCAGTTTCCTTTATACTGTTGCCAATTCCGAGAATTACTGTGAAGAGTACAGTTTCTTGGAGGAGGAGACAAGGGAACAGGAATTCACCGGGCTGTATATACAGGACCAGACACTTACTGATACCCTGCTGAACAATACACGCCCGAACATCATAACGATTATTCTTGAAGGGTTCAGCGCAGAACTGATAGAAGAACTTGGCGGCATGAAGGACGTGACTCCGAATTTTTGCCGCCTATCAAAAGAGGGAGTCCTGTTTACAGAGTGCTATGCCAACAGCTACCGTACCGACCGCGGACTAATATGCACATTGAGCGGATACCCTTCATTCCCAAAGACATCGGTAATGAAGGATGCCAAACGGAGTGCTACACTGCCATCAATAGCTCTGTCGCTCAAAGAGGCCGGATACACAAACACCTTCATATACGGAGGTGATATAAATTTCACCAACATGAAGGGCTACCTGTACTCTACCGGATACAACGCTACAGTCTCGGACCAGGATTTCACATCGGCACAGAGGGAAAGCCATCGTTGGGGTGCCGGTGATGATATAACATTCGACAGACTCTACACGACTGTAATGGGACAGAAGGGGACACCATGGCATATAACTTACCTCACATTGAGCAGCCATGAGCCCTGGACGGTGCCGTATAACCGCATTCCGGGTGATGAAAAAGCCAATGCCTTTGCTTTCACCGACGAGCAGCTCGGCCAATTCATCGACAAGCTGAAAAAGAGCGATGTATGGAACAACACACTCATTGTGTGCATTGCAGACCACTCTGTTGTCGGATACCCGGCCGGCATAGAACAGACCGACAGAAACCGCAACCATATACCGCTGCTGTTGCTCGGAGGTGCCGTAAAAGAGCCAAAGAGAATTGGAGTACTGTTCAACCAGAGCGACCTTCCGGCCACACTTCTTGCCCAATTGGGATTGCCTGCAGATGATTTCATATTCAGCCGCAACATTTTGGGTAAAGAGTACAAATACCCGTTCGCATACCACTGCTACAACAATGGCATATCATTTATAGACTCCACCGGATTCACCGTATATGACCTCAATAGCAGGAAAGAGATAATGCAACAGCCGGCTGACGGCGGCAAAGAACGTTTGAGAAGGGTAAAGGCAATCCTGCAGACCACTTACACAGACTTCTACAACAGATAACCAAGACAGAAAAGTATATATGAAAGAGAAGAACTTTACAGTTGGTGTGGTAATCTCCACCTATAACAGCCCAGAATGGCTCAAGAAAGTCCTATGGGGATATCAGTTCCAGACTGTACCTGCCGACGAGATTGTAATAGCCGATGACGGTTCACGCGACGACACAAGAGAACTTATCGACAGTTTCAAGGCATCACTGCCCATAGTACACGTGTGGCAGCCCGATGAAGGATTCCAGAAATCAAGAATACTGAACAAGGCACTTGTTGCAGCAAAAGCTGATTACCTCATCTTCACCGACCAGGACTGCATCCCGCGCAAGGACTTCATAGAGACACATGTAAAGTACGCGAAGAAGGGGTACATGCTGTCAGGCGGATACTTCAAGCTACCCATGGACATAAGCAAACAGATAACTCTTGATGATATTGAAAGCGGGCGTGCATTCAGTTACAGTTGGTTGAGGAATCAGGGCCTGAAACGCTCCTTCAAATGCACAAAATTATCTACTTGGAAATGGTTCACAAGAATGATGAACCACATTACACCTGCAGGAGCGACCTGGAACGGATGCAATGCATCGGGATGGCGCACCGACATGCTCGAAATAAACGGTTATAATGAGGAGATGCATTATGGCGGGCAGGACCGTGAATTCGGTCTGCGCCTTGTCAACAAGGGGATAAAGACAAAACAGATACGCTATAGCGCGATAGCACTGCACCTCGACCACAAACGCCCATACAAGACCAAGGAGACAATGGAGAAGAATATGGGTATTCGAAGGGAGACAAAACGTACGGGTATCATCCAGACCCCTTACGGCATAAAGAAACTTTAAGCACCAGGTTATGGATTTCAAAAGGGTACAGGCCAAAGAAACCTTGAAGAAAATCTTTTTAGGGCAGTTCAAGGAGAAGAACATACTTGTTTCATTGCTTTTCAATATCGGGTTATCATATGCCCTGCTTTTCATCTGCCGCATAATATTCGTACTGATGAACAGCGACCTCTATGCACAAGCCTTCGAAAACAACTCCGTGTGGGAGATGTCAAAGGGGGCATTGCTGTTCGACACAGCTGCAGTATGCTACCTGAACAGCATCTACATAGCCTTGGTACTCTTTCCTCTCCACTACAAGGAGGGCAGGATAATGCAACGTATAACCAAATGGGCATTCGTTCTGCCCAACACTTTGGGAGTAATTGCGAACCTGTGTGACTGTGTTTATATACAATATTCGGGACGCAGGACAACATGGAGCATATTCAATGAATTCGGCAACGAAGAGAATTTGGGAGATGTAATCGGCTACGAGATATTGAACCATTGGTGGCTGGTATTCATAGGCATTGCAATAATATGGGCTGTATGCAGACTATACACTCCTGCAAACAAGCAGTATCCTGACAAGAAAAGATACTATCTGTGGCATACTTCTTTATTGGCACTCTCTGCATTCCTCCTTGTTACAGGAATACGCGGTGGCATTGGCAAGAGTGTACGCCCGACCACATTAAGCAATGCGAACGAATATGTCAACTCGCCCGATGACGCCGCCATAATACTAAACACTCCATTTACACTCATACGCACCATCGGCAAGAAACCATTTGTGATAAAGGAGTACTTCAACGAGCAGGAGCTCCAGGCTATATACACACCGGTAAGACAGTACAATGCTGACAGCACTGCACAGAAGAAGAATGTTGTGATAATAATAGTCGAGAGCTTTGGAAAGGAGTATATCGGCGCATACAACCCACGCAAGGAGGGTAGCCTTACACCATTCCTCGATTCACTCATAGAGGTAAGCAAAAGCTACAGATATTCATACGGCAACGGCAAGAAGAGTATTGACGGGATGCCGTCGATACTTTCCAGTATCCCGATGTTTGTGGAACCGTTCTTTACCACTCCTGAAGCCTTGAATGAAGTAAGCGGAGTTGCAGAAGAACTGGGCAAGATCGGTTACAGCAGTGCATTCTTCCATGGTGCGCCCAATGGTTCAATGGGATTCCAGGCATTCGCCAAGACTACAGGTTTCAACAGTTACTACGGCAAGGACGAGTTCTGCCAAACACCTGAATTCGGCGGTGAAAAGGAGTTTGACGGTACATGGGCAATATGGGATGAGCCGTTCCTGCTCTATTTTGCAGAGTGTATGAACGGAATGAAGAAGCCTTTCGTCACATCGGTATTCACCGCATCGTCACATCACCCGTTCAACATACCAGACAAATATGCCGACAGATTCAAGGGGGGCAGTGATGAATTCCTGAAATGTGTACAATATACCGATTACGCATTGCAACGCTTCTTCGAATATGCAAGCACACAGGAGTGGTATGCCAATACACTGTTTGTTATAACGGCCGATCACACAAACCACAGCATCGAGGAGCGGTACAAGACCTCGGCCGGCTGGTTCGAGGTACCTGTCATATTCTTCTCACCTACCCAGGATGAGCCATTCACTTCAGGTATTGACGAGGAGACAATTGCCCAACAGATTGACATAATGCCAACTGTATTGGAATATGTAGGGTATGACAAGCCGTTCATTGCATTCGGCAAGAGCCTCATATCCACAACCCCGGAAAAGAGCTACGCAGTAAACTTCACGAACGAGGTCTTCCAGTATTATAAAGGGGAATACACTCTACTCTTCGATGGTGACAAGAGCACGTCGCTGTACAATATACGCAAAGACCCGTTGATGAAGTCAAACATACTCGGGACCGGAAGTGTTCTCCAAGATGAAATGGAACATGAATTAAAGGCTATAATACAGCAATATATGACACGAATGGTTCAGGACAGGCTCACCATTGAAAGTGACGCAAAGAATGCACCCGAGAAAAAATAACTGGTAACGATTAATGCAAATTATATGTCGCTATGGCTACAATAATATATCCATCACCCATATTCGGGCCTGTCAAGAGCCGTAGGCTCGGCATATCCCTTGGCATAAACCTGCTGCCCGGGGACGGGAAGGTATGTACATTCGATTGCATTTATTGCGAATGCGGCTTCAATGCCGACCATAGGACAGGGAGCCGGTTACCGTCACGCCATGAGGTTGCCAAAGCTCTCGAGAAGAAACTGGAGGAGATGTCACTCAGGGGAGAAAAGCCCGATGTCCTCACATTCGCAGGCAACGGAGAGCCTACAATACATCCTGAATTCGACGGTATTATAGACGATACGCTCCTCTTGCGCGACAAGTATGCACCGACAGCAAAAGTCAGTGTACTTACAAATGCCACACTGATAACGAGGAAGAAGGTTTTCGATGCACTATGCAAGGTCGATAACAACATCCTGAAACTTGATACAGTTGACCCGGCATACATCGGGCGCATTGACCGCCCTACCGGACACTACGATGTAGAGAAGATCATAGAATTCATGAAAGCCTTCAACGGAAATGCAGTAATACAGACAATGTTCCTTAAAGGTGTTGTTGATGGCATTGACATGGACAATACCGGCGATTCCTATGTGATTCCCTGGATAGAAACTGTAAAGAGCATTTCGCCTCGTGAAGTGATGATATACACCATTGATCGCGAAACACCGCAGAGAGGGCTTGAAAAGGCCTCACGTGAGGAGTTGGACCGTATTGTAGGAATGCTGGAAGCGGCCGGCATCAAGGCAACCGCATCGTATTGAAACCTAACTGAAGTAACCCGAGAGCCCCGTGTATGAGGCTGTGATAAGCAGATAGCGGACAAACTTGCCCAAAGTCATCACGGCAATAACCTTGTACTTATCGACACGCATGATTCCGAGAGAGACGAGCAACACCTCACCTATTACAGGCACAAAAGATATTGATGCCGTCCAGAAACCATATTTCTGAATCATCTTGTCGGCCCTTTTCATTCTCCTGTCGGGAATCTTGAAAATTTTCTGAACCTTTTCCTTGTTTGTAAGGTAACCTATCATGAAACAGGTAATACCTCCCAAAGTATTGCCGATTGTTGCCGAAAGAGTCAGCAACAACGGACTTAACCCCAGATTAAGGAAAAAGACCAGAATAACTTCGCTTGTAATAGGCACTACTGTTCCTGCAAGGAATGATATGAATGCCATTCCAAGATAACCGTAATCCTTGGATATTTCCATCAGAGTCTCAACCATACGCCATACACCGTTATTGCCAACAATAGAATATCAAAAAGGATAAAATATATATTTGTAAGTCTATTGAACTTGAATGAGATAACATATGAAAACATCATTGCCAACCCGGGTACCTGCCATAGGAAAAGCAGATGAAGGCTTCCACTCATGAATGGCGAGAGGAGAAGCAGATATATATTCATAACAAGGACAAACATCACTCTTCGCCTCAACTGGGGCTTTGCAGGTACCGATGAACCCGCAAACTTCATTATTGCCGGAACAATTATCATTGCTTCCATTGCAAGCAATAGGAGCTGCATAGGGCTGAATTGCGGAAATGCAAAGGAGAACATTGTTCCTGACAAGCTGCAGAAAGGCTCAAGCAAAACACCTGCAGTTGGAAAGATGTAAGCGATGCCGAATGCAAACCAGAATGGGGTAATCGCACCAAGCAATGCCGAGAGCAGACGCTTGACACTGAATACATTTGAATAGAACAAGAATGCCAGGAACGGGACAAACAGCAATAACGCTTGAGGGAAAAGCAATGATGTACACCCCAGAAACGCAAAAGCCGAAAACAGAGTACGCTCCACAAACTTGCTCTGTTGCGAATGGAAGAGCAATGCCGCAGAAAGCATTACAAGGAGAAGAGAGAAAAGATACACGCTATTGTCGGACAATGGCAAAGCCACAGCAAAAAGCACGAACAATGCCGGCATGAAACGCAACCTTCTCTCGAAGAGGTCTATCGAGCGCAAGACGAAAAATGAAGCAAGATATAACAACAAAGAGAGGAGAGAGGAAAGAAATGTTCCAGAAAAAGCACCATAATAGGGTATTTCGCCACTGCCTACAGAAGAGTGTACGAAAGTGTTGCACCCCCATAAGGCGAGTGCAACAACCAGCAACACCACAGGTGTATATAATCCCGATACAAAACGTCCTTGAAGCGACTTGTTATAAATCAAAGCCTATGTCTCCTCTAAAATATTTCTTCTCAAAACATATTGAATTGGCTGAACGGAAAGATTTCTCAAGGGCTTCTTCACGGGTTGCGCCATATGACACTGCCGCAATCACCCTACCGCCGGCTGTAACAACCTTACCGTCCTTATCTGCTGTTCCCGCATGGAAAAGGATGCTATCCTTAACATCTTCAAAACCTGTTATCTCGAATCCTTTGTCGTAAGCTTCGGGATACCCGCCGGAAACGAGCATTACACATACTGCATTACGTTCGTCGAACTCAACTGCAGTTCCAGCAAGAGTACCGGCATCGACCTTCTCAAAGAGCTCAACAATGTCACTATTGAGACGCAGCATGACAGATTCTGTTTCCGGGTCACCCATACGTACATTATACTCAATGACCATAGGTTCGCCATCCACATTTATAAGACCGAAGAAGATAAAACCCTTATAGAGAAGGTTATCCTTTACAAGGCCATCAACCGTCGGGCGTATAATTCTCTCCTCAACCTTCCTCATCCACTCTTTTGTTGCAAAAGGGACTGGCGAGATAGAACCCATACCGCCAGTATTGAGTCCTGTATTACCTTCACCTATACGCTTATAGTCCTTTGCCTCAGGCAGTATGACATAATCCTTGCCGTCCGTGAGGACAAAGACCGAACACTCGATTCCGTCAAGAAACTCTTCTATTACTACTGTTGCCGAAGAGTCACCGAACATTCCGTCAAACATCTCGTCAAGACTGCTTTTTGCCTCCTCAAGTGTAGAAAGAATCAGTACGCCCTTTCCCGCACACAGTCCATCGGCCTTTAACACATAAGGAGCCTTGAGGCCTTCAAGAAAACGATATGCATCCTCCTTCTCTGCCACCGTAAATGCCTTGTATGCTGCAGTAGGGATAGAATGACGCTGCATGAAATCCTTTGCAAAGCTCTTGCTGCCCTCGAGTTCGGCAGCACCTTTTGAGGGGCCTATCACTGCCACTCCGGAAAGACGATTGTCACTCTTGAAATAATCGTATATACCCCTTACCAGAGGATCCTCCGGGCCTACAACCACCATTGACACATTGTTTGCAAGGACAAACTCTGCTATAGCATCGAAATCGCACACTTTAATGTCAACATTGACACCCACCTGCCTGGTTCCGGCATTACCGGGAGCAATGAAGAGTTTACCCACCTTGGGACTCTGAGCAATTTTCCAAGCTAGAGCATGCTCACGGCCACCACTTCCTAAAAGCAATATATTCATAACGGTAATATTTGTCTGTAACCGACTATCTGTTATCTCTTGTCACGTTTGCCGCCACGCAAAGGCTTGAAATCGTTCCCTGGTTTGCGGTAGCCGCCTGCACCGTCACGTCTGCGAGGTGCCTCATCACCAACTTTGCCATAGAAATTTCCACCACGACGCTCGTTTTGACGGCCATCGCCACCCTCTCTACGGTTTCCATACTTGCGCTCGGGACGGCCCTCTCCACCAGCTTTGCGATTGCCGTATGGTTTGCGCTGTGAGCGTTCTGGACGTTCTTCATTATCTCTTGCACGATCACCGCCCACAACAATGCGGCGTGCCTTCGCTGTTCCGAAATATGATTCAAGTTCACGACGGCGACGCATTGAATCGGAATCTATCTCACTTGAGAAGCCGTCATCGGCACGTTCCCTTCTGGGAGGACGCGTCTCACCGTCCACACCGGTAAGGCGCGACTTCCTCTTCAACGGAGCGAAGTCCTTCTTGAGTTCGTTTCCATCAGTCCTGAAGCCTTTATACTTACCCTGGAAAAGCTCGTACTTGCGGAATTCACAATCGAGATCACCGTTGTACAACGGAATACGCGCCGAAGCCTTCAGTCCTACCTGATCGAAACAGTCGTAGCTACTGCTTATTATCCATGCCTCGTTACCCTGGAACGAGTGCTTCAAGCGTGAACCGAGTTCCTTATATACCTGCAACAGATTCTCCAGCACAAGACGCTCACCATAAGGAGGGTTAACAACCATCAATGCCGGTTCGGCCGGCTCTGCAAAATCCTTAATGTCGCGGCATTCAATCTCAACGATATCACCCATCATCGCCGACTTTACATTACGACGTGCACAAGCCACCATCCTGCCATCAACATCATAGCCGTATATCTTATGCTTGAACTCGCGTTCAGCGGAGTCGTCCTCGTATATCGAACGGAACAGCTCGCTGTCAAAATCCTTCCATTTCTCAAATGCATAACCCTGGCGATACACACCGGGTGCTATATTGCGCGCTATCAGGGCAGCCTCAATGGGTATTGTGCCTGAACCGCACATAGGGTCTATGAAATCGCACTCGCCATTCCATCCCGTGAGCATAATCATGCCGGCTGCAAGCACTTCGTTAATAGGTGCGGCACCTGTCTCTACGCGGTAGCCACGACGGTGCAGTGATTCACCTGAACTGTCAAATGCAAGAGTACACTCCTCGCCGGCAATATGTATGTGGAATACCAGATCCGGATTGTTAAGGCGAACAGAGGGACGCTCACCGGTCTTCTCGTTAAAATAATCGGCAATGGCATCCTTGACACGATATGCCACGAATTTCGAATGACGGAAGACATCGCTGTACACAACGGAATCGACGGAGAAAGTCGAATTGGAGTCAAGATACTGCTCCCATTCGACAGATTTGACCACGTTATAAACCTCATCGGCATTTGATGCCTTGAAATGAAGAATAGGCTTCAGGATTCTAACAGCTGTCCTCAAATGGAAATTGGCTTTGTACATCAGTGCCTTGTCACCGGTGAAGGAGACCATTCGGCGTCCTAGCTGTACATTGTTTGCACCCAAAGCAACAAGTTCCTTGGCCAAGACCTCTTCAAGCCCCTGGAACGTCTTCGCGATCAATTCAAATTCTTCCATAAATGTCAATTAGATATCGGAGGACTCACACCCCCTTGATTATTTTGCAAAGGAACAAAAAAAAGCGATGCGAATCAATAAAAGAGCTTGATATTTGCAAAGCAAAAGAGTATATTTGCACCTCATTCCATAGCTCGAGGGCATTCCTTGGGCAAACAGACAAAACAGAATGCAGTTATGAAAAAAAGAAATGCAATATTGCCGTTAATCATCATCCTTTTACTTGTTGTTTCATGGTTGCTGCCGACAGAGGCACACTCACAGAAGGAAGAAACGGCCGGAATGGAAGCAAACATCAATGTGGGCAGCGATGGAAGAGATGGGTTTTCAAGCGTAAAAGCTCCAGAAGTGCCGAGAAGCATTATGTTTGCAGGCAAGAAGATAAGCCTGACAGCCAAGGACCGTCATGAAAGAATGGACCGTGAAATGATTTCCTTGTGCTATTCGCATACAAACTCCATACTGCAAATCAAACGTGCAAACCGCCTGTTCCCTATCATTGAACCGATACTCAAGGAGTGTGGTGTACCCGACGACATGAAATATCTCATGATTGTAGAGAGTACTGGAGACATTGAAGCCCGTTCTCCGGCCGGTGCATGCGGATTATGGCAGTTCATGGAATCTACCGGAAAGGAGTACGGACTTGAAATAAACAAGGAAGTAGATGAAAGGTTCAACATAGAGAAGGCTACACGAGCTGCCTGCAAATACCTTAAGGACTCATACAAGATCTATGGTGATTGGATTACTGTTGCAGCAAGTTACAATACCGGACGTGGCAATGTAAACAAACGGAAGAGAGCACAGGAAGAAGACCTGGCCATTGATTTGGTTCTACTGCCCGAAACGTCGCGCTACATATTCCGTATCCTTGCTGTAAAGACAATGTTTGAAAACCCGACGAAATATGGTTTCAGACTACGCAACAGCGACCTCTATCCACAGATTCCGTCAAAAACCATAACAGTAGATTCCGCAGTCACAAGTTGGCCACAACTCGCCAAGAAACATGGTCTCACATACCTTCAGTTACGAGAAGCCAATCCTTGGATAAGAGAAACGTTTCTGACAAACAAATCGAAGAAAAGATATAAGGTAGCAATACCCGATGCCAAGGCTTTGCATTACGAACCGCAAAAGACAAAGGCACACAATCCCAGATGGGTTACAGAATGACGGATATACGAATATAGGGATAGCAGAAGGCCAGACCGCTGTAATTGTGTGGTCTGGCCTTCTGCTATATCTTATGCCATCTTTTCACCCAGTTTCATCTTGGCATCATTGAGGAATTTCCTTATATCGCTCTCATTACCCTTTCTGCAAATCATAAGCAGATCCCCCGAATCGACAACAAGCAAATCGTCAACACCCTGAAGTACAAGCAGTTTCCCCTTCGGCATTACAGCAAGATTATTATGACTGTCGTACTTCATTGTATTGCTGTTGATGAAGACATTTCCATCACGATCCTTGGGCAGTGTTGTATAAAGAGTATCCCAAGTACCGATATCGGCCCAGCCGAACTCACCTACAGCAAGATATACATTATCGGCACGTTCCATGACACTTGCATCTATCGAAGCATTTGGGAACGATGTATATATTTCATAACCGCGTTTACGTCGCTTGTCACGGTCTGGAATCTCACGATAAATATCCTCAAGAACCTGCATCATTTCGGGCAGATGCTTTGAAAGCGTATCTATAATGGTCTGCACATTCCATATGTATATACCTGTATTCCAGTAGAACTCCCCACTCTCCACAAAGACCTTTGCAAACTCCAAAGCCGGTTTTTCGGTAAAGGTGCGCACCTTATAAAAGACATCGTTTTCCACGACACCCTCAGCCTGTATATATCCATAACGGGTTTCCGGACAAGTCGGCTTCACACCTATCACTACCAGTTTGTTATTCTGCGACACGAAGTCGAGCCCACGACCCACAATATCGGAAAACCTCACTTCATCAAGGATAAGCTGGTCGCTCTGGGCCACTACTATATTCGCATTGGGGTTCAGTGTACGTATATAACAAGCCACGTTGGCAATACTGGGTGCAGTACCTCTGAAGGCCTGTTCATGAATGACCTGATTATCGGGCACCTCAGGAAGCTGTTCGCGTACCAATGCCGTATAATCGACATGCGTGGATATAATGATGTTTTCCTTTGGGACTATACGGCAATAACGGTCATAGGTCTGCTGAAGCATAGTCCTGCCACAACCCAAAACATCTTGGAACTGTTTCGGGAATCCCTTTCTGCTCATAGGCCACAAGCGAGTGCCTTGACCTCCTGCCATTATCACACAATAACGATTATTGTCCATACTTACTGTAACAAACTTATTGGTTACTGCCAGACAACCACTTTTTAGTTGTCCACTTGTCAAATTGATAACGCGAGTATAATACAAATATTGCAGATTAGAAAGCTGTTTTAAGTTAATTTCATAATTAAAAGCATAAATAAAGCAAGCGGCTCCCATCCATTCCAATGCCACTGGCCGGAAGAAAAGAAGAGCCGCAAGCTTTATCTGCTGCAGGAATTGCCCTTTTGGCAAACTCCACAAACTACATACAATCAGAATTCCGCATTATTTGGAGTACGTGGGAAAGGTATCACATCGCGGATGTTCGCCATACCTGTAACAAAGAGAAGGAGACGTTCGAACCCGAGACCGAAACCTGAGTGCGGACATGAACCGTAACGACGTGTATCGAGATACCACCACATATCCTTCATAGGGATATTCATCTCTTCGATACGTTTTAGCAGTTTATCGTAATCGGCCTCACGCTCTGAGCCACCGATAATTTCTCCGATTTTCGGGAACAGTACATCCATTGCACGCACTGTCTTGCCATCCTCGTTCTGCTTCATGTAGAAAGCCTTTATATCCTTTGGATAGTCGGTAAGGATTACCGGACGCTTGAAATGTGTCTCTACAAGATAACGTTCGTGCTCCGAAGCCAAGTCAACGCCCCAATATACAGGGAACTCGAACTTGTGGCCTGCAGCAACCGCATCCTCAAGAATCTTTATACCGTCTGTGTAGCTCAAGCGAACAAATTCGGTGTTCACTATAGAACGCAGACGCTCGATAAGTTCCTTGTCTATCATATTATTGAGGAAGGTTATATCTTCCATACAGTTATCAAGAGCCCATTGGACACAATACTTGATGAACTCCTCGGCAAGTTCCATATTGTCATAGATATCATTGAATGCCACCTCGGGCTCAATCATCCAGAACTCGGCCAAGTGACGGGGAGTATTCGAATTTTCGGCACGGAATGTAGGGCCGAAAGTATATATTGCACCCAAAGCTGTCGCAGCCAACTCACCTTCGAGCTGACCGGAAACGGTAAGACTCGCCTGCTTGCCGAAGAAATCACTGTCATACTTGATACTTCCGTTCTCATCCTTCTTGAGATCGTAAAGATTCATAGTGGTAACCTGGAACATCTGCCCAGCACCCTCACAATCCGAAGCTGTAATGAGTGGAGTATGGAAATAGTAGAAACCCTTGTCGTGAAAGAACTTGTGTATAGCATATGCCATGTTGTGACGTATGCGGAACACCGCACCGAAAGTATTGGTACGAGGACGAAGATGTGCCACTGTACGCATGAACTCCATTGTCTGGCCCTTCTTCTGCAACGGATATGTATTGTCACATGCTCCAAGCAACTCTATCTCTGTTGCCTGAATCTCGACAGACTGTCCTCCGCCGATAGACTCTACCAGCATACCGTTAACACTAAGGCATGCACCTGTGGTGAACAGCTTTACAAGTTCTTCGTCAAATTTATCGACATCGATAACAACTTGAACATTATTGATTGTGGAGCCGTCATTCAATGCCACAAAGGCTACCTGTTTGCTACTACGGCGGGTTCTCACCCAACCACGTACATTAACCTCAATGCCATGCTCCTTGCATTTGAGCAAATCGGAAATTCTTGTTCGTTTTATCGTTTTCATACGATTACTATGTTGTAAGCCTACTTTATTGTTTTTATTCGTATGCACCCATACGGAGCATATTAACCTCTTTCTCTGTCAGATAACGCCAATCACCTCTACGCAGATTCTTCTTTGTGAGACCTGCAAAAAGTACACGGTCGAGCTTGTTTACACGATAACCGAGATGCTCGAGCATACGACGTACAATACGGTTCTTTCCAGAGTGTATCTCAATACCTATCTGCGAACGGTCGGCATCGTTTACATATGTCACCTCGTCGGCATATACCGGACCATCTTCAAGTTCTATTCCGTTTACAAGCATATCCATATCGGACATAGCTACGTTCTTGTCGCATGTAACATGATATATCTTCTTCTTCATGAACTTTGGATGAGTGAGCTTTGCAGCCATGTCACCATCATTTGTAAGAAGAAGTACACCGGTCGTATTCCTGTCGAGACGACCCACGGGATAAATACGCTCTTTGCCAATGCCACGAAGACAGTCGAGCACAGTCTTACGTTCCTGTGGATCATCTACTGTTGTCACACAATCCTTAGGTTTGTTAAGAAGCACATATACTTTGCGCTCAGGATTCACTCTCTCGTTGTTGAAGCGCACATCATCTGTAGGAGTAACCTTTGTACCCAACTCGGTAACAACCGTTCCATTCACTGTTATGAGCCCTGCTGCTATGTAGTTGTCAGCTTCACGCCTTGAACAGATTCCCGCATTAGAAAGGTACTTATTAAGACGCAACGGTGCATTAGGATCAATGGTAGCTTCGCGGTAAGCCGCACGCTTCTTGTTGCTGTATTTGGCATTGGGGTCGTAGTTCCCTTTGCGGTTACCCTTATTGTTATAACCACCACGACGCTCTGTACCCGAATTACCATACTGGTATGGACGGGATTCGCTCCAGTTGCCGCTATTAGAGTCATTCACCTCGAAACGGTAACCGCTCTTACGGTAAGGTGCAGGCCTGTTGTCGGAATTATAACGGCCCCACTTGCCATTGTCCTGCCCACCCTGGAAGTTCCGTTCCTGGGACGACCTGCCATTATCGTAGCCACGGCCCTTGTATGCAGACTGTTGCCTTGGACGGCCAAAATCACCGTCACCGAACACATCTGCACGCGCATACTGCGGGCGTTCGTCATTATTCCTGTTGAAACGTGGACGTGAATTCAGTTTATTGTCACTTCCAAAATTAGGGTTGAAAGAAACCCTTTCTCTCTTGCCTCTCGGAGCAGAACCGCCCGATGGCCTATCCTTATAATTGTTCATCTATAATTAATTTACGAACCTCACGGTCCAAATTATAATCTTACAAACCGGTATATGAATGCGGTGTTATGGCACGCAACTCATCCTTGACACTCTCCGATACCTCAAGAGTATCTATAAACTTCAACAAAGTATCCCTGTTTATACCCTCATTGGTTCGTGTAAGAGCCTTCAATGCCTCATATGGATTGGGGTATGCCTCACGACGCAGAATCGTCTGTATTCCCTCGGCACACACACTCCAGCAATTGTCGAGCTCATCATATATAGCCTTCTCATTGAGAAGGAGCTTGCGCAGACCAACAAGAGAGCTCTTTATGGCAATCATCATATGCCCCATAGGAACACCTACATTGCGAAGGACAGTAGAGTCTGTAAGGTCTCGCTGCAAACGCGAAATAGGCAGTTTCATAGAGAGATGGTCAAGTATTGCATTGGCGATGCCGAGATTACCCTCACTATTCTCAAAATCAATAGGATTCACCTTGTGGGGCATTGCACTTGAGCCGACCTCACCGGCCTTTATCTTCTGTTTGAAGAACTCGTTGGATATGTACTGCCAAAAATCCTTGTCCATATCCATTATTATAACGTTGATACGACGCATGGCATCGAAGAGTGCCGCAAGATTGTCATAATTCGATATCTGCGTAGTATATTGCTCACGCTGCAACCCCAAATTCCTGCTGACAAACCTGTTAGCAAACTCTTTCCAATCAATGCCGGGGTATGCCACCTTATGAGCATTGAAATTACCTGTTGCACCGCCGAACTTTGCCGAAATAGTACACTTTTTCAATTCAGCAAGTTGTGTTTCAAGGCGATACACAAACACCATGACCTCTTTGCCCAGCCTTGTAGGTGATGCCGGCTGGCCATGTGTACGTGCCAACATAGGAATATTCTCCCAAGCAACGGCATATTCACGCAACTGGGCTATCAATTCCTCTATAGCGGGATAATAGACATCGTTCAGCGCATCCTTTATGGAGCATGGTACAGAAGTATTGTTTATATCCTGCGAAGTGAGACCGAAATGTATGAACTCCTTGTACTCATCGAGTCCACCTATCGAATCGAACTGTTCTTTTATGAAATACTCCACAGCCTTGACATCGTGGTTGGTAACCTTTTCGATCTCCTTTACCCTTGCAGCATCTGCAGCACTGAACTTGGTATAGATTTCACGCAAACGCGGGAACAGATTCCGATCCATACCTGAAAGCTGAGGTATTGGCAACTCACATAGAGCCACAAAATACTCTATTTCAACAAAAACACGGTACTTGATAAGGGCATACTCAGAGAAATAGCCTGCCAAGGGTTCTGTTTTTCCCCTGTAACGGCCGTCTATGGGAGATATTGCCGTAAGAATATTCAAATCCATTGCATTAAGAAGTTGTTAAATTCCTATGAAAAACAATCAACAAGGAAGCTGGTATCAATAGATATCAAATACACAGCCAACCTTATTATATAATCAAAGTACAAAAATAGCACTTTTTAGCCATAAACACTCATTACGGATATAAAGTTTATAAAAAATAAACATATATCCGGCCCGACATCCGGATTGCCGACAAAAAAAGACCTACGCTTTGCGCAGGCCGGACATCTGTGGACGTTGACGGATTCGAACCGCCGACCCTCTGCTTGTAAGGCAGATGCTCTAAACCAGCTGAGCTAAACGTCCGATAACATTATTTCTGTGGACGTTGACGGATTCGAACCGCCGACCCTCTGCTTGTAAGGCAGATGCTCTAAACCAGCTGAGCTAAACGTCCAATAAGGCGCAATCCTTAATTGCGATGCAAAAGTACGGTAAAAATCAATAACCGCCAAATTTTTTTGCAACTATTTTTGTAAAGAACATTATTTCCCTCTCTTTTTATCCCTCATATACCCACAAAGCAAGAAAACATGTAGAGATACTCAACACTCAACGATATTCACAAGCACAACCGAGAAAAGAGCAAAAGGAAAAATAGACTGACAATAATACAAAAAAAGACAGCAGAATCATCTGCTGTCTTTTCACTATATCGGAACAGAATATTAGTCTGCGAGTTCGATAATAACGCGGCGGTTCAAGTAGCGCTCGCTCTCTGTCTCAGAGATACCCTCACCATCACAAACAACCACATTAGCACCATACTTCTCCAAGAGAGCCTTAACAGCCTCAGCACGTCTCTGAGACAAATCTCTGTTGTATTGTGTATCGCCACCAGTCTTATCAGCATAACCCTTTACAACAACATTCTTCTCAGCTTTAACTGCTGCCTCAGCGTAATCTCTGATATTGAGTTCCTCTTTCTTAGAAGCAATCTTGTCTGAATCAAATGCGAAGAAGATAGACTCCTTGACATTAGCACCATTGCTCTTTACAGGACGATTCAGAGCATCCTCAAGTTCCTTGTTGAGGTTCTTGATCTGGCCTTTCAATCTATTGTTCTCTGCATTTGCATCACCGAGCTGGTTTGTCAAGCCCTCGATCAGACGGTTGTAACCCTCCTGAAGCTTAGGAAGATCAACTGTAGGCTCCCAACCCACCTTGCCGATTCTGTATGTAACACCGACAGTAGCATTCCACATCATGTCGTGGCCAGAGCTACCTGGGATACTGCTGAAACCGTTGCGGAAGAAAGCACCGGCCAACTCAAGGTTGATAGCCCAACGCTTTGCAACGCGGAATGTATTAACGATACCGTAGTTAGCAGAAAGAGAACCAGCCCAATCACCAGAAGTCATGCTGTTCTCATTGTCGGTATGGAAACCGTGACGACCTGCCCAACCAACACCAACATAAGGAATAACATTCCAGATACGATCCTCTCTGTAACCATAGATGAGGTTGCTCAAGTTGAACATTGCATCAAAGTGGAAGTTCATAAACGCTGCATGGTCAAGCTCCTCATATGTCTGGATGTTGAGGCCCTGATAAGCAACTCTCCAACCGAAGCCAGGAGTGTGCCACTTGCCAACGTGAACATTAAGAGCCGGAGAGATGTGGTCGAATACGCTCTCACCGTTCATGTAAACGCCATTGTAGAGGTTAACACCACCATTGACACCAACAAACCAGTTGCTGCCGAAGCTGTTAGTAGCTACCGAATGCTTAACGGTAGGTACCTCGTTGGTTCCCTGTGCGAAAGAGAACATCGCGATACTAGCAACAGCTAGTGAAATCATAAATTTTTTCATACTTAAACTAATTAGATTTATATATCAATTCTAAACTTGCTAAATACAAAACAGATAACATTATACAAAGTTTACCGCAAACCCGCCATTCATGACAAAAAACGGAACGCAGACAATCAATGCCAGTATCCATTCTTTTGCAAAATTACATAAATTTCACTTATCTGCATCCAATGTGCAAACAAAAGAATCCCTATTTAACATTATTTAACCACCAACACATGGAAAATTATATTTCCTTATGATGTTTTTAAAAAAAATGTTCTATATCGGCATCCGGCATAATATACAGAGCCTTTGCTCCGTCGGGAGTACGTGATGGCATACTCGTCGAGAAAAGGTCATCAACAAGAGTTTTCATCTCATCTACAGAAAGCACCTGTCCTACAACTACAGCAACTTTTCTTGCCATAGAAAGAGCCATACGTTCATGCACTTTGCTTGCCGCATCGGTTTCCTTTTCCATGACAGAATGCAACAAATCATGGAAAAGTTCCACTGGGGAAAGTCCATCAATACCGGACGGCACTCCGTTAAGGGCATAAGTGCTACCGCCCAATGACGAAAAGTCAAAGCCAATAGAAGCCATTTCATCAGAAACAGTTTCAAGCACCATACTTTCATTGATGGTCAACTCAACACGTTCAGGGAACAGCAGACCCTGTGCTGGGACTTTATTGCCCTCCAGCTGATGAAGGTACCTCTCATACAATATCCTTATGTGCGCACGTCTTTGATCGACCCACATAAGTCCCGACTTCACAGGAATAAGGATATATTGTCCTTTATACTGAGTCAATGGCACAAAATCTTCCTTGTACAACGGTTCCTGGGTCTGATGCGTCACACCACTCTCGCACAGAATATTGTCCTCGAAAGGCGAAAGGTCAAGCAACTCTCCCTTGTCACAAGGAACATCGTACATCATTTCCCAATTGCTATCTGTTCGGTCGCGCCCCGAATGGTTCTTGAATGGGTTATAACCTGGGTTATACGAGATCTTAGGTGCAGAGACCGGGGTACTGCTGAAACCACCGCTGTCCATAACGGGGATATCAGGCAACATTTCATCATCGAAATCAAGACTTGGAGCCGCGTTGAAACGCCCCAAAGATTCGCGCACAGCTGCAGAAATAATTTTCCACAAGGCCGCTTCATCTTCAAATTTTATCTCCGTTTTGGTTGGATGTATATTGACATCTATTCTCGACGGTTCCACATCAAGATGTAGGAAAAAAGGAACCTGTTCACCTTGAGGTATTATATTGCCATATGCTTCAGATACAGCTTTTGCAAAATAGCCATGACGCATATAACGGCCATTGACAAAGAAGAATTGCAATGCGCCCTTTTTGCGGGAGCTCTCAGGAGTACCCACAAACCCTTTCACATTTATGAGCGGACTTTCTACCGCGACCTCTATCAATTGCGAATTCAGTTTCTTGCCGAAAAGGGTGAGAATCCTCTGCCTGAACGACGATACCGGCAATGATATTACCTCTGTACCATTATGCATGAGAGAGAATTGCACATTGTTGTTGACGAGGGCAACACGCTCGAATTCGGTAACAATATTGCTGAACTCGGTCTGCGGCGACTTCAGGAACTTGCGACGTGCAGGAATATTATAAAAAAGGTTCTTCACCTTTATATTACAGCCTACAGGTGCCGTCACAGGCTCCTGGGCTTCAAACTGCGATCCCGAGAAGTGCAATTTAGTTCCCAACTCATCACACTCTCTGCGCGTAACCAACTCAACTTGAGCAACCGCAACTATCGAGGCGAGAGCCTCGCCACGGAACCCCATGGTAGATAACGCAAAGAGATCCTCCGCACACTTTATCTTGGAGGTAGCATGTCTCTCGAAGGCAAGCCTCGCATCAGCAGCCGACATGCCCTTTCCATCATCAATGACCTGTATTAGAGTACGCCCCGAATCGCTTATAAGAACAGAAACGCTCCTTGCTCCGGCATCGACTGAATTCTCCATAAGCTCCTTCACAACGGACGACGGTCTCTGTACCACCTCGCCTGCTGCAATCTGGTTCGCGACAGAATCGGGCAAAAGATGTATAATATCCTGCATAGACAAAGAATCAGAAGAGAACGATAACAGCATCCTTCAACAAATAATAAAGGATGAAAAGACATATCATTATTCCACCCACCGCATAACGCGACGAAATACGTGGGCCACGTTCCTTGTGACGTGCCAAATGAGAATTATCCTCAGTAAAAGCACCTCTTATACGCTCCTCATACGACTGCTCCTTCGGCGGCAACATACCGAGGTCACGTTTCGCATTTTCCATGATCCTATCGATCTTTTCCTTGCGCTCGTCAACGAAGATGTATCTATGGTTGAATTTACGCGGTTCGCGTGTCTTGAAAAGCTTCATAATTACTCCTCCTTTTTTCTGAATCTATCCAACGTCGGCAATGGAATTTCATCCCGTCTTATGACCTTGAGCTGTTGGTCGGCATCCTTACTTCTCCAGTTGTATATATCCTCTTTGCTGAGCGGACGCACATAGTCGAACCATACAAAATTATCGAGATAACGTTTTTCTGCAGGCCTTTGCCCCATAGGATAAAAGACACCTTTCGATTCATTCGGTACAACAACCTTGTCAACCTCACCATCCACCACATAAGCCACAGCTCTGCCGGCCTCGGTCGTATTCATTCCTATATAAGTACTGTCACTGTCTATCGGATAAAACACAATACCGACACTGCCTATTACCTGCATCTCGGCAAGTTTCCCGTCATTGAAGAAGAACTTCATCTCCTTTCCTTTTATCTGGTTGAAGTTCAACGAATCAAGTGGCTCTGCATAAAGAGTCTGGTTTATTACATGTACCCAATCAATAGACGTACTATCCATATACACTTTGACAACCTCGCCCAAAAGCTGTGCCTTATCGTTCCATATGATAGGGTCCTTATACATTGTCATACAGCTGTCGCGAGAATCAAAAACCAATGAATCACACACAGCCTGCATCTTGCCGCCCCATGCACGGACTTTGTTATATGCTTTGATTTGGCGATAGAGAGAATCTGTTCCCAGCGCATAAGAAACAGCCCATATGGTATCGGCGTGCGCGAAAAGAGAATCCTTCTGCGAGAAATCAACGACTGTCGCTCTTCCGGTAACATATGCCGAATCTACTGTTTCATTGAGATAGGCATAGCCACCCAGCAAAAGATTCTTGTTCTGTACATCTGTATATATGATATCGCCGAAAGCCTCACTGTAACCGGCACGCGAGTCATAGAAAATAGAATCGGCGACCATATTCTTCTTGCCATTGTAAAGCACAGACCTGTCGAGAAGGAATGCATTGCCATTCGACGTATTATAACGGCCATTCTCGGAATAGACCTCATTGCCATCACTGTATATATTGGTAGGGCCCACGATTGTTGCAATCTTGCTTGCCGTATTATAGTGCAAAGTATCAGACAACATCCTGAACTTCGGGTTCTCAAGACTCACATCATCAATAAAAACAGCCTCTTTTGTGTCAACGGAATATTCGCCATAATACGATACAAGCACACTCTCGTCGTCGTAAAGTTCACCGTAGTCGAAGAAATAGCCCAGATTCACATTGCGGTCAAAATCAAGGCTGTCGGTCTCAAGCACAGTGTTCTTGTCTATCAGACGTACTTTATTTCTAACGCGCGCCACATTTGCATCACCGTCATATTCTGCATAATCGCCATAGAGAAAGAGCGTATCACCCTGCTCCATCCTTACGTTACCGAAAGCCTGAAAGGAGTTCTTGTGTTGGAAATAGTGAGCACTGTCGCAATACATGTACATGCTGTCACGACGGAAACGGACATCCCCGACAAGAATCCACGCATCAGGGTTCACATTCTTGTCGAAACGCGTAACATCGGTATGCAGCATATGCACATAACTCTTGGAAGAACCGTTCCTCCGAGAGTTGCTGTCCTGTGCTTCTGCCTGCTTATAGCACAAAGCCAAGAACAATATGACAAAAGGTAGAATCCTGCGCATATGCAAGCATGGCTATTTTTCTTCGTAGAAGTTCCAACCAGGATACTTGAAGTCACAACTATGAGTATCCCGATTCACTCTGACATATGTTTTCTTCTGTTTTTCCTTAATCCACTCCTGGATACGGTCGTCACCCATCTTCGCCTGATAGAGAAGGCGCAGTGTCTCATAATCATCGCTCAACGTCGCACGGTGCGCTTCTGTCCTTACCCTCAACTTTGCTATCGCACATACAGTCTTGCCATTATTGAGCATCCAAGCAAAAGGCTGTGACACCTCGCCGACCTCCATACCGTCGATAACACGGGCTATATCAACAGGAAGCTGTTCCAACTCAAAATAAGAAGATGCATTTGCCGGATTATACATTATACCGTAATTATTACGTGTATCCTTATCATCGGAATATGCCTCTACAGCCTCTTCAAATGTATATTTTCCATTCTTTATATCAACTGCAACAGAGTCGAGAGTAACAAGCATCTTTTTGATATTCTCATTGGAGCGGCGTGGTTTCCTCAGTATATGACGCACCTTCACCCTGTCACCGCGTTTGTCTATAAGCTGGATAATGTGGAAACCATATTCAGTCTCTACAATTTTCGACACTTTCCCCGGATCGGTAAGATTGAAGGCGACGGTAGCAAACTCAGGAGCAAGTTCACCTCTACCGCTATAGTCAAGTTCACCGCCCCTACGTGCGGAACCCGGATCCTCTGAATACATCAAAGCCATTGTCGAGAAAGATGTCTCGCCACTGGTAATACGCTCTGTATATTCACGCAGTTCACTCTTGACACGCTCAATCTCCTCCTTGTCAATATCCGGTTCAATAGTTATAATTTGGACCTCTACCTGCTGCTGTATGAAAGGAATGCTGTCAACAGGAAGACTCTGATAAAAACGACGCACAAGAGCCGGAGACAGCTTTATGTCGCCAACAATCTTCTGCTTCATCATCTCCATGGTGTACATGTTATGTAACTGCTCACGGTACATATCACGTATTTCGGCAGAGTTCATATCGAAGTATTCCTCCATTTTCTCCTTAGAACCGATCTCTTGTATTACACGATCGACCTGAGCATCCACCTCGCGCATAACCTGGTTCTCGTCGGCCTCGACACTGTCAATCTCCGCCTGATGCAAGAACAGCTGTTGTATTGCAAGGTCCTCGCCCACCACACAATATGGGTCACCGTCAAATTTACGGCCATTGCTCATCCAATACCTTATGGCCTCCTCAATGTCGGAACGCAGAATGAACTTATCGCCGACAACCCACTCAACCCTGTCGATTACATTATCCTGAGCCGACAGGCCAGAACCTGACAAGAGCAGAGCGAACGCACATATACATCTGTAGATAAACCTATTCATCTTCATCATTTATTAAAACAAGCCCGGTTACATATTCATTTTCAAATACCCGCTACCGAGAGCTTCATTATAGAGTATCTCTTTTCTTTCTTTTATAAATTCCGCCTTACGCGAATTCACCAGAAGTTCCTTAACCTCTGTCTCAACCATCTCCAAAGGCATTATGTCACCTTTTCTCAGAACAGTATCGGCACTTATGAAATATGTATTGCCCTCTTCCTTGAACTCAATGGTGCCATTTCTGGCAAGACGTTCTGTCAACTGGAATTCCGTCAACGGCACATTCTTGACAAAAACTGCGGCAGGGACCCAGTCGTCGAGGAAAAACTCATAAGCCACATTGTTTGCCACACAATACTTCTCCAGATTCTCAAGATCCTCCTGTTCCTTGCGCACACACCATCTCCTCACTTCATTCATCTTATGAACACGTCCCTCTATAACCACATAGAATCCTTTCATCATAGTCTCTTCCGAAACGAACAATCCCCTATTCGCTTCATAGAACTGCTTGACCTCAGTTTCGGAGATATTCGGTGCGAGATGCTGATTTATAAGGCCGTCCTGATAGGCATTAATGACCAGATTCTTCCTGTAATTCTCGACCATCCTGTCAATTTCATCAAAAGACAGTACATTCTGTATAGCCTTTTTATAGAAAAGCATTTCTACAGCCCATCGCTTGGCATAATCGTTGACAAAAGCAATGCTGTCATCACCATGATTGTGAGTGGCATATATCAGAGCTACTTCATTGTCGTACAGACAAGTGTCACCAACAACCACAAGAGCCTTTCTTGTATCTATTACAGCCTCCTCCTTATGGCAGGCAACCATCGCCATAAAGAGAGAGCATATAAGGAGGTATCTGAACAAATGCATCAATGGTCTTCTTAATTAACTAAACATCACACAATGCAGATAATCACGTCAGTCATGATTGTTGACCGTCTCAAGGACAGCCTCATCGACCTCGACATCATATTTCTTACGAAGCGACTTGAGCCATTTTTCCTCAAGGTACTTCTGGTAATCATTTGTAACCAAGCCTTTCACATCCTTGTACGACTCCGGTTTCTTTATCATCTCGCCGACAACATCGACTATTGCAAAATTCGGGTTCTTCTTGCCGCCTTCGCCCTGCTTGAAGACCAACTCGTCAACTACAGCATTGTCACCGGCAGCAAAGACACCTAACTCGACACGTACCGTACGTACCGAATCCTTCGGCAACCCCTCCTTTATCGCATCCTTATAGTCATAAAAATCCTTATCCTTTACAATATCTTTAACCATATTCAGGTTCTCCTGCGAATTGGCATAGATAACAGCCCCACGGAAACGTGGCGACTCGAAACGGTATTTCTTTTTGTTCTTCTTGAAAAACTTTTTCAAGCCGGACTCATCTGTCGAAGACTTGTTCCACACCTCTTGTGTCGAGACAGCAAAGAAGAGCAATCCCTCGTAATACTCACGCATGAGGTTCCCGAACTCCGGATATTTTGTTTCAAGCATGCTGTCTTCGAGAGCCAAAGCCTCCTCAGGAGACATATTGCCACCGAATTCCTTAGCAAGCTCAACACCTTTCCTCATCCTTGCGTTCTCACGGATATTCTGCTGTTCCAACATGTTTATTATTGCAGGCTTGTACTCGCCGAATGAGCCGAAAGGGCGTGATGATATACGCTTGATTATGTGGAAACCCAATGGAGATTCCACTGGAGCGGAATATTCACCATCGGCCAAAGAGAAGACTGCATTCTCAATCTCGGCATATACTTGCCCCCTGAGTATATCCATCGGAGCCAGTTCGCGTGCTGGCTTTGAGAAATATCCGGCTACCTCCTCGAAGCTCTTGCCCGACTTCAGCATAGCATATGCCGAATCGGCACTCAATGCAGCATGTTTTGCAACAGATTCGTCGTCATTCGTCTTTACCATAAAAGAGATTACCGACACCGTCACGAATCCATCCTTGCCTACTGTAGCCGAATCGTTTGCATAAATCCTGTATGCCTCATTGTCGATGAAGTCAAGATCTGTCAGATAACTCTCTGCCAGCTGTGCACGATCTCTGAGGAATTCCTCTTTAATACTCGAAATGGTATCGTAGCCCAGAGCTTCAGCTTCAGCAACTTTCAATTTAAAGTCAATGTACATTGGCAGATACTCCTCTACCGTCTGCCCCTTTTCAGCCAGATTGCCGTTGTTCTTGTTGAATGCATATTCAAACTCTGAACGACGCACCTCCTTGCCATTTACCCTCATCAGAACCGGATCCGAAGACTGCGCCATTGCAAAGAACGGCAAAAAGAGCAGCAATGTTATAATTTTATCAAATCTCATCTTGATTCACAATTTATTCAGGACGACTATAGTTAGGAGCCTCGCTTGTTATGGACACATCGTGCGGGTGGCTCTCAAGCACACCGGCATTTGTAATGCGTACAAACTTTGCATTATGCAACGTTTCAATATCCTTTGCACCGCAGTATCCCATACCCGAACGCAAACCGCCTACCAACTGATATATCACCTCGAACAATGTTCCCTTATACGGAACACGCGCTGCGATACCCTCTGGAACAAGTTTCTTCTTATCTGCCGTATCGGCCTGGAAATAACGGTCCTTTGAGCCATTCCCCATAGCTTCAAGAGAGCCCATTCCACGATACGACTTGAACTTACGTCCATTGAATATTATTGTATCACCCGGAGACTCTTCGGTACCTGCTACAAGCGAACCAATCATGACACAATAGCCACCGGCAGCAAGGGCCTTTACCACATCACCCGAATAGCGCAGACCGCCATCGGCAATCAAAGGCACATCGGTACCCTCAAGAGCCTTTGCCACATCATATACAGCAGAAAGCTGCGGAACACCGACACCGGCAACCACACGTGTGGTACATATTGAACCGGGGCCTATGCCGACCTTCACCGCATCGGCACCAGCCTCTGCAAGCATCTTTGCAGCCTCACCGGTAGCGACATTACCTACCACTATATCGATGTTCGGAAAAGCAGCCTTGGCCTCCTTCAGTTTCTTTACTACACCTGCCGAATGGCCGTGCGCTGTGTCAATGACAATTGCATCGACACCTGCATCGACAAGAGCCTTTATACGGTCCATTGCATCTGCTGTGACACCGACACCGGCAGCTACACGCAAACGTCCCTTGCTGTCCTTGCATGCCATCGGTTTATCCTTGGCCTTTGTAATATCCTTGAATGTTATAAGGCCAACGAGTTTGCCTTCTGAATCTGTCACAGGCAATTTCTCGATTTTCTTTTCGCGCAAAATCTTTGCAGCACCCTCCATGTCGGTCTTCTGGTGTGTAACCACAAGCTTGTCGGCAGGAGTCATAGTTTCACATATCGGACGTGCCATATTGGTCTCGAAACGCAAATCGCGGTTGGTTACTATACCTACCAGTTTTTTTGCATCGTCAACAACAGGAATACCGCCAATGTGATATTCAGCCATTATATCAAGAGCGTCCTTTACGGTTGCCTGCTCCTGTATTGTCACAGGATCATAAATCATACCGTTCTCGGCACGTTTTACTATAGCCACCTGATGCGCCTGCTCCTCAATGGACATATTCTTATGAATGACACCGATACCGCCTTCACGGGCAATGGCAATCGCCATCTTTGCCTCAGTCACAGTATCCATAGCGGCTGTAACAAAGGGTACATTAAGCTCAATATTCCTTGAGAATCTGGTTTTCAGGGAAACCTCTTTCGGCAGGACCTCGGAATATGCCGGAACAAGAAGCACGTCATCATAGGTCAAACCGTCCATCACAATTTTCTCTTTTATAAAATCATTCATAAGATATAGTTTTTATTCTTTTTATCAATCATTATCAATTACCCATTTCCGAAATGAACTTGACACGCACAAGACGTATCTCCTCTTCGGTATATTCACCGCCGAGTTCCTCTATTGCCACATTGATATTGTCGGTATCGGAACTCTTGAAGTAATCGTATATCTCATACAGGTTCTCCTCATCGAGAATCTCTTCCAGGAAATAGTCTATATTGAGTTTTGTACCTGAATACACAATCGATTCGATATCATCGAGCAACTCGTCAAACTCCACACCCTTGCTTATCGCCAAATCATCAAGAGCCACCTTGCGGTCAATTGCATTTATGATAGCCACCTTCAGCTTTGATTTATTAGCAACAGTACGTATGCGTATATCCTCGGGCCTGTCAATCTCATTCTCCTCGCAATGACGTTTTATAAGGGCGCAGAACTCCTCGCCATAGCGTTTAGCCTTACCCTCACCGACCCCAGGAATATTCTTCAGTTCCTCAATTGTAATAGGATAGGTAGTCGCCATAGCCTCAAGTGAAGGATCCTGGAATATCACATATGGCGGCAATTCCAGTTGTTTCGACAGTTTCTTGCGCAAGTTCTTGAGCATAGCATACAGTTCCGGATCAACAGCAAAAGAGTTTCCGGTCTGCACAACAGTCTCTTCCTCATCGAAATCCCTGTCCTCGACAATCTTGAACGAAACAGGCTTTTTCAAGAACGAATGACCGCTTTTTGTGATCTTGAGAGTACCATAGTTCTCTACATCCTTGTCGAGATATCCGGCAATCAGAGCCTGGCGTATAACAGCATTCCAACGCTTGGCATCCTCGTCGTCGCCGCAGCCGAAGCATTCCAACTCGTCATGCTTATGAGAGAGGACATCGGCAGTCTCCTTGCCCAGAAGTATATCTATTACATAATCTGTCTTGAAATTCTCTTTCAGAGCTAGTACTGTCTCAAGCACAGCCTCTAGCAGTTCCTTTGCCTCCACCTGCTTCTTGGGTGAAAGGCAATTGTCACAATTTCCACAATTTTCCACGTCGTAATTTTCACCAAAATAATGCAACAATAATTTTCTACGGCACACCGACGATTCGGCGTACGCTGTTGTCTCGTGCAATAACTGTCGGCCTATATATTGCTCAGCCAATGGTTTTCCCTCAAGGAATTTCTCAAGTTTCTGCAAGTCCTTGCTGTTGTAGAATGCGATACACCGGCCTTCACCACCATCGCGTCCAGCACGTCCGGTCTCCTGATAATATCCTTCGAGACTCTTGGGAATATCGTAATGGATTACATAGCGCACGTCCGGTTTGTCTATACCCATTCCGAAAGCGATAGTTGCAACAATCACATCTATCTTTTCCATTATAAAGTCGTCCTGTGTCTGCGACCTGAGTGCCGACTCCATCCCGGCATGATAGAACTTTGCCGGAATTTCGTTAGCCTGCAGAATCTCCGCCAATTTCTCCACCGTATTACGGCTCAGGCAATATATTATACCCGACTTGCCCGGATTGGACTTTATGAATTTGATAATCTCCTTATCGACATCCTTTGTCTTAGGACGTACCTCATAATAAAGGTTCGGACGATTGAACGAAGATTTGAAATCGGGAGCACCCTGTATTCCCAAATTCTTTTTTATATCATCCCTGACCTTGCTTGTAGCAGTCGCTGTGAGCGCGATTACCGGAGCACGTCCGATTTCGTTTATGATAGGCCTTATACGACGGTACTCGGGGCGGAAATCGTGTCCCCACTCCGAAATACAATGCGCCTCGTCTATTGCATAGAACGATATCTTTATACTTTTAAGGAATTCAACATTATCCTCCTTTGTCAATGACTCGGGAGCCACATAGAGCAGTTTTGTCTTGCCAGAAAGCACATCGGCCTTTACCTCCTCAATCGCCTGCTTCGTAAGTGACGAATTGAGGAAGTGTGCAACGCCATCCTCTTCGTTAAGATTTCTTATGGCATCGACCTGGTTTTTCATCAAGGCAATAAGCGGCGAAATAACAATCGCCGTGCCGTCCATAACGAGCGATGGCAGCTGATAGCACAACGACTTACCGCCACCGGTAGGCATCAGCACGAAAGCGTCATTCCCCGCAAGCAGGTTCTTTATGACAGCCTCCTGATCCCCCTTAAACGTATCGAAACCGAAGTTCTCTTTGAGAACGTCTGTCAAATTACACTTCTTCGTCATTTTACAATATGCCTATTTGAAAACAAAGTTATAAATATATAAATAAAACGCGCAACTTTTTTCAAATATATTTTCATAAATATTGCAAAAAGCGGAGAAAACACCACAGCACAGGCTTTTCGCTCATGTAAGAGCAAATGAGTTACAAGATGCCCCCCGGGACCTACAACACACGGGCGGCAAAACAAAGTTTCACCGCCCGTGCAATATACCCCATTCAGGCCGTTGCCATCGTCGTGGATTTCTCCACCTGTTTTCTGGCATACTCCTTTGTTATCTTACAACTCTTGGCTCCGCTGGAGGGAACCTCGAACATCTTGTCCATCATAATCGTCTCCACTATCGAGCGCAAGCCTCTGGCTCCGAGCTTATATTCCACGGCCGTATCAACAATATAGTCAAGCGCAGCCGGTTCAAACGACAGTTTGACACCATCCATATCCATAAGCTTCACATACTGCTTTATAATAGAGTTCTTGGGCTCGGTAAGTATTTTGCGCAACGTATCACGATCGAGCGGGCGCAACGATGTAAGTATAGGCAAACGCCCCACAATTTCCGGTATGAGACCGAAGGAACGCAAATCCTGAGGAGCCACATACCGCATCATGTCACTCTTATCGACATTCATCTTGCTCTGCACAGAATCGTAACCCACAACATGCGCATTCAAACGCTGGGCAATCTTCTTTTCAATGCCGTCGAATGCACCACCGCAGATGAACAGAATATGTTTGGTATTCACGGGAATCATCTTCTGTTCGGGATGTTTGCGTCCACCTTGTGGCGGTACGTTTACCACAGACCCCTCAAGCAACTTGAGCAAACCCTGTTGCACACCCTCGCCGCTCACATCACGGGTAATGGAAGGATTGTCACTCTTGCGTGCAATCTTGTCTATCTCATCAATAAAGACAATGCCCCTTTCGGCCTCCTCTACATTATAGTCGGCGACCTGCAACAGACGAGTAAGGATACTTTCGATATCCTCGCCCACATAACCGGCCTCGGTAAGAACCGTAGCATCCACAATAGTAAACGGTACCTTAAGCAGACGCGCTATGGTGCGCGCAAGGAGAGTCTTTCCCGTACCGGTACTGCCTACCATTATTATGTTGCTCTTCTCTATCTCTACATCATCATCTGCACCACGTTGCATAAGACGCTTGTAATGGTTATATACCGATACCGCCAAAGCACATTTTGCTTCATCCTGCCCGATAACATACTCATCGAGGAAAGCCTTTATCTCCTTTGGTTTGGGAAGCTCCTTCATCTCAAAGTCGCTCTTTGGCAGAAGGGCCTCTTCGCGCAGTATCGCATGCGCCTGTTCCACACAATCGTTGCATATATAACCGGTCATCCCTGTCATTAGCAGAGCAACCTGATCCTCGGTCCTGCCACAAAAGCTGCACCTCTTCCTATCTTTGCCTGCCATCTTATTTATTTTTTGCGGGAAAGCACACGGTCAATCATACCATACTCCTGCGCCTCGACAGCAGTCATCCAATAGTCTCGGTCACTGTCGGCCCAAACCTTGTCGAAAGACTGGTGGCTATGGTCCGAGATTATAGTATATAGTTCCTTCTTCAATTTCTGTATCTCACGTGCTGTTATCTCAATATCACTTGCCTGGCCCTGCACACCACCCAGAGGCTGGTGTATCATCACACGGCTGTGTGTAAGGGCCGAACGCTTGCCCTCTGTTCCCGCCACAAGCAGTACTGCAGCCATACTGGCAGCCATTCCGGTACATATGGTTGCAACATCGCTGTTAATAAACTGCATCGTATCGTAAATGCCAAGACCTGCATATACCGAGCCGCCGGGAGAATTTATGTAAATAGAAATATCCTTGCCGCTATCAACAGAATCGAGATAAAGCAACTGAGCCTGCAACGTATTGGCTGTATAATCGTCTATCTGTGTACCCAGGAAGATGATACGGTCCATCATAAGACGCGAGAATACATCCATCTGGGTAACGTTCAACTGTCTCTCCTCAAGGATATAAGGATTAAGATACTGCGACTGGGCCTTTATCACATCGTCAAGCACCATGCTGTTCATGCCTAAGTGCTTGGTAGCATACTTCTTGAAATCATCACTCTTCATACAACTCTCTTTTTTATATACTTAATAATTTAAAAAGCGTTCTGGTTCATTTGCGACGAAATGAGCCAGAACGTACTTTATTCCAAAAAGAATCAGGCGTTCTCCGAAACCTTCTTGTTGAAATCCTCAACAGAGATCTTCTCCTCGTCGAGAGTTACAGTCTCCTTGATAGCCTTGATGAGTTTCACATCAACTGCACGGTTAATGAGTGCCTCACGTGTCTTCTCCTGCTTGAGCATCTCCT
The DNA here is from genome assembly GCA_017536325.1 of Bacteroidaceae bacterium. GTDB lineage: Bacteria > Bacteroidota > Bacteroidia > Bacteroidales > Bacteroidaceae > HGM04593. The sequence continues at coordinate 33,408 of JAFXHQ010000065.1, forward strand.
TGGCATAGTTCTCGAGAAGGTCATCGGGTACGTTTGCCATACCATACTGCGCAAACTGGTCACGTGTAGCATCCTTGGCAACAGAGAGAACATCATTGTCGTCAATCTTCACCTCGAACTTCTTTGCAAGCTGCTCCTTTACAAGATGCCAGCTCAACTCTGTAAGGCTCTTCTGGAAATCCTCCTCGCTTACAGCTTCGGCACCCTCGGCCTTGTTCGAATCCATTATACGGCGAAGGATATCCTCGTTGAATTCGAGTTTGCCCACCTTCTCCATGAGATACTTGCGTACATCCATAAGCAACTTGTAGTCGCTCTCAACCTCGAAACGAGCCTCGAACTGCTCCGCAATCTTCGCACGGAACTCCTCCTCGCTCTTCACGGCATCCTTTCCGAAAGCCGAGTCGAACACATTCTGGTTAAGTTCGCTTGCAACGAAACGTGTGATTTCGGTAACAGCGAAAGTGAACTCGCCATTGTGCGCTGCAACCTCGCTCTTCTCAACCTTAAGGAGAGATGCAAGCTCAGCCTCATTTCCGTCAAACGCAACAGAAGGATTGAAAGTTACCACGTCATTCACCTTTACACCAGCAAAGAGGGCCTTCTGTTCATCGTTCTTCATATAAGAAGGCATCATCACAGCCTCGCGTACCACAATGCCGTCCTCTACAGACTCTGTAAGAGTACCCTTAAGCATATCACCGTTCTCATAAGCCTCAACCTGCTTGTACTCGCCACAACGCTGTGCATAAGCGTCAACCTGACTCTGAATCATCTCGTCAGCAGGCTGTATTCTGTAGTATGCAAGCTTGTCATTCTTGTCAAGGACTGCATCGAACTTAGGAGCAAGAGCAATCTCGAACTCAAAAGTGAACTCCTTGTCCTCGGCCATGTTTATATTGGCCTGTTGTGCCTCGATAGGAAGAGGCTCCCCAAGCATATCTATCTTGTTTTCCTTGATATACTCGAAAATCTTTGTCTGCAAGAGTTTGTTTATTTCCTCAGCCTTCACTGCAGTACCGTACTGCTTCTTTATAAGGCCCATAGGCACCATGCCCGGACGGAAACCCGGTACGTTTGCCTTCTGACGGAAGTTCTTCAACTGCTTCTCTACCAAAGCCGAATAATCTGCCTCCTGAATATTTACAGAGAGGATTGCGCTTGTTGCGCCCTGGTTCTTAAGTGTAAATTCCATTATAAAATATTTTAATAATTTCTTCGGTAAAACGCATTGCACGGCAATGCATGCCCTGCCAACGTATAGTATATACCTAATTTAGGGCCTGCAAAAATACAACAAATCGAACACAAAATCAAGCAAAAACCGATTTTGTTGAAAACTTGACCGATGATTCTTTATCATATGACGGCCAGCGGCATAAAGCAAGCATCGGAGGAGAGTGCCGGTATTCTTAATCGTTTATCTGGAACTCGCGCTTGCGCAACACGAAATCACGGCCAAGATACTTTTCGCGTACGATAGGATTTTCGGCAAGCACCTCCGGTGTACCTTCAAAGAGGATACGCCCCTCAAAGAGCAGATATGCACGGTCGGTAATGCTCAGGGTCTCCTGCACGTTGTGGTCAGTAATGAGAATGCCGATATTCTTGTCCTTGAGTTTCCATACGATATACTGGATATCCTCCACTGCGATCGGATCGACTCCGGCAAACGGTTCATCGAGCATAATGAACTTGGGGTCTATGGCAAGACAGCGTGCAATCTCGGTACGACGGCGTTCACCGCCCGAAAGACGGTCACCAAGATTCTTGCGTACCTTCTGCAGACGGAATTCCTCTATAAGGCTCTCCAGTTTCTCTTTCTGGTACTCCTTGGGCTTGCCCGTCAATTCAAGCACAGCAGCAATATTATCCTCCACACTCAGCTTGCGGAAAACGCTGGCTTCCTGAGCAAGATAGCCTATGCCGGCACGGGCACGCTTGTAAACGGGAAACTTTGTAATCTCCTCGTCATTAAGGAATATACGCCCGCCATTGGGCACTACCAGGCCGGTCGTCATATAGAACGAAGTAGTCTTGCCGGCTCCATTGGGACCAAGAAGCCCCACGATCTCACCCTGCTTCACATTGAACGAAACATCATTCACCACCGTACGCTTGCCATACTTCTTCACAAGACCTTCGGTACGCAATACCATACAATCGTTCATATTGCCTATATTCACATCTGCCATATTATATATCATGCTATTTGTCGGCTAAGATAATGTATTTTTGCCTTACTCACAAAAAAAGAGCACCTTAATGAAATATCGTAGAGTCATTATTACATAAATGATGCACTTGTAAAACAAAAAAATTGTACCTTTGCCCACAGCGTGTTAGCACATAACACACCCAAAGACGGTACAGAAATGGTTATTGCAGACTCGATAAGAACCTTCGGACGGTACATAATGCTCATGAAGCAGGTACTCTCCATGCCGCAGCGTTGGAGCATATTCTTTCGCCAGACTCTACGTGAGATATACAAGCTCGGTGTAAGCTCAATACCCATCGTACTTCTCATCTCGGTGTTCATCGGCGCCGTGCTGTGCATCCAGATGAAGACAAACGTAGAGAGTCCCTGGATGCCCAAGTTCATCACCGGATATGCAACCAGAGAGGTTCTCCTGCTCGAGTTCTCATCATCGATAATGTGCCTTATACTTGCCGGAAAGGTAGGTTCCAACATAACATCAGAGATTGGCACCATGCGTGTAACGCAGCAGATCGACGCTTTGGAAATCATGGGAGTCAACTCGGCCAATTTCCTAATACTGCCCAAGGTTGCCGGTCTTGTCACAATGATTCCCATACTTGTGATATTCAGCATTGCCGCCGGCATTGCCGGAGCATACGCAATGGCGGAGTTCTCGGGATTCATGACACCGGAAGACCTCACCGTAGGACTACAATACGAGTTCGACCCGTGGTACATAGGCTACAGCATCATAAAGTCAATAGCCTTTGCATTCATAATCACAACAGTCTCTGCATTCTACGGATACACAGTCACAGGCGGTTCCATTGAGGTTGGCAAAGCAAGCACAAATGCAGTTGTAAGCTGCAGTGCACTCATACTCTTTTTCGACATAGTGCTCACACAAATACTCATGTCATGATAGAAGCCACCTCAATATACAAGGAATTCGACGGCAATGTAGTGCTCAACAATATCAGTTCTACATTCAAGGAGGGTCTCACCAACCTCATCATAGGCCAGAGCGGTGCCGGCAAGACCGTACTGCTCAAGTGCATAGTAGGTCTTATGGCTCCCGACAAGGGCAGCATCCTGTACGACGGCCGTGAAATATCCGGGATGGACAAGAAAGAGATGCTTGGATTAAGGCGCGAAATGGGAATGCTGTTCCAGAATGCAGCACTTTTCGATTCCATGAGCGTGCTTGAGAATGTAATGTTCCCCCTCGACATGTTCTCAAGGATGACATATAACGAAAGGGAGAAACGTGCCCGGTTCTGCCTTGAGCGTGTAAACCTTGCCGATGCCCAAGACAAGAGCCCCGACGAACTGTCGGGAGGTATGCAGAAACGCGCAGCCATTGCAAGAGCCATAGCAATGGAGCCTAAATACCTTTTCTGCGATGAGCCAAATTCGGGACTCGACCCCCAGACATCACTTATAATAGACGAGCTGATACACGGCATTACCGAAGAATACGGTATAACCACCATAGTGAACACCCACGACATGAACTCTGTGATGAACATTGGCGACCACGTCATATTCCTTGCAAACGGTGAACTCTGTTGGGAAGGAAACAACAAAGAGATACTCAACACCCGCAACAAGACGCTCAACGAGTTCCTTTTCTCAAGCGAAATATTGAGGCAGGTAAAGGAGCAGGCACAACACAACAAATAAGAAAAGCGATGGTTAAACCATCGCCTAACTACGTTACGGCCTATTTCTGACGAATAAATATATTAGGCTTGGGAAATTGGCCTAACTACGTTACAGCCTATTTCTGACGAATAAATATATTAGGCTTGGGAAATTGGCCTAACTACGTTACGGCCTATTTCTGCCTAATAAATATATTCATCGGCACTCCGTGGAAATTCCATTTGGCCCTGATCTTGTTCTCAAGGAAACGTTTGTATGGTTCCTTGACATACTGCGGCAGGTTGGCAAAGAAGAGGAACGACGGCACACGTGTCTCATGCAACTGCATACAGTACTTAATCTTTATATACTTGCCTTTGAGCGATGGCGGTGGATAGGCCTCGATAAGCGGCAGCATCTCCTCGTTGAACTTTGCAGTGGAAATCTTTGTCTTTGAATTGAGATATACCTCCTTCGCGGTCTCAAGCACCTTGAACACGCGCTGTTTTGTGACAGCCGAAGTGAAGATAATGGGAAAATCCACAAACGGAGCCACACGCTCGCGGATAGCGTTCTCGAAGAATTTCTGCACCTTCTCGCTCTTGTCTTCGACCAAATCCCACTTGTTCACTACCACTACAAGGCTCTTCTGGTTGCGCTGTATAATGGAGAAGATGTTAAGGTCCTGCGACTCTATGCCACGGGTCGCATCTATCATAAGGATACACACATCACTGTTCTCTATGGCACGGATTGAGCGCAGCACAGAATAGTATTCGATATCCTCAGAAACCTTACCCTTCTTGCGTATTCCGGCAGTATCTACAAGGTAGAAGTCAAAACCGAACTTAGTATATCGTGTAAGGATTGAATCGCGGGTTGTTCCGGCAATATTTGTCACGATGTTCCTGTCCTCGCCCAAAAAGACATTGATGATAGAGCTCGTGCCGGCATTCGGACGACCCACAACCGCGAAACGCGGAATATCATCCTCGGGAAGTTCCTCGGCCTCTTTGGTAAAGTTGGAGACAACCTCGTCGAGCAGGTCACCTGTACCGCTGCCGTTGGCTGCAGAAATACAATGCATGTCGCCCAATCCCAAACTGTAGAACTCAGCTGTAGCATACTGCATCTCATACGTATCTACCTTGTTGGCCACAACCAGCACCGGCTTCTTAGCACGGCGAAGCATGGATGCCATCTCCATATCAAGGTCGGTGAGACCGTTCATGGCATCCACCACAAAAAGTATCACATCGGCCTCTTCGAGAGCCAGTGTCACCTGGTCACATATTGCCTCCTCGAACACATCGTCGGAATTACGCACCCAACCGCCTGTATCAACAAGCGAGAACTCCTTGCCGCACCATAGACAGCGGCCATACTGGCGGTCACGTGTTGTACCCGCCTCATCAGAAATAATCGCCTGCTTGGTCTCGGTCAAACGGTTAAAAAGAGTCGATTTACCCACATTGGGACGACCCACTATCGCTACTAAATTTCCCATACATCATTTCCTCCCTAAAGTACGAAAGAGATATGTCCGGCACACAGCCGGCCCTATCAATCTTTCTGGTCGTATCCGAAACGACGCAACTGTTTGTCGCTGTTGCGCCAATCCTTATCGACCTTTACGTAGATTTCCAAAAATATCCTCTTGCCGAAGAATTTCTCAAGTTCGCGACGGGCATCGGTTGCCACACGTTTCAAGGCAACACCCTCGTGACCTATTATTATTCCCTTCTGCGAGTCGCGTTCAACATATATAAGGGCTTTTATGTATATCTTTCCCTCATCCTCCTTGAAGTGTTCAACTGCTGCCTCGCACACATAGGGTATCTCCTTGTCGTAGTGCAGCAGAATCTTCTCGCGAATTATCTCTGTCACGAAAAAGCGCGCAGGCTTGTCGGTAAGCGCATCCTTCTCGAAGTAAGGAGGAGATTCGGGCAGAAGCTCCATAATACGCTTCATCACAGCATCGACATTAAACTTTGCGATTGCCGAAATTGGCAGAATCTCAGCCTCGGGAATAATCTCATGCCACTGCTCTACCTTCTTCACAAGTTCCTCCTGATTGCTCAGGTCAATTTTGTTTATAAGAACCAATATGGGAACATCGAGCTTACGTACCTCCTCAATGAAATCGCTGTTCTTTTCGGGCGACTCCACCATATCCGTAACATACAGAAGGACATCGGCATCGCGCAGAGCCGAACGTGAAAAGCGCAACATTGCTTCCTGCAACTTGTAGTTAGGCTTCAGAACACCCGGGGTATCAGAAAAGACAACCTGTGCATCATCGGTATTCAGGATACCCATAATGCGGTGACGTGTTGTCTGAGCCTTGAACGTTGCAATCGATATTCTCTCCCCGACAAGCAAGTTCATAAGCGTTGACTTGCCCACATTAGGGTTTCCTACAATATTTACAAAACCAGCCTTATGCATATTATCACTTAACAAAGCTAAAAAACGCACCTACCATCATTGAATAGGTGCGTCTTTGTCTTAGACAAAAAACCACCCGCAGCTGCACCCGGCATCTGCGGTAGTATGTTATTTAGGCGTTGGCTGCTTTTTCTACAGCAAGCTTGCCTCTGTAATAACCGCACGCACCACATACGGTGTGATATACGTGCCACTCGCCACAGTTAGGGCATATTGCCAATGTAGGAGCTACTGCCTTGTCATGAGTTCTTCTCTTGGCAGTTCTTGTCTTTGATTGTCTTCTTTTAGGATGTGCCATTTTTCTAACTTTTTAATTATCTTCTTCTATTTGTATATTCTTCAAACTTGCCCAA
>JAFXHQ010000066.1 GCA_017536325.1 Bacteroidaceae bacterium
AGCAAGTGCATTGTAGAGCTTGCCGAGCGTCTGCAGGATTGCGGCATAGCAGCACTGACGGTGCATGGCCGTACCAGGGCGCAGATGTACACCGGCGATGCCGACTGGACTCTTATAGGCAAGATAAAGGAGAACCCGCGCATGCATATCCCTATCATAGGCAACGGTGATGTGAAGACACCCGAACGTGCCAAAGAGTGCTTCGACCGTTACGGTGTAGATGCTGTTATGATAGGACGTGCAAGTTTTGGCCAGCCCTGGATATTCCGCGATGTCAAGCACTATCTCGAACATGGTGAACCTGCTGTCCCGTTTACGTTTGCAGAGTGCATGGATATACTGCGCGAGCAGGTGAGAGACAGTGTCGATTGGTTAGGCGAACGCCCCGGCATACTTCATGTGCGCCGTCATCTGGCAGCAACTCCCTTGCTGAAAGGTCTTGCCGATTTCCGCCCCTTGCGTATCGAGATGCTCCGCGCCGAAAAAGTGGAGGAACTAATGTCAGTCCTTGACCGCATTGTCGATACTTATGGTGTATAGTGCCGGTTATTTCTGCCGTCTGCCGCTATAAGTCGCCGATAAGATTGTATTTTCCCCAATTGAAATCCTGTCTGTACTCATCCAAAGCCTCGGCAGGAACGTGCACGCAAACCCCTTTGGTGTTGATAATCATGTTTATCTTTTGTGGTATGGTGGCATAGTTATATACATGTTTCAGGCTGTTGCACTCATAAAAGACATAGTCGCCAATCTCTTCAACCGAAGCCGGTATGGTTATCTCTTCTAGGCTACTGCACTCGTAGAATATGCCTCTTTCCAAGAATTGAAGTGTGCTTGGCAATGATACATGTTTCAGGCTGGTGCACCCGGCAAATGCGTCGAGACAGATACGTTTTACTCCCTCGGGAATTTCAATGTTCTCAAGTGAAATACATCCGGCGAATGCACCCCTTTGTATGGTTTCCATTTCCGGGGGAATACGTATGCTTACAAGGCTCTCCATTCCGACGAATGCCTCCTGGATGTTATCGACGGTGCTAGGTATATAAATCGATACAATTGAGTCACAATGGTAGAACGCTTCTGCAGAAATCGTCTTCAGCCCTTCGGGGAAATATACCGACAGGAATGGTTTATGCATGAATGCCTTTTTGGCAATCTGTTCGGTCTTGTAGTCGTGGCCACCTATCTTTACTGTGCCATTGATGTATAAGTTCCCTTTGTCTCCCTCTCCGCCAGTAACCTCACAGGTACTGTCCTTTGTTGACAGTATCCTGTAGTTGACTCCATTGATCGATACCGTGTCAATTTTTGTCTCTTTCCCGTCTCTGGGAAAAAGAAGGAACAAGCCTGTTAAGAGCAGGGCGACCAATGAGAGTGCAAGCGGAATGTTACGTTTTATATTCCTGTTATGTATGGCACGTATCATCTCATCGGCAGAACAGTAACGCTCCTCTTTCCTTTCTTTGAGGCATCGGCTCATTATCCTGTTGTAGTTGTTGGAATATACTCTTTTTTGTCTCTCCTGGATATACTTCATCAGACATCCAACAGCGTATATGTCGCTACGTTCGTCAATCTCGTTTATCTCCCGTCTCATAAGCTCCGGCGATGCAAATCCGGCAGTGGTTCCTACCGTATGACCGTAAGAGTTGCTGAAGCAGAAACCTAAATCGATAATCTTGACGTTGTTGCCAACTTGGGTGAGCATTATGTTGTTTGGGTTAAGGTCCAGGTAGGCAAGTCCTTTGGCATGGAATGCCTTTAGCCCTTCGAGCAACTGGATGATGAATCGCCATGTGTTACGTTCATCGGCAAAATATGAACCGTTTTCCAACTCTTCATTTACAGTCTTTCCATGCACAAATTCCATGAGGATGTAGAGACATGTTTCATCCTCACAAATCCTTTCATATTTTACCACATATTCGTTCGATATAGAACTTCCTATCTCAAACTCCTTGTAGAAAAGAACCCGGTTACGCTGATTTGGTTGCAATTGTGGTTTCAGTTGCTTCATGAAATAGAGCTTGCCGCCTTCAATGACCTTATAGGACAATGATGTGGCTCCGCTTTTTGCAAGCGGAACCTTCTCCTCAAAGGGTTTATCCTTGAAAATGAATTCCGAAGTCAGCATGTTGCAATTGTTTTCCTGTGTCAGGGCTGTAGCCGGCTTGTGTGATTTTCTTTACAAAGTTACATTAAAATTACCCCCCCCCTATGGTTAAAAATATTAATCATTGATATGAGGTATCGCCAGGTTCGATAGTGTGAAGGGGCTTGTATTAATCGTTGCCTAAGATTATATAAGTCTCGAACTACATCTTTTATTCATCTGCTAAAATATGAGGGTGACCCAAAAGCCCTGTTTTTGGACGAGCAATCCCCGCTAGAGTCTAGCAGGGGTTGCATTCTTTGTAAATGACTTTTGAGTCACCCTCACGGATTGTCTGTCTTGGGATAAAATGTACCTCTATTACTCATTGGCATTTGCCTTTAGATTGTTGATTACCGGGTTGGCATACATTTCGAGAATCTTTGTACGGCAGAAGCTGTCGTCGCGGTTCGGGAGGTCTATCTTCTCTATTTGTCCCTGCAGGTAGGCATCGAGCCTTGCCTTCTCTTCTGCGGTATATTTGTCGGCAAAGCGTGTGTCGCCTGTAAGCAGTTCGTAGAAGTAGTAGTTGATTGCCCAGAACTTGTAGTTGCGGTGTATGTGCCTGTCGATGATGCGTGCCAC
>JAFXHQ010000067.1 GCA_017536325.1 Bacteroidaceae bacterium
CGGTATATTCTGTTTCAATGTAGAGTCTGTTCCCGAGGTCGAGGCCATTGAGCATCTTGCGGCTCAGCGTGGGGTAGTGGCCCAGGTTGCAGTGCGCATAAATCCTAATATCGGGGCGCATACGCATGCCAACATCACAACAGGCCTTGCCGAGAACAAGTTCGGGATAAATTATGAGCAGATAGATGAGGTCATTGATTTCATCTGTTCGATGCCGCATATCAAGCTGGTAGGAATGCACTTCCACATAGGCTCACAGATTCTTGTAATGGACGACTTCATTGCTCTGTGCGGAAGGATAAACGAACTGCAGGAGCTGCTTCATGAGACGAGAGGCCTTGTTCTTCCGCACATCAATGTAGGAGGCGGTCTTGGAATACGTTACGACTTCCCCGACAAGTATCCTGTTCCCGATTTTGAACTCTATTTTGCGACCTATGCCAATAACTTGAAACGGCATCCTGGCCAGCAGGTGCATTTTGAGCTTGGCAGGAGCATAGTGGCCCAGTGCGGTGCTCTCATTGCACGTGCGACATATATAAAGAAGGGTACATGCAAGCAGTTCATAATACTTGATGCAGGAATGAACGACCTTGTTCGTCCGGCTCTGTACGATGCCTATCACCGTGTCGAGAACCTTACATCGCAGAAGCCCGACGGTGTCTATGACGTTGTTGGTCCGGTGTGCGAATCTTCCGATGTGTTCTGCAAGGACCGCCGTATTCCCGAGACACAGCGAGGAGACATAATGGCAATACGCTCTGCCGGTGCCTATGGCGAGGCTATGGCATTCGGATATAATTGTCGTGAAATTCCAAAGGCAGTGTTTTCAACAGAACTTTGACTGTGGAATTCCAATAACAGCCTTGAATAAAAAAGAAGTGTTCTGTGAACACTTCTTTTTTATTCAAACTTTATTGCCTTAGTAGGTTCTATCTTTGATATGAGCATCGACGGCACAACCATTACAGCCACGGATAGGATGAACATTGCAATGTTCATTGGTATAAGCAGCCAGCTGAATTCAATGGGGACTCTGTCCATATAATACATGCTCGGGTCAAGTGCAACAAGGCCGGTCTGCTGTTGTGCTATGCACAACACAATTCCGATACCGTTGCCTATAAGCAACCCCTTGCCTATGATGAAACAGGAATAGTAGATGAATATCTTGCGTATCGACACGTTCTTTGCTCCAATGGCTTTCATTATACCTATGAAACTGCTTTTCTCAAGAATAAGTATCAGCAGTCCCGATATCATTGTAAAAGCTGCTATGCAAAGTACCAGAGTGAGTATGAGCCATACAGTCTGGTCAAGTACATCGAGCCATGCAAAAAGTGCAGGGTACAATTCGTCAATTGTTGCTGCATATGTGATTTCTCCTGTCAGGTTGCCGTACTCTTGTAATATTCCGTTTATCTTGTCGCGTACTCCGTAAGTCGCATCGTACTCATCTGTTGTTATCTCAATGCCGCCGGCTTTCTCCTCTTCCCAACCATACAGCCTTCTTGTTGTGTATATGTCTGTGATGGTCATGATGTTGTCCAACTCGTTCAGGTGCGTCTCATATATACCTGTCACGGTCATCTTGCGTGCTTTTATTCCGTTCTGCAGGAAATATATGACTATCCTGTCATCAAGTTTGCAATTGAGTCTGTCGGCAATACTTCTCGATATTACAATGCTGTTGCTTGTAACTGTATCGCTCATATGTGGCAGGACACCCTCTACCAGGTTCTCTTCAATGAATGAAAGGTCATATCCTTCACCAACTCCCATGAGTACAATACCTTCATATTCCCCTCCGGTAACAATCATTCCCGGTTTGTTGACGAAGGGTTCTGCCTGCTTTACACCCTGTATGGCCCTTATCTCATCGAGCATCTCTTCGTCGGCACTCATTGGCATAGGACCATTCATGTCTGTTTCAGCATTCATTGCCTGTATATTCCCTCCGAACCCGACAACCTTTTCCTTGACCTGGTTCTTGAAGCCTACTATAATGCATATTGAGATGAACATTACTACAGCACCGATAGCCACACCCCATTGGGCAATGGTTACGGCAGGACGCGATATGCGTCGTGTACCCTTGCGTGTTCCATAGAGTCTTCCGGCTATGAATAGTTCCAGGTTCATTGTACGTTAGTATGCTGTTTTTGTCCGAGTCAGAATTTACGGAAAGTGAGCGTAGCATCTTTCGACTGCAGCACCATTCCGTTGCGATCGAGGTGCAGTACCCCGAACCTTTCGTTCTTTGGGTTGTATAACCCCAGGCTCTTTGCATCCATCGGAACATGTATCATTTGTACGTACAGCGAATCCCCGGTGTGCTGAAATCTTCCCTTACCGCCATTAGTGGTTGTCATAAGGTTGAGCTGTATGCTCCAGAAAAGGTCCTTGTCTCTTGTTGTTATTATGCTGTCGGTGGCAGTATCTTCAATCTGCATAAGCTTCCAGAAACCGCCCAGGTCTCCGTTCTCATCCTCTTTCTGGCACGATACTATGAGTGCCATTCCCAATATCAGGTATATAACTCTTTTCATCTGTTCAGAATTTTGCCAAGGTCAAAAATATTCTTTCTTGTCAGTGTAATCATGCCTCCGTAATTGTCGCCGTACAGATCTCCGCAGTCAAATGCGAATGAAGTGGTTATACTCCAGTTGCGCAGTATCTTTGGCTTGAATGTGAGCTCTACCAATCCCGAACGGTTTACCTTTATCTCCTTGAACGGATGTGGGTATGTACCCCAGTTGTTGCTGCGTGTGTATAAGAGGCGATAGTCGAGCCAACCGAGCGGACAGCCCTCAATACCTATGTGGAATGCTTCAACGCGGTTGTTGTAACATACCTGCTTATGGTCGGTATTGTATATCGGTGACGAGCAAAGTGGCGTGCCTATCATCATTCCGTAGTTGAACCAACCGGGGTATCGTCCATGGTTGTAGTTGTTGTCTATGCAGCTTATCTGGTCGGGTATCTCTGCTGTGGTGTCGTGATACACCGGGCCGCTTTGGTTCTTTAGGTTGAAATATTCGAGTGCTAAGCCTTTTATCCATTTGAACTTCTTCAGTTCAAGTTCAATGCCTACAAGCTGCTCGGTCCAAAGACCATATTCCATAAACATCTGTGAATGATCGTCAAAAACGTGGTCATAATATCCACGTAGTTTCCAATCCTCGGCATTCCATGTTATGGCAGCCTGCCAGCTGCCGAGCATGTTGCCCACAACGTTTGCCTGGTCACTTCCGTCATATGCAGCATCGCCACTGCTGGGGAAGAATGCAGTCCAATAGTCCTTAGGGCGTACCGGATTGTGGTGGTTGTCGCCGTATATGCTTCTCGAGTTGTAGCATGTTCCACCGAACTGTGTTACCATCTGTAATCCGAACTCGGCTGTGAGAGGAAATTTCTCTTCGTTGCCTATGCGCAGATAACCGGCTTTCGAGTGATAGCGTACACCTACTGCACGTGCAGTGCTGTCGGCAGCAAAGTCCTTTTGCCATTCCTCGTCGGCGAACCATCCATATGCCATATGTCCCTTTATGCCTATCCATCCGCCTAGCCCGGGGATATCCCAATAATCGGGCAGTTCTATGCGTATCTGCGGTATCGGACGTGCATTGCCGCTTTCGGTGAGCGAGCCTGTTGAAAGACGATGGTTTACAACTCCTTGCCATCTCTCTTTTTGTCCGAAGGAGATGTTAAGCCTTTTCCAGCTGAAATCAATGTATGCCTGTTGTATGAAAACCGTCGAAGTAAGATTGTCTCCAACTACAAAATCGAATCCCCAATCGGTCCCGATATCGCAGCTGCTGAATGAGTGTTCACCTGCAAGCCCCAAACGTGTATATACACTGTTGTTTTCGTAACTTGGCAGTCCCTGTCTGTTCGACAGGTGCCAGAACGGTGCAAAGTCGCCGCTGCCGAATGTACCGGTGAACTCATACCTCTCCTTTAATGTTTGTGCCTGCAGAGTGTTGAATGCCAACAGGAGCAGCAATGTTGTAGCAAAAGCTTTTATCTTTGACATTTTGGGGATGTTATAATGTTTGTGATTGTTAGGGTGAACCAAAAGTCATCCCCGTTTCTACTTCAATGTGTTTACAATCCTTCCGCAGGCGAGTCCGTCACCGTAAGGGTTCACGGCCTTGCTCATAGCATCGTAGTGTGTCTGGTCATCGAGCAACAGCGATACCTCGCTCACAATCTTGTTGTAGTCGGTGCCTACAAGCTTTACAGTGCCAGCCTCAAGAGCCTCGGGCCGTTCTGTTGTGTCGCGCATCACAAGCACCGGCTTGCCAAGCCCCGGAGCCTCCTCCTGTATGCCGCCGCTGTCGGTGAGCACGATGGTGCTCTTCTCCATAAGATATACGAATGATAGATATTCAAGCGGCTCAATGAAGAACATATTGAGCCCCCTCCTGGCCTCCCCCCGTAGGGGAGGAATGTGGGCCCCCTCCTGGCCTCCCCCAATAGGGGAGGTTGCTGAAAGAGTTTTTTTAATCTTTGCTAAAGATTCTTCTAAATTTGTTATGACTTCTTCATTTGTTAAGCGGATTACTTTAAAACCGAGTTCGTTCAGTCTTGTCGTTCTATCCTTGTCGTATTCAATTTGCCCTATTTCTGCATGGTATGCGCCGTCAACCTCTATTACTA
>JAFXHQ010000068.1 GCA_017536325.1 Bacteroidaceae bacterium
CGGACTTGCTGGAACCTTTATTCAAGAAACACCACAGAGAGTGACTCTTAAAAAACTTAAAAGCATATAATTTATTGGCAAATAAACCGTGGAAAAGATTAGACAAATTCACTTTTAAGCATTATTTTCGCATCTGGAACAGACAGAGAACAGAACACCCTGCCGGTTCCCTAACCGGAAAACAAAAAGAACCATAAACAAATGAAATCACTACGTTCACTTTTCAGAATAGGACTTGGCCCTTCGAGCAGCCATACAATGGGGCCTAACCGCGCTGCAAAGATTTTTGCAGAGCGTTGCCCGAATGTGGATACATATCGTGTCACACTCTACGGCAGCCTTGCCGCAACCGGCGAGGGGCATATGACCGATAAGGCAATTATGGCTGTACTCGAGCCTATTGCCAAATTAGAACTTGTTTGGGAGCCAAAGACATTCCTGCCTTTCCACCCCAACGGCATGCTTTTCGAAGGCATAAAGGATGACAAGGTTATCGACAGTTGGAAGATATTCAGTATAGGAGGTGGAGAACTTGCCAATGAGGAGACCACAAAGAATGAAGAGGACATATACCCCTTGACTACCATACATGAGGTAATGGACTGGTGTGACGAGACCGGTTGCTCATTCTGGGAGTATGTAGAGAAATACGAAGGTGTCGAGATTTGGGACTACCTCACCGAAGTGTGGGAGACAATGAAGAGCACTATCAGGAGAGGACTCGAAAACGAGGGTGTACTGCCCGGCGGTCTTGGTCTGCAACGCAAGGCAAACACATACCTCAACAAGTCACAATCCTACAGCGCAGCTGTTAGCAGCAAGGCAAAAGTATATGCATATGCCCTTGCAACAAGCGAGGAGAACGCAAGTGGAAGCACCATTGTAACCACACCGACCTGTGGCTCAAGCGGAGTGCTGCCGGCTGTACTATACCACCTGCATACGTCGCACAACTGTTCGGACAAACGTATCCTGCGCGCCCTTGCTACAGCCGGTCTGTTTGGAAACGTAGCCAAGGAACATGCATCTATTTCGGGTGCCGATGTAGGCTGTCAGGGAGAGATTGGTGTAGCATGCGCAATGGCCGCTGCTGCAGCCTGCCAACTGTTCGGTGGTACGATAAACCAGATTGAATATGCTGCCGAAATGGGACTGGAGCACCACCTGGGACTTACTTGTGACCCCCTATGCGGCCTTGTACAGGTACCTTGCATAGAGCGCAATGCCATTGCAGCATCACGAGCCCTTGACGCATGTACATACTCGGCACTATCCGACGGAAAGCACAAGATAGACTACGACCGTATAGTCGAGGTAATGAAAGAGACCGGCCACGACCTGCCGAGCCTCTACAAGGAGACATCGACCGGCGGAATAGCAAAAATCGATATAAGCAAACGAAGAGGATTCCGCAAGATTCTGGATACATTGCATATTACAAAGAAGAAAGAATAAGATAAATGTTAAAAGGTAATATGCTGTGATATACGAAGAGTGATAAATCCTCATTTGCGATCAGTAAACTCCGGTTTATCAGGCTTTGCAAGTTTTGAATCTTATCCTTTCATTCATTTATCTTGCTACAAGACAATAAATACCAACAATACACACAATGAAGAAACTACTTTTACTTTTTGCCATTCCGCTATTGTTCGTTGCGGTAAAGGGCAATGCACAGAACGACAACAGCGTAAAACCGAACTACGCACTTGCCGAACGATTCTCCCCTAAAAAGATAGGCAGAATGGTGAAGCAGACAAGAGTACAGCCTGTATGGTTCGAGGACGGCAAGCAGTTCATCTACTCATGGAGCGACACAAACAGCAAGGGATTCTATGTGGTTGATGCCGTAAAGGGGACAAGGAAAAAATTATGGGACATGGATTGGATTGCAAAAGAGATTACACTGCGCACAGGAGATCCCTACGATGCCTTGCATGCACCGATAAACATTAACCGCACAATTCGTGATGGACGTTACGTACGCTTCGACGTTGCATCAAAGAAGGAGGTTCCGCGTGAACTTCCTCGCCACGAACGCAACGACAGTACTAAAATCAAGGAGAACCAGGGCAAGAAGATGAACAAGACCTTCTACTTCGAGTATGACATGAAGAGCGGTGAACTCCTTGAACGCACAAAGGATGAAATTGATGACCTCTACCCCAACTATCCCAATTGGGCAAATGTATCCCCCGACGGCAAGGTCGCTATCTATGAGAAGAACTACAATCTGTGGTACATGTCAATGGAAGACCTGGAGAAACTGCGCATATGGGACAAGGATACAACAGTTGTCGAGCATCAGCTGACATTCAACGGCCGCCCCAACTGGTGCTATTCACACCACTCGCTCGACGAGAAACCCGACAGCACAAAACGTTACCGCGTATATGCGCTATGGAGCCCCGACTCACGCCACTTCGTAATGACACACCGCGCCGACTCGATATTATCGAAAATGTGGGTAATAAACTCGCTGAGCGCCCCACGTCCCACACTGGAGAGCTACCGTTATCAGATGCCAGGCGAGCAGACTCCTGACATGTACATGGAACTGTTCGACTTTGAGAACAAGACAAGCAGGATGATTGACGTGTCGCAGTTCAAACAGCAGCGCTTCAGCATCTTCAGCAAGCCCGGAACACATGCCACACGTTATGAAAACCCACGCAAGAGCATATGGTTGGGCGACAACAACGGCTTCTACTTCGAGCGCATAAGCCGCGACATGAAGAAGATTGAAGTATGCCGTTACACCATCAGCAACGATTCGGTACAGATGCTCGTACACGAGGAGATGAACACCAGTATCGAAA
>JAFXHQ010000069.1 GCA_017536325.1 Bacteroidaceae bacterium
ATTACATAGTCTGCCTCGGCGCGGCCTTCGGTTATTCCCTTGAAGTATGCAGCTACCGCCACATGTGCAGGATGCACCTTGTAGCGTTCCATAGCCTCGGCACTGTCGAATGCCGATACAAGCACTGCATCGTATGCAGTTCCTGCAATACATACGTTCACTCCAACTTCGAGCGAGCGGATTTCAGGCACAACACCCACCAGAGCCTCAAGGTTTTCCTTCACCCACTGAGCATGCTCCTTCTTACTCTTTCCATTTGCGCCATCAATGAAGCGCCACATTACAATATGCTTGAACATAATCTATCATTTACTTGTTTCGAGAGAACTGCGCTTGCTGCGTCCGTAGCTGCGGTACTCATCCAGTTCAATCTCCACATCAGGTTCTTCGTACTGCTCCTTTGCAAGCAGGTTAAAGGCGATATATTTGATTGTTATTCCGCGCGAAAGCCACTGCGATTCGTAGTATGTACGTATCTGCAACACATCACTGACCTCATTCTGGCCATGTACATCCTCAATACACTCCACCACAGGAAGGTCATTTACCTCTGTAATGTATTTTGTATAAGTAAACATGAAGTTGCTGTCTGTCTTGAGATGCACGACAGCATCCGCAGCAAGGATATTCCTGTAGCGAGACAGGAAAAGCGACGAAGTAAGCCGTTTGGTGTACTTCTTCATCTGCGGGTCGGGGAATGTGAGCCATATCTCACTCACCTCTCCTGCTGCAAAAAGGCGGTCAATTATCTCAATATTTGTACGCAGAAAGCACACATTGGCAAGCCCTGCATCCATAGCCTCCGTAGCACCGGTCCACATACGCGCACCTTTTATATCCACTCCAATGAAATTCTTTTCGGGGAACCGTTTTGCGAGAGCCACGGTATATTCGCCTCTACCGCAACCGAGTTCAAGCACTATCGGATTCTCATTCTTGAAAAAATCACGTTTCCAGTTACCTCTCATCGGAAATTCCACATCATCGACCACCGAATACGGATGCTCAATGACATTGGCATACGATGCCATATCGGCAAATTTCTTCAGTTTTCCTTTTCCCATATATGCTCTTGTTATTCAACAACTGTCACCCAACCATACGGATCGGCCACATCGCCGTACTGTATTGCACGCAAACGGTTATAAAGCCTTGTAAGCACAGGCCCCGGCTTGCCATCCTTTGCTATCACATAGCTCCTGCCTAACTCTGCATCGTCGATACGTCCTATCGGAGATATCACCGCAGCTGTTCCGCAGGCGCCGGCCTCATCGAAAGTCGAAAGTTCCTCTAACGGAACAGCACGTTCTTCAACAACCAGACCCATATCCTTTGCAATACGCATAAGACTGTTGTTGGTTATAGACGGCAATATCGATGTCGATTTCGGTGTTATGTAGCTGTTGCCCTTTATTCCTATGAAGTTGGCCGCACCGCACTCGTCGATATACTTTTTTTCCTTTGCATCAAGATATATCTCACAGGCATATCCCTGCTCATGCGCAGCATAGCTTGCCCTCATTCCCGATGCATAGTTGCCACCCACCTTGTAACGGCCTGTACCGAGAGGAGCCGCCCGGTCGATATCGCGGAAAATCACACAGTTGTTTACCGCAAATCCTGCCTTGTAATAAGGACCTACAGGAGTAGCGAATATTACAAAAAGATACTCCTTCGAAGGATTTACACCCACCTGCGCACTTGTACCTATGAGCAAGGGACGTATATATAGTGATGCACCGCTTTCGTATGGCGGGACAAAACGTTCGTTAAGCGCAACCAACCTTGTCACCATTTCGCGGAAAAGTTCTGTGCTCACGCGCGGCATCATTATTCCGTCGCAGCTGCTCTGCAGACGCTCAGCATTAGCCTCGAGGCGGAAGATGCGCACCTTGCCATCCTTGCCACGAAAAGCTTTAAGTCCCTCAAAGGCCTCTTGACCGTAGTGCAGACAAGTTGCTGCCATATGCAGCGATATGTGTTCTTCGGTACACACCTCAACCTCACCCCATGCACCATCTTTGTAGCGACAACGCACATTGCATTCGGTCTTGCGGTAACCGAAGCCAAGATTAGACCAATCCAAAGTTTCCATTTCTTTATATTCTTTTTAAAATTGCGCAAAGATACGCATTTTACCCGATAAGAGAAAATTTATTTATCGGCACAACGAATGCTTTCACCCGTTGTCCTCGCCATTCATCTCCTCGATAAGCCCTTTTACCTCCTCATCGACCTTATAAAGTTTCGCATTGCAGAAACGGAGCAGTTCCGTTGCTTCCTTCAAGAGGCCCGAAAGTTCATCGACATCAATCTTTCCGCCCTGCACAATGACCATAATCTCCTCGAGACGTGCAACCGCCTCGGTGTAACTCATATTCTCCATATTGTATCCTTTATTTTTTCTCCTTTACCGTACTTGCAAACTCACCGCCGGCAACAACTGTCACCACCTCATCGCCGGGGGTTATCTCATCCACGGAGCGCACCGCCTTTCCGTTGACACGTGTGATACTGTAGCCCAACGAGAGTATATGTTGAGGGGAGGCAGAATCAGCCTTTTCCCTGAGGATATCCAATCTGTGGTGCTGCTCCCTTAAGAACAACTCCACCGATGACGATAGTCTCTGCACAAGCGGTTGCAGACGCATCTTCTCGTTCTGCAGAGCCAACATTGCACTCACCGGCAAACGATTGGCAACAGTGTTCACTCGCTGTTTCTCTGCATCAATGCGCATACGCACTGCCGTTACAATATCCTGCCTTGCATTCTCAACGAACGCGCTCTGCTCAAGCATTGCATGAATCAGAAGTTCGGCAGCAGCAGTTGGGGTCTTGACACTCGTGTGCGCCACTATATCGAGCACACTCTCATCACGTTGATGACCGATACCGGTTATAATAGGCAACGGAAATTGTGCACAGTTGTTGGCTAGGTCATATGTGTCAAAACAAGAAAGTTCACTTACGGCACCGCCACCACGAATTATCACCACCACATCCCACATGTCCACATTCTCGGCTATTCTGTTTAGGGCAGATATTATACCCTGCTCCACCCAGTTCCCCTGCATTGGCGATGTGAAAAGATGCGGATAGAACACAAAGCCGTAGCGATTACCCTGCAACTGGTCACAGAAATCGCCATAGCCGGCAGCCGTAGAGGATGAAATCACTGCCACACGTTGCGGAAGCAACGGGAACGACAACTCCTTATTCAGGTCTATCACCCCTTCCTCGGCAAGACGCTTGATTACAAGCATCCTTTGTCGCGCCATATCACCAACCGTATATGCAGGTTCAATGTCACACACATCAAGCGCATATCCGTACAGTTCATGAAAACCCACAGTCACCTGCAACAACACCTTCAGACCGGCAGAAAACGGTTGTCCTGTCTGTTCAAGGAAATAGGGCTTAAGCAGAGAGTAGATACGCGCCCACACCGTTCCGCGTGCCTTTGCAATCAATTCGTTGGTAGCCTCATCGCGTTGCACCAACTCAATATAACAGTGACCGTTCGACGCCTCACGCACCTCGCTCAGTTCACCTGTCACCCAGTAGCGCAACGGCATCCCTTCATTTATGGCACCATGCACCATGTTGTTGAGGGCATATAACGTAAGCGGCTCTTCTATGCTGTTCATATTGAAGTCTCGTTTATCCATTGGTTTATACCTCGCTGGTCGGCAATGAAAGCACCGCCGACAACGGCATTTCCACAGTAGAACACCGCCGACTGCCCCGGGGTTATTGCAGAGACCGTCTCGTACAGCCTCACCAGCCAACGTCCGTCACCGGTTGCCACCGGAGCATCGCACGGAACAGGACGGCTGCGGTAGCGTACACGCACAGTAAGTCCCTCAGGCACATCGTCCACCCAACAAGGTTCTTCAACAAGCATATATTTAGTCAACAAGTCACTCTCCTTGCCAAGCATCACGGTATTCTTTATTGCATTTATCTTTGTCACATATGCCGGATAGCCCAAAGCTATGCCAAGCCCCTTACGCTGCCCTATGGTATAGAACGGATAACCCATATGCTTGCCAAGCACCTTACCCTGGCTGTCAACAAAGGAACCGCCCCCGAAGCGCGATTCAATGTCGGGAACCTCACTACGGAGAAAATCACGGTAATCACCCGGAATGAAGCACACCTCCATACTCTCTCCGCCACCGGCAACACCTTCATAGCCACGCTCTTTCAAGTAATCCACCACCTGCGATTTCACCATTCCACCCAAAGGAAAGATCACTCTTGAGAGTTGTTTCTGTGTAAGCCGCCAGAGGAAATAGCTCTGATCCTTACGGTCATCATCCCCTGTCACAATATAGTATCTGCCGTCATGTTCCTCCACCTTGACATAATGTCCGGTAGCAATATTGGCACACCCCAACCTATCCGCCCACTCCTCGAGCAAGGCAAACTTCACAATAAGATTGCAGTTGACACACGGATTGGGAGTCTTTCCCTGCAGATATGCCTCGATGAAAGGCTTCACCACCTTCCGGCCAAACTCCTCCCTTATATCCGCCACATGATGCTCTATCCCGAGCCGGGCAGCCAAAGCCGCAGCACCCTTTGCTGCAGCAACACCCGAGGCCGATGTTATGAATGTAAGACCAACCACCCTGTATCCCCGCTCAAGGAGCATACAGCATACGGCAGTACTGTCGATACCGCCGCTCATCCCAACCAGAACACTCTTGTCAACCACCATAAACCTATATTCCGAATAGAAATTATACCGAACTTCTCAAAAAAAATGACTAATTTTGCAACCGTTTCCAGCCAAGAGGTCATATTAGGCAACACCTTGGTTGGCATACGATACAAAGGTAAATCATTTTTGCGAGTACCGACGCTTTTTATAATAATTTATGAGCAAGACACACGGGAAAAAAGTACCAACCGAGCTAGGGACCGAGAAAGTAGGCAAGCTGCTCCGTCTATATGCCATCCCGGCAATCATAGCACAGACAGCGGCCTCGCTTTACAACATGATTGACAGCATCTTCATAGGACACATTCCCGATGTAGGTGCCGATGCAATTGCCGGCCTGGCCATAACCTTCCCCTTCATGAACCTGTCGGCAGCCTTCGGAGCCATGGTAGGCATAGGAGGAGCAACGCAGTTGTCGGTAAGGCTCGGGCAACGCGACTACAGGTCGGCAAAGGACATCCTTGGCAACCTTGTCACATTGAACATAATAGTCGGCATACTGTTTGCGACAGTCTCACTCCTCTTCCTCGATAAGATTCTTATCTTCTTCGGAGCCACAGAAGCATCGCTTCCCTTCGCACGCGACTTCATGGAAGTTATCCTGCTCGGCAATGTCGTAACACACCTGTACTTTGGTATAAATGCGGCACTGAGAGCGTCGGGACACCCCAAACAGGCGATGTATGCGACAATAATCACAGTGGTGATGAATATAATCCTTGCACCGCTGTTCATCTATCTACTCGGCTGGGGAATAAGAGGTGCAGCCATGGCAACGATTCTGGCTCAATGCACCACACTCATGTGGCAGATAAAGCTCCTCAGCAACCCCGACGAGCTCCTGCACTTGCAAAAAGGGATATACAAGCTGAAGAAAGATATTGTCAAGGGTATCCTGAGCATAGGCATGTCACCATTCTTCATAAACGCAGCTGCCTGCATAGTAGTCATTATAATAAACCGCGGACTGAGCGAATATAGTGGCAGCATAGAAGAAGGTACCACGGCCCAGGGAGCATATGGCATAGCCAACCGCATGCAGTTCATCTTCGTAATGGTAGTGTTGGGACTCACACAAGGCATGCAGCCCATAGTAGGATACAACTATGGAGCCAGACGCCACGAGCGTGTAAGACGTGCACTCATGCTCACGATATTCTGGGCGACGCTTGTCACCACCCTCGGCTTTGCCATATGCGAATTCATGCCCATGACGGTTGCGCGTGCATTCACCACCGACGAAGAGCTCATAGCGAAGAGTGCGTGGGCTATGCAGACAATGTCGGTATTCATGCCTATAATAGGTTTCCAGCTTGTAACGACCAACTTCTTCCAGAGTATCGGCAAGGTCAAGAAATCGATATTCCTGTCGCTCAGCCGCCAGGTACTGCTCCTTATTCCGCTTCTTGTATTCCTCCCGAAATTCATCGGTGAAAAGGGAGTATGGTACAGCATGCCCATATCCGATTTCATAGCAGCACTGCTGACACTCGTAATGCTTACAATACAATTCAAAGAGTGGAACAGGCACAAGATAAAGCCCGACCAGACATTTTTGGAATAGAAGCCCGGCCAAAGTATGAAACGCATTGGATTATTGTCCGACACCCACGGATGGTGGGACGACAGATACCTTTTACAATTCAACGGATGCGATGAAATATGGCATGCCGGAGACATCGGAAGCCCGCTCATCATCGACAAGTTGCAGGAGCATTGTCCCGTACGTGCCGTATGCGGCAACATAGACGGACGCGAACTGAGTATCCGCTTCGATGACATTCTCAGTTTCAAGGTCGAGGATTGCAATGTTATAATGACACACATCGGCGGGTATCCCGGCAAGTACGACCCCATGATGCGCGATATACTCAACAAGGAGAGACCACAGCTTTTCATATCAGGGCACTCCCACATTCTCAAAGTAATGTACGATGAATCAATCGGTTGCCTTCACATCAACCCCGGAGCCGCAGGCAAGCAAGGCTGGCAACAGGTACGCACATTGGTGAAGTTCATCATTGACGGCAAAGAGATAAAAGACTTAGAAGTAATAGAACTTGCCTTATAGAGGCAGCTACACAAGCCCCAGTTTCTTCTTCGTTTTTCTTTTGAAAGCACGCCTCATCCGACTCCTCATCCTGTGAAGCAGAAACAGGAACATAGAATATTCCATGTCGAGATTCTTACGGGAAGAGTAGCATAGTGCCAGTTTGTACATCCCCTCCACAGAGACCCCCAGCTGTTCAAATGAGCGCATTATCCCGTTCACCGACGGAACTTTTCCGAACCGCATACGGTTTATATCGGTAAGTGCGAAACAGAACTTCTCCATATCCTCATTGAACCAACAGAATATATTGCTCGAATTGAAGTCCCTCGGCAACACCCCCTTTGAATGCAGCATGAAAGCGAAATCGACAAAGTCATTTGTAAGTTCCTCGCTTACAGGAAGAGTCTCTGTTGCCATATCGCTTAACATGCCATACGGCATATACAGCGAGAAGAAGTAACCCTCAGAAAAGAGGCCACACCTCTTCACCTCCACATATGCGACAGGAGACGGAGTACCGATGCCACAGTCGAGCAACCTGAAGGCATATTCATAGGCTCTCCGTGCCTTTGTCTTGCGTATGAACGTATAGGCAAACCTATTGAAGAGATTCGGCCGCTTGTACCTTTTCACAACCATCTCTACACCACGCAGAGTAACCTTCTCCACAATGTTCCTACGTGCACACAGCACCTTGTCGGCAACATAATTGCCGGCAACCACTTCAAGAATCTCCTTCTCGAAGCCCATAAACTCAGGAACTATCTGTACTTTCAAGGCTATACGGATAAAAGCTGCCGGGAATCAGACTGCACACACTGCCTGAATCCAGACAAATTTCAACACTCGGGTGCAAAAATACCAACTTCCCGCACCCTCATAAACAAAAAACAGTTAAAAATTTATTAATGTTTCCAAATTGAAAACAGCAACGGCAAAAAAGGATAACCAACTATTACACCTGAAGCAACAGTAGGTCATACAGTACATTTGCTGCAAACGACAAGTACTTTATCGCCATCGTAGAGAGTTGTAGCGAATATGTATCTATTGCCTCCGTCGGCAAGTCTGAGTCTCTTCCGCAACTGCTGTACAGTATCGGGGAAATTGCGTACAGCAATATTTGCACATCCCAATGCCTGCACCTCCTTCAGTTCTGCCTTCGAGAAGCCGTATACCTTCTCCACACGGAATATACGCCCGGGAAAGTCACGGGCCAGAGTATCCGACGAATACAGTTGACTGTTGGGGTGAAGTTTCTCTACACCAAGCATCGCCGACAGGGCACCATGACAACCCGCCTTCATTATTGCCGCATTCGGTTCATAGAGATATCGGCCGGGGGCATCACAATAGCTTACCATTCCCTCGCGTGCCTTTGAATCAAACACAAAATGCTGCTGTCCGTTCGGAATCACATTTACACAATGGAACGGAATTTCGCCACAAGCCCTGTTGCCCAGGATAATCAGCAGCTCCTTGCACTCGTTGTTCACAGCCACCACGTGCACCTCTTCGACACATCCCAACTGTGCACAGGCAGCAGTTATGTCGAGCATAGGAGAACACTTGACCATCACATGCCTGCTCTTCTGCAACAGACTCTTTTCCAGGAGTGTCACATCGGGTTCACAATCGGACAAAGCCACCACCTTACGCCCGTCATCGTCACGACGTGCCGGATCTATGAACACCCAATCCATACCATCCAAAGAGTGCAGCACATCCTCGCTGTTACCGTTAACCACCTCTATGTGGCCGAGCCCCAACAGGGAAAAGTTATGTTGTGCGATACGGCACAGCTGCGCATTCCGCTCTACATATGTGGCATGCCCGAAAGCGCGTGCCATGTAGCTGCAGTCAATCCCGAAACCACCTGTAAGGTCGGCAAAACGTTCGCCACCTACAAGAGAAGCCTTATAAAGAGCCGTAGCCTCACTCGAGCACTGCTCCATCGATATTCGCGGCGGATACACTATGCCGTCTGTCGCAGCCCATGCCGGCAGTTTTGTCCTTGCAGCCTGCCACCCTTCGACCTGCACCACAGCCTCGCGCATATCCACACCGGGGAAACGGTTGCCCTGCAGTGCAAGCCTTCGCGGATCCTCGTTACGGTGAGCTGCTATAAATTCCTTGGTCTTCAAATCCAGCATATGCCATTCAAATATCTACGCGAATATAGCAAGAACTTGCGTAATAATGGCAGGATGAGGGTGAAATTTGATAAGTGGTTGGTACATATACTATTTTTGTGTTACCTCACCATATTGTTAAATTTGGCAGAAGGAGCCGAATATGGTGGGTGTTAGAGAAAGA
>JAFXHQ010000070.1 GCA_017536325.1 Bacteroidaceae bacterium
AACGATGAACTTGTCCTTAGGTGAACGGCCGGTGTAAACACCTGTCATTACATTAACTGCGCCAAGCTCTGTAACCTGGCCAACCTCGTAACCCTCAAGACCGGGCTTTGTCTCCTCAGCGAAAAGCTGATCGTAAGAGGGGTTGTGAAGAACCTCTACAGCACCGGTGATACCATACTTGGTAAGATCTATTGTTGCCATAATTCTAAAAAATAAATTATTAATAAATATTCCTTATTTTATTTATCACTTTTGAACTTTGGAGATGCAGTTTTACCCGAACTTGCCAAAGTTCTCCGAATGCAAATATATATCTTTTTGTTTAATATCTCAAACTAATTAAAGAAAAATTTCTTTAATTGGCATAAAAAAGACAGAAAACCTTTATTTTCGGCACCTTTTTCGGGCAACAAACAGTTACAGCGTGTCAGCAATCCGCCGCTTTTGTCATCCTTTTGAAAACAGAAAGCACAAAAACAGTGTAATCCACACTGGCAAAACTTTATTATTTTGACAAAAGCACAAACCACCCCACTTACGAGAAAATATTGATTTTATTCCCACATGAACTTTATTTAAATATGATTCACCGCAAGCTCCTTTTCTTACGATTGCCGAAAGGAGGTTCCCGTTTTCAAGAAACTTGGCGATATAAATTCAAACAGTTTCTAAAATCGCACATAAATTCGTATCTTCGCGCAAACAAAACATACAAACATGAAAATTGTAAACCTTTCGGAGAACAACACCATTCTCAACCAATTCATTTCTGAGATACGCGATATTGAAGTGCAGGGCGACCAGATGCGTTTCCGCCGTAACATCGAGCGCATAGGCGAAATCATGGCATACGAGATAAGCAAGGAGCTTACCTACAGGAACAGCACCATACAGACCCCGAACAGCGAAGCCGTACAGAGTATCCCGGCCGACAATGTCGTACTCGGAACAATACTTCGTGCCGGCCTGCCATTGCACACAGGCTTCCATAACTACTTCGACCACTGCGAGAACGCCTTTGTGTCGGCATACCGCAAATACACATCAGAAAACGAGTTCGATGTAATAGTCGAGTACCTTGCATCGCCACGCCTCGACGACAAGACACTCATTCTGGTCGATCCAATGCTCGCAACAGGTATCAGCGCAGACCTCTCATACCGCGCGCTCCTCACCAAGGGCACACCGGCAAAAACCATCTTTGCCTGCGTCATAGCAAGCCAGCAGGCTGTCGATTACCTCATATCGCACTTCCCCGAAGACACAATACTCTATTGCGCTGCAATAGACCCAATACTGAACGAACACGCATACATAGTCCCCGGTCTTGGCGATGCCGGCGACCTCTGCTTCGGCGAAAAGGAATAAAGCAAAGATACTCCTGTTCAAGAATAATGCTTAACTTTGCACCGCATTAAACAATAAAAGAGACAAAATGAAAATAAGAAGGATTCTGGTACTTGCACTCCTGCTGCAAATACTCATAACAAGTGCCACCGCTCAGGCCGAATACTACACATCTATCGACGGCACAAAGGGCGGCGCGACACTGAAGACAGCCCTCTACAACCTTATAAAGAACCACAAGAAGATAAGCTACGGAAGCGGTGCCGACAAAACATGGGGCGCATTCTACACCACCGATGCTGTTGTGGAGAACGGGCAGCGTCGTGTACTCGACATGTACTCGAACGAGAAACGTTATTTCACCAGCAAGGGTAGTGCTGTATCAGGCATGAATATCGAGCACAGCGTTGCAAAAAGCTGGTGGGGAGGCACAAACAACAACGCATATTGCGACCTACACCACCTAAACCCGTCGGACCAGAATGCAAATAGCCGAAAGAGCAACTATCCTCTAGGCGAGCTTACAAGCGTAAGCTGGGACAACGGTGTGACATTCGTGGGAAAAGCTAACATTGACGGCAGCAGCCAGAACGCATACGAACCCTGTGATGAATACAAAGGAGACTTTGCACGTGTGTTTATGTATATGTTCACCTGCTACCAGGACCTCACTTGGGAACTCACTTGGATGAACTATGAGAAGAGCACCTACCCTACCCTAAAACCTTGGGCTGTAGAGTTGCTGCTCAAATGGCACAAGCAGGACCCGGTAAGCGAGAAAGAAGTGAACCGCAACAATGCCGTGTATGCAGTGCAGGGCAACCGCAACCCTTATATTGACTATCCTCAGCTTGCCGACTACGTTTGGGGCGACTCCATCAACTACACATTCCACCTTAACGGTGACGTCGAGGACGGTACAGGCGGAAGCACCGGCGGCGACGATGACGACACAACAATAGAGGTGCCCGACGGGTACGATTTGAAGCTTTTCGAGGATTTTGAGGATGCGCCATATCTCTTTACACCTGCCGAATGCGACTTCCCGTGGCATTTTGAGTACCAGTGTGGCGAGGTCACATCGTATGACGACAACGATGTTGCACACGATGCCGAGAGCTGGCTGGTTTCCGACCCGCTGGATTTCTCCAAGGACAACAATGCAAAACTCACATTCGACTACGTAATCCGATACTGCGTTGCCGACAAGGTAACCGATTACAACCAGCTGCTCATAAGCCGCGACTTCACCGGCAACGTTGCCGATGCCACATGGGAAGTCATAGACTTCAATGCCGTGCAGAACACTACCGATTGGACAAAAACGACAACCGGAGAGATAGCGATACCCGCTACATACATGGGCGACAAGAGTGTAGTAATAGCGTTCAAATACATTGGCACAGCTGCTCAGGCAGGCACATTCGAAGTTGACAATGTAAAAATTATTGCAGCCGAAGGCGACAACGACGGCAACACCGAAAACAGTGGCAGCGGTAACGAGGGTGACGATGGAGACAACACCGGCGGCACAGTGGGCAACGGCGGTAATTTCACAAACGGCAGTTTCACATTGGTTACAGACGAGGCACAGCTCACCGTAGGCGACTCAATCATCATCACATACGAGAACTATGTACTTGGTGAACAGTATAACAACTACCGCCAAAAGACCGATGTTTTGATCAGCGACAACACTGTTACTTACCTTGCCGATAATGCACAGGTGATATCGCTCGAAGAGGGTGTTGTAGACGGAACATTTGCCTTCAACGTGGGTAATGGCTACCTTGCTGCATCATCAAGCAGCAGCAACTACTTGAACACCGTAACCACGCTCGACGCCAACGGCAGCTGGCTGATAACAATCGGCAGCGACGCCCTTGCAACAATTGTGGCACAGGGTGACAAGACACGCAATACATTGCAGTACAACACCAGTGCTCCACGTTTCTCCTGCTACAAGAGCGGTCAGAAGAGCGTGAACATCTATGCAAAATCCCCTATCTCAACGGGAATTGAGAATGTGAAAGGTGAAAACGGAAAGGTGAAAACTATTTACGACCTGCAAGGAAGAAAGATAGAGAACCCTACAAAGGGAATATATATCATAAACGGCAAGAAGACATTAATAATGTAATTGCCAGAACCTTCGAAATGACTGTTATTGGTTTTAGAAATGATAGAGATCCTTCGCGTTGCTCAGGATGACAAATATCAAATAACCATAAAAAAGTGTGGGAACTCGTTCAGGCGAGTTCCCACATTCTGTTAAGTAATAATATAGCAGTTGACCCGAGACTTTTTTCTTCGCGAACTTGTCATCCTGAACGAATGTGAAGGATCTAAAAACTGCGCTTAAAATAGATACACTGCCTACGGCGATTTTGCAAACACTCGTTGTAAAAACTTCAAGAAAACTTGGTTTTAACTCGTTTAGTCGCAAAATTCGCTTTGCTCAGTATTACAAACAATGTTTGGGTCAACATCTATATTATTGCCTTCTGTTAATAACGGCATGTTCCCGTTATTTCTTCTGCAACAATTTCGTCTGGTTCTTCACTGTCACCAGTTCCATTGCTTTGAGGAATACATCACTGGTCTTGTTATATATCCTCATAAAATCGTTCATATCCCACAAGTCACGTGCTATAAGCATCTTCAGCTGCGATTTCAGCTGAGGCAACGAAGCCTCATACTCCTCATCGTCGGCAGGTTCTACACCATCCTTCTTGCCCTGCTCTCGCAACACCGACAAATACTCCTCATCCACCTCAAAACCCTTTTCAAAGCTGTCTATATTGTCATATGCGGCAACAATCTTCTCACGGTTCTCATCGAGGTAACGCAAAGAAGCCTGTATTAATGAGCCACGGCCCGAAAGTGCGCGATGATACTTGGTATATTTAAGGGTATCCACAGGCACAAAGTAGTCGGGCATGATACCGCCGCCGCCATACACAGGGCGTTTGAGCACCTTTGTATAGGTCTTCAGCGAATCGGGGAAGTGTATGCTGTCGGCCGATGTCATCTCGCCGCTGTTGTAACGGTGCAGAAGATCATCCTCATACTTTATCGAATCGTTGTAGGGCTTCTGGATACAACGCCCGGCAGGAGTGTAGTAGCGTGCTATGGTAAGCCTTATCATAGAGCCGTCAGGCAGTTCGAAGGGACGTTGCACCAACCCCTTGCCGAAAGTGCGACGGCCCACAATAACACCGCGGTCCCAATCCTGTATTGCACCGGCAAGAATCTCCGATGCCGAAGCCGATGTCTCATCAACGAGAACCACAAGATTACCCTTGAGGAAGCTGCCGCCGTTCACCGACAGATAGTCATAGCGTGGGCTGCGTCTGCCCTCGGTATATACAAGCAGACGCGCCTCCTGTATGAACTCACTTGCAATATCAACGGCAGCCGACAGAAAACCGCCGCCATTGCCCTGCAAATCCAGGACAAGGTTCTTCATGCCACATTCTTTAAGCGAATCGAGCTTGCACAAGAACTCCGCATGTGTGTTTGCCCCGAACGAAGTGATACGTATATAACCATTCTTCTTGTCAATCATATATGCCGCATCCACCGTCTCTGTAGATATATTCTCGCGAGTCAGCCTGAATGTAAGCACACGATCTACACCACGGCGCACAACACCTATCTCCACCTCGGTACCGGCATCGCCACGCAGTTTCGACACCATATCTTCACGCTCCATCTTCACTCCCGCAATTACAGTATCGTTCACGGAAACGACCTTGTCACCGGGAATTATTCCGGCACGCTCCGAAGGACCATTCTTCGTAGTCTGTATCACATAAAGAGTATCGGAAACAACATTGAACTGTATTCCAATACCGCCGAAGCTTCCATACATCTGCTCCATGAGAGCCTTTGTCTCCTTCGGACTCGAATATGTAGAATGCGGGTCCAGCTCCTCAAGCATAGCCTTTATACCCTCCTCTACCACCTTGGCCTCATCAGCCTCATCGACATAGAAATGAGTGATGATGTTGTCGGCATACATCAGCTTCAACATCTGCTCCGTCATCTCCTGCGCCCTCACCGAGAATGCCAGCGAAAGCATCAA
This sequence comes from Bacteroidaceae bacterium, assembly GCA_017536325.1. Lineage (GTDB taxonomy): Bacteria > Bacteroidota > Bacteroidia > Bacteroidales > Bacteroidaceae > HGM04593. The sequence goes on from JAFXHQ010000070.1 coordinate 5,435, forward strand.
CACAAAAGTCAAAATCTTTTTCATATACAAATATTTAGGGCAGGAGCGGTGTCACATCCTTGCCATATTCCAACAATTCACGAACAACACTGCTGCTCACCGACGCATATTCAGGTTCGCTCACAAGCAGAAAAGTGTCAATACCGCCCACCTTGCGGTTCACATCGGCAATCTCACGTTCGTACTCAAAATCCTTCACGCTACGCACACCGCGCAGAAGCACCGTAGCCCCCACCTCGCGTGCGAAATCCATTGTAAGGCCATCGTAGGCACACACCCTCACACGGTTTTCACCGGCATATAGCTTCTCTATTGCCGCTACGCGCTCCTCAACGGACAGCATGCAGCGTTTGCCCATATTACGGCCTACAGCCACCACCACCTCATCAAAGAGCGGCAGAGCACGTTGCACTATCGAATGATGCCCTTTGGTATAAGGGTCAAAGGTCCCTGCAAAAAGTGCCGTCCTTGCCATTACCTTATTCTTTATAGTTATTTACCAACTCCTCCGGAGTTTAATCCTACTCGTTATCGGTCTTGTCTTCCTCAACCACAAGGTTATCGATAATGAAGTTCTGCCTCTCCATCGTATTCTTTCCCATGTAGTATGCAAGCAGGTCCTCCACCTTGTCGTCCTTGTGGAGCTCAACTCGCTCCAGTCGCATATCGGGGCCTATGAAATTACGGAATTCATCGGGCGATATCTCTCCCAATCCCTTGAATCGTGTTATTTCGGGGTTAGGCGACAATTTCTCGATAGCGGCAATACGCTCCTCGTCGCTGTAGCAGTATATAGTCTCGAAGTCGCCCTTCTGTTCCTTCCGTTCCTCGGCACCCTTCTTGCCGCGTGGCAGCTTGCGCTTGTTGCGTACACGGAAGAGCGGAGTCTGCAGTATATACACATGTCCCTTCTTTATAAGCTCGGGGAAGAACTGCAGGAAGAAGGTTATCATAAGCAGCCTTATGTGCATACCATCGACATCGGCATCCGTAGCCACAATCACCTTGTTATAGCGGAGTCCCTCCAGGCCATCCTCAATATTAAGTGCCGCCTGCAGCAGGTTGAACTCCTCGTTCTGATATACCACCGCCCTGCTCAACCCGAAACTGTTGAGAGGCTTTCCACGCAAGCTGAACACCGCCTGGGTGTTGGCATCGCGGCTCTTGGTTATTGAACCGCTGGCAGAGTCTCCCTCGGTGATGAAGATACAGCTCTCGTCCATACGGTCGCCCTTGGCATCATTGTAGTGTATGCGGCAATCGCGCAGCTTGCGGTTATGCATGTTAACCTTCTTGGCCTTCTCGCGTACCTGTTTGGTGAGGCCCGCCAATTCCTTGCGTTCCTTCTCGCTTGCCATAATCTTAGAGAGCATCACATCGCTTATCTCGGGGTTCTTGTGCAAGAAGTTGTCGAGTTCCTCCTTCACGAAGTCGCTGATAAACTTCTTCACGCTCATGCTTCCCGGGTCGGGTGCAATTGTCGTAGAGCCCAAACGCACCTTAGTCTGGCTCTCGAACACCGGTTCCTGTATATTCACAGCTATCGCAGCAACAATACCGTTACGTATATCGCAATACTCGAAATTCTTTGCCGAGAAGAAGTCGTGCACGGTAAGCGCGACAAGTTCCTTGAATGCACTCTGGTGTGTACCGCCCTGCGATGTATGCTGGCCGTTCACAAAGGAGTAGTACTCCTCGCCATACTGCTGTGCATGAGTGAACGCAATTTCTATGTCGGCACCCTTGAGATGTATTATCGGATACAGGGCATCGGAAGTCATTCGGTCACTGAGCAGGTCGGCAAGACCATTGCGCGACAGGATGCGCTTGCCGTTGAACATTATCGTAAGCCCTGTATTCAGGTATGTATAGTTACGCAGCAATGTCTCGATGTACGCATCGCGGTATTCGTAGTTGCGGAACAGCGCATTATCGGGGGTAAAAGAGACGTATGTGCCGTTTTCATCGGCAGTCTTGTCTGTCGAATCGCTCACCAGCTCACCTTTTTCAAAGGATGCCGAACGCACAATGCCATCGCGGTAACTGCGCACCTCAAAGTGTGTACTCAAAGCATTGGCAGCCTTGAGACCCACACCGTTCAGGCCCACGGACTTCTTGAACACCTTGTCGTCGTACTTGGCACCGGTATTCAGCTTGCTCACCGCCTCAATCATCATTCCCTGCGGGATACCGCGGCCATAGTCACGCACCGTCACAGTATGATTGTCAACAATATCAATCTCCAACCGACGTCCAAAGCCCATCTTGAACTCGTCGATACTGTTATCAATAACCTCCTTCAACAGCACATATATACCGTCGTCGCTCTGTGAGCCATCGCCCAACTTACCGATATACATACCCGGGCGCAAGCGTATATGCTCCACGTCGCTAAGGTGGCGTATCGAGTCGTCGGTATATTCTGCAGCCGATGGCACATTCACATCAAATTCCAGATTCGTATCTTCGGTCATCTATGTATATAATCTATTTTCAGTTTTAAGCTCCTAAAGTTCCTTCTTGAATGCACGGCGGCGTTTATGCTGCACCTTCTCAAAATCATCCCACTGGCTCCGCACCTTCATATTCGTTTCCAGTTCCGGATTACTCTCCACATCCACAAAATCCATTGTCAGATAGTTGTCGAGCAGGTTCTTGAACACCATAGCAAACGCACCCTTGTTCTGGTACTCCGGCTTCACAGCCACGAGCAGGAAGTCGAGACGTTTTGGATGTTTGAAGAAGAGAGCCTTGGCAAGATACCACCACCCGAAGGGAAACAGCCTGCCCTTAGCCTTTCTCAAGGCATCGGCAAGGGAATATATACTTATACCCAGTGCCACAAGATTGTCATCCTTATCCACTATGAGAGATATGAGTCGCATATCTATCACCGGCAAGTACATCTTTATGAACTGGTCTATCTGCTTTTTGCTCAAGGGCGAGTAGCCATACAGGTCGGCATAGCACTCATTCACAAGTTCAAACAGCGCATTGCCGTAACGCTTGGCCAGTTCGGAACGTGATTTGCAACGTACAACCGACAAGCCATACTTGCGTTCCACGATAGCCGATATACGTTCAGCCTTTTCCCACTTTTCATCAGGCACTTTAAGCAGATACTCCACCCAATCGACATCCTTCACATACCCCAAACGTGCCATATGTTGCGGATAGTAGGGGTGGTTGTATATTGTAGCCATCGTACCCATGCGGTCATAACCCTCGACCAGCATACCCTCGCGGTCGAGGTCGGTAAAACCCAACGGGCCCTGAATCTCTGTAAGACCACGCTCACGCGCCCAGTTCTCAACAGTAGAGAAAAGCGCATCGACGACCTCGGTATCATCGATAAAATCGACCCAGCCGAAACGTGCAGCCTTACTGCCCCACTTCTCGTTGGCACGATTGTTTACAATAGCAGCTATACGTCCCACGAGCTTGCCGTCCTTGTAGGCAAGGAAATAATCGGCATCGCAGAACTCGAATGCAGCATTGCGGTCCTTCCGCAAAGTGGATAATGCATCTTCGTAGAGCTCGGGAACATAATACGGGTTACCCTTGTAGAGTTCATATCCAAAACGCACAAAACGTTTCAATTGGCATTTTGTCTCTACCTTAACTATGTTTACTGGCATTTGTCGGTAATATTTCTAATATCGTGTAAAAATACGACATTATTCCGAAAGAAACAAATTTACCATGTTAAACCGCACAAACCGCGTACAAGTGACATTCCACACACGCAATATGACGGATATCGGACATGTGTGGCCCCCTCCGTCTCCCCCAATAATAGGGGAGAGTTTGGAGGACTTTATTGCCCCACCTAAACCCTCCCCCATAGGGAGGGCTTAAAAGCGGATGGTTATTATTATTCTTCTTTTTTTATCGTCCCTCTATTACATCCCAGTCTGTTCCTTCTTTTCTATCCCTCACTATGAGGGAGGGTTTGGGTGGACTGTTCCCCCTCATTAAGGAGGGGGTTAGGGGGAGGCTGTTTACTTCACCAGCTTCTTTACACCGTTTACAATGTAAACACCCGGAGCTGTGATAGCCTCAATTCTGCGACCTGTAAGGTCATAAATTTCTGATTTCTCATTTCCGATTTCTACTTTCTCAACGCCTGT
>JAFXHQ010000071.1 GCA_017536325.1 Bacteroidaceae bacterium
CTTGTTGTATTTCAGACGCCAGTGGAGGTTGTCAACATCGTTGTCGGCTGGATCCTTCCAATATGCATCCCAGAACCACTCGAGGCTGTGGATATAAGCACCCTCGGCACGGATAATCTCACCGAATACACCGTCCTGAGCCATAGCAAGAGCGTTCATCTCATACTCGTCGTAACAGCAGTTCTCGAGAATGAAGCAGTGAAGACGTGTCTTCTCTGCAAGGTCGATAAGACTCCAGCACTGCTCGAGGTTCATTGCAGAAGGCACCTCGATGGCTGTGTGCTTGCCGTTCTCAAGAGCGCACTTTGCTACAGGATAGTGGTGATTCCAGTCTGCAGCAACATAAACGAGGTCGATATCGGGACGCTTGCAGAGCTCCTCATAACCTTTCTCGCCATAGTAGATGTCAGCCGGCATAAGACCCTGCTTGCGGAGCTCATCCTGACACTTCTCTGCACGCTCATACTCATAGTCGCAAAGAGCAACGATTTCAACACCCGGGATGCGGCAGAAACGTACCACAGCACCTGGGCCGCGCATACCGAGACCAACGAATGCAACACGTACTGTCTTGATTGGAGCGACAGCAAGGTTAAGAACATTCTCCTGACCGGCAGGACGCTCCGGTGTCTCAACAACGATAGTACCCTTGTCCCAATGCCACTTTGTTGAAGGAGAAAGTGACTGTGCCTGTGCTGTTGAGCCCATAAGAGCCATTACACCACATAAGGCAAGACCGAAAAATTTCTTCAAATTCATATTACAGTGTGTTTTAAAAAATAATTGTTTGCTATTGTTCTGCAAAGATAACCAAAATTATATACCATCACAATTTTACCATAGAAATTTCCTAATCCAAAAAGAATGTATTCTATTCGAGTGTGGAAAAATCAATATCGGGAGCCTCAGTAACATTGCCGGTACGCTCGAACCAGGTACCCGACTTCATATATCCGTCGAAGAAACCTCCCATGGTAAGGAAGAAACCCTCGCCCTCAACGCCACCGTTATAATCGAGACGCTGTCTCTGGTTTCCTGTCGCGTCACAGGTGAAACGGGCATGTGTCACAGGCACCCACTTGCCGTCAACGGTACGTGCCCACTGGTTAGTGTAGCAGGCCTTACGGTTGATGTAACCCATAACGGGATTGAAGTTCTCAAGGAATGAGTGCGCACCTGTGTACCATGTGGTTATTTGCGGACGGCGGAAAGATGCCACAAGCTGCCACTTGCCATTGTGGTTGTCGAAGAAGTAGGCTGTATATACGGTGTTGCCATTGCCGTCGGGTCTTACTCCCATGAGGAAACGGCAACGCTCTCCTGCTTTCCAGTCATAGTACATATAGCTCTGGCCGCCTGAGCCCTCATTTCCGAAATCATTTACCTTTACACCGTCGCCCTTCTTCACGAGTGTAACACGTAATGAATCGGGGATCTCGGACGGGTTGTCGGTGTTGAACGGACTCCACACAGAAAAGAGCACCCTCCTTTTGTGAGGGCTGTTGTTCTGCATTCCGAAGTAACCCTGACCAAAACCGCAAGCCATATAATAGCTGCTTGGGATATCACCCTCTTCGGGTACTACAACCTCGTTATAGAACCACTCGACATCCTCCTCGGGAAGAGCGTATCCCAAATGCACAGATGGACCGCGACGACCGAAATGGGTGCTGAACTCAGGACCTACACAAACGACAGGAGCCACCTCGCCATCTACATAAACGGCAGCAACATTGCCGAAACCTTCACCTTTCTTTATTTTCAGGCCACGTATATCCATTTTAACGTACCCGGGCTCCTTTACCTTGAATGTTCCAAGCTCAACACGCACCAGTTCATCGCTGTCGAGCTTCACCTTCTTTTTCTTGCCCAAGAGGGAAGCCTCAATCTTTGAATGTCCTTTTGCCTGAAGCGCGACATTCATCTTGCCGCTCTTTTCTGTCCTAAAGTAGAAACTAACAACCGTTTCCGTATCATCCCAGCCGCGTATCTCGCAACGCTGCTCATCGATGAACACATTATTATCGGGGGCCGATGTAATATACCCGTTGCCCGACAGGGTAACGATACTCTCACTCTGTGCTACAGCCGGCAAGCCCGGGAGCATAAACAGAGCCAATGAAACAACATAGAAAAAACCTTTATTCATAATCAATTAATATTAACCGAACATCATAAAAATTGCCACCGGCATATTTTTATCCCAAACATATTACTTCTGGGATTCAGATACCGATTTTCTTTAATGACACAATCATTCAACCTTGCGGTCACCAATCCACTTGCCATAGAAGATACGGTTGTCGGCCTTTAGCAGCATCCCGTAACCGTTGCGGTAACCGCCCTTGTATTCACCATACCATAAATCACCGTTCGTATAGCAATATACGCCATATCCATGCCTTCTGCCTTTATAGAACTCGCCAAAGAATGTATCGCCATTTCCATATGTCTCTTTCTTGAAAGAATACAGCGGTTCCGGGTTCTCCTTTGACGGCACAAAGGGATATTCCAGACCAATATTGCCTTCAGGCGTGTGGACAAGCATTATCTGGCCTGTCACAAGGTCATATACCACGTAATGCTCTTCGCTGCCGACCTTGGCAACCTGTTCGGACATTACTATGCCGAACATGAAACGGTTGTTGGAATATTGGCCGTAGGAGCTTATTCCTGAAGCTGAAAAGACAGTACCCCAACCATAAAGCTGGTCATCTATGACGGTACCACGGTATTCACCGCCTTCACTGGAAATGACATTGAAACTCGATTCGCGTGCCACGTAATCACAGAAAACCGACTGCAGAGGGTCGCACATGACATCATAGAGCCTTGTACAATCCTGAGCCTGTGACACCAAAGGCAAACCGACAAGCAAGGAAAGGAGATATCTCTTCATTCTTATGATAAATTTCATGTCTAATTAAATGTATAGTTTATTTTCATGTATGTATTGCGCTACTGCCGGATGCACATAAGCATCAATGCTACCACCTTTCGACACCAAATCACGCACCATTGTAGAACTCACATCATAAAGAGGCGACTTAAGCCACACGACACCATTGGGGAGAGGCGGCTGTTCCTCATTACCGCGCGGATATACTATTATTCCGTACCGCGCAACAATCTCGTCATGCCTATGCCAACGATCGAATTTTTCCCAATTGTCGGCTCCTACAAGAAGGCAGAACTCCTTGTCAGGAAAATGTTTCTCCAACGCGGCAAGAGTATTTATGGTATATGAAGGACGCGGAAGAGTGAACTCGAAGTCGCTTGCAACAAAACCCTCATCACCATCAATAGCAAGCTTCACCATATTCAGTCTATGCCGCTCATCACTCAAACAGCAATCCTGCTTATGCGGGTTTTGCGGAGAAACCATAAACCATACCTCACGGGCAAGACCCTGCCTGCACACCTCGCGGGCAAGTGCAAGATGACCGACATGGATGGGGTCGAAACTACCTCCAAAGATTACAATACGGCTCTTACTCATCAAGAAATTTTTCAACAGCCGACATTACATCCCTTTTCGCATCGGCAAGGTTATCGTTTACTATGACCCTATCGGCAAACTTGGCAAAGGTCATCTCATATTCAGCCTTACTCACACGTTTGTCAATCTCTTCGGGCAATGTATCGCCACGATTCACCAGACGTTCGCGCAGAGTCTCTATCGACGGTGCCTGAACAAAGATGAAAAGAGCCCTGTTGCCATAATAACGCTTGAGATTGCAACCGCCTTTCACATCTACATCGAAAAGGATATTCTGATGTTCCAACTGACGTTCTACCTGTGATTTCAGCGTTCCGTAAAAACGTCCCGGATAAACCTCTTCGTACTCCACGAACTCGTCGGCAGCTATGCGTGAACGGAATTCATCAGGTGTAAAGAAGAAATAGTCTATACCGTGTTTCTCCTCACCACGTGGCGGGCGGCTTGTAGCCGAGACCGAAAAGCCGAAAGTAGGGTCCTGCTCCATCAGGAAATGTACAAGCGTTGACTTTCCAGACCCAGAAGGTGCCGAAAAAATAACAACCTTTCCTTTACTCATATTTCTTTACATTACGTTTAATACTTGCTCCTTGATCTGCTCGAGTTCATCCTTCATTTTCACAACTATATTCTGCATCTCGGCATGATTGCTCTTGCTTCCCAACGTATTTATCTCCCTACCCATTTCCTGAGCTATAAAACCGAGTTTCTTGCCTTGTCCACGTTCACCATCCATGGTCTCGACAAAGTAATTCAGGTGATTGGTCAAACGTTGCTTTTCCTCGTTTACATCGAGCTTTTCGATATAGAATATCAGTTCCTGTTCCAAGCGGTTTCTGTCATATTCGACACCGGCCAGTTTTTCAAGCGAATCGGTAATGCGTGTACTGATTTTTTCCACACGCTCCTTTTCGTACGGTTCTATCGAGCGCAACAGAGAGGATATGTTGTTTATCTTGTCGCGGAATTTAGCGGCAAGAGCCTCGCCCTCCTGACGGCGGAAGTCCAGCAGTTCGGCTATGGCAGCCTTCACACCCTCAAGCACTACAGTCCACTCCTCGTCGGAAACGTCGTATATCTCCTTACGTGCAACCACATCAGGCATACGCATGAGAACCTCGAACATATTATCAGGCAATGCGACCCCGGTCTCTTTTGAGGCATCGCGCATCTGTTGGGCATAAGTCTGCATCACCGGAACATTTATCGAGGGTGTCTCGGGCTTTTCGCCCTGCTCAACCCAGAGAGAAAAATCAACTTTTCCACGCTCCAATGCCGTTGTAACAAGCGTGCGTACCTCCATCTCACGGCTCTTGAACTGCGGTGCCATACGTGTTGACAAGTCCATGGACTTACCATTCAAAGAACGTATCTCCACACAAATCTTCCTATCCTGAAAAAGAATCACGGACTTACCGTAACCAGTCATCGAATATATCATAGTATCAAATAGTTTTGCCAACACACCGCACATAAAAGCGTACGGAACATTACTTCTGGCGAAGTTACTCAAATATTTGGAATATTCCGAACATGAGCAACTTTTTTGCCATTATTGACACAAAACTTATTTAAAAAATATTATTTATTAGCAAGTATAGCATTTAATTTGTATTTTTGCGTTTAAATGCCATACATGCGTAATAGTGCGCAAAAGCAAACAGAAACAAATTGATGAAGACTGTAATACTTAACATAGAGGCTTCCACAGAGATATGTTCGGTTGCACTGAGCCAGGACGGTTTTGTCTTTTTCGAAAGGGTAAACCGCGAGGAACGTTCACATGCTCAGGTACTTGCGCCTTTTGTAGAGGAAGCACTTAGCGAGGCCGACAGAGCCGGCGAGAAAATCAATGCTGTGGCACTCAGCTGTGGTCCGGGTTCATACACAAGCCTCAGGATTGCATCATCCACAGCCAAGGGGGTATGCTACGGGCGCGACATTCCGCTGATTGCCATACCCACAACCGCAATAATGTGCGTGCCGGTACTGTTCCGCGACGACATACCAGACGATGCACTGCTCTGCCCTATGATAGATGCACGCCGTAACGAGGTATATGCCACCATATACAACAGGGCACTGGAGGTGGTGAAGGAGACTCATGCCGAGGTGGTGACAGAAGAGAGCTACCGCGAACTGCTCGACAAACAGCCGATATTCTTCTTCGGCAACGGTGCCGGGAAATGCAGCGACATAATATCACACCCCAATGCCCACTTCCTCAATGAGCATCAGCACCCGTTGGCAAAGAACATGATGCCTCTTGCAGAAAGAAGCTGGTTCAACGAGAAATTCGAGGATATTGCATACTTTGAGCCGTTCTACCTGAAGAACTTCATAGCAACCAAGCCAAAGAATTTATTATAAAGACAAAAACAGGCTACAGATATGATGGAATACAATACCAAACAAAAGAAGTTGCCGTTACCTGAATACGGACGTTCGGTGCAGAAGATGGTTGACCATGCCCTTACAATCGAAGATAGGGAGGAGAGACAGAAATGCGCGGAAACCATAATACGCGTTATGGGCAGCATGTTCCCCAACCTACGCAACTTGCCTGACTATGAACGCAAGCTGTGGGACCATCTGGCAATAATGTCCGGTTTCAAGTTGGAAATAGACTACCCGTTCGAGGTAATCAAGGAAGAGGAATTCAATGTTCCGCCACAGAGAGTGCCATACCAGTCGGGTGAGATAAGGAACAGACACTATGGACGCATCGTAGAGGAGATGATTGCCTATGCCATAACACTTGACGAGGGGGAAGAGCGTGAGCAGCTGATAGAGCTGATATGCATACAGATGAAGAAGAACTACATTGCCTGGAACAAGGACAATGTAGATGACAGGAAGATTCTTGACGATTTGCGTGCATACACGAACGGAGCCATTGACATAGCCGATAGGGAGATAAGGACCAATCTGGGAAGCAACAACCACCAGCAACAGCGTGGCGGAAAGCGTATCGGCGGCAACGGCAACAACAAAAAGAACTACAAGAAAAAATTCTGAACATAAACGACAGACACTATGGCATCATTCATTATAGAAGGAGGGCACAAGCTTAACGGAACCATCACTCCACAGGGAGCAAAGAACGAGGTTCTGCAAGAGATATGCGCCACACTGCTCACAAACGAAAAGGTAACTATCGAGAACATCCCTGACATTGCCGATGTGAACAACCTCATCAACCAATTGATGAACATGGGTGTTTCGGTAACCCGCAACGGAGTCGGATGCTTCACATTCCAGGCAGACAACATAAACCTCGACTATATCGACAGCGAGGAGTATATCAACGGCTGTTCCCGTCTAAGGGGGTCAGTGATGTTCATAGGTCCCCTCATGGGACGTTTCGGCAAAGCCACAATGTCGGAGCCCGGCGGCGACAAAATCGGACGCAGAAGACTCGACACGCACATCATAGGTCTCCAGAAATTGGGTGCGGAATTCTCATTCGACACAGAGAAGCGAATATACAGGATGAATGCGAAAAAGCTTAAAGGCTGTTACATGCTTCTCGATGAGGCCTCGGTAACAGGTACCGCGAATATAATAATGGCCGCAGTACTTGCCGAAGGCACTACAAAAATCTACAATGCAGCCTGTGAGCCATACATACAGCAGTTATGCCGCATGCTCAACAAAATGGGAGCAAAGATATCAGGCATAGCAAGCAACCTTCTCACAATAGAGGGGGTTGGCGAACTGCATGGCTGTACACACCGTGCGCTGCCCGACATGATTGAGGTAGGCAGTTTCATCGGTATGGCAGCAATGACACAGAGCGAAATTACAATCAAGGATGTTTCTTTCGAAAACCTGGGAATAATCCCCGAAAGTTTCCGCCGTCTGGGAATAAAGTTCGAACAGAGAGGTGACGACCTGTTCATACCGGAGCAGGAGCACTATGAGATTGATTCCTTCATCGATGGTTCGATAATGAATATCAGCGATGCCCCCTGGCCTGGATTGACACCGGACCTTCTGAGTGTACTGCTTGTGACCGCAATACAGGCCAAAGGCAGTGTCCTAATACACCAGAAGATGTTCGAGAGTCGTCTGTTCTTTGTTGACAAGCTCATCGATATGGGTGCACAGATTATCCTGTGCGACCCTCACAGAGCCGTTGTCATAGGACACGACAGACGTTTCACCCTTAAACCGCGTTCAATGAGTTCACCAGACATTAGGGCCGGAATCGCATTGCTCATTGCCGCAATGAGTGCCGAAGGCGTTAGCAGAATCGACAATATCGAGCAGATTGACCGAGGATATCAGAACCTCGAAGAGAGACTCAACCAGTTAGGGGCCAAGATAACACGTTCATAAGAAGATGCTTAAGAAAGAGGATTTCGTATATTTCGGCAAATTCCTTAAACCGCATGGTACAAAAGGAGAGATTGCACTGCAGTGCGACACCATTGAACTCGGAGAAGATTGCGATTTTGTGGCATGTGACATTGACGGCATTCTTGTCCCTTTCTTCTTTGAGAGTACAAGAAACAAGAACAATGACACCCTCATCGTAAAGGTCGAGCGCATGGAGAGTGCCGAAGAGGTCCGTTACCTCACCAACCGTACTGCATACATACCGCGCGAATGGGCCGAAGAGAGCGAGGTCCTTTCCTGGAACTATTTTCTGGGATTCAATGCCGTTGATGAAAAACTGGGAGCCATCGGCGAAATTACAGACATTGACGAAAGCACGATAAACACGCTGTTTGTCATTGACAAAGGAGATGATGAGATTCTGATTCCCGTACAGGAGGAGTTCATAACCGAAATAGACCACGACAACAAGAGAATAATGTTCAGGCTCCCCGAAGGGCTTGTGACTCTATAAAAACAGGAGAATATGAAAAAGAAAGGATTCGGCAGCAAACTGCTACGCAAGTACCGCCTTACGATACACAATGAGAACAAATTGGAGAACGTACTCGGTTTCTACATATCTCCGCTATGGGTTATACTGTCACTCTTTTTCTCATTTCTGCTGGTAGCAGGAGTGCTATACCTTATTGTCGTGTTCACGCCTGTAGGCAACCTCTTGCCCGGATACATGAGCGAAGACACAAAAGAGAAACTCATAAGCAACAACATCCGGATTGACTCGCTTACACGGGAGGTTGAGAAACAGGACAGATATATTGCCAACATAAGTGCCATTCTACGTGGCGACACCATAGGCAGCGCAGCAATGCCGCTACCTGAGACATTCCATGCCGACAGCATAAATATCGGCAGAAGCGAATTGGAAGGGACATTCATAAACGGATGGGAAGAACGCGAAAAGCACAACCTCATATCACAGGCTACAACAGTAGCCAGCCTATATGAGCTAAACCTTTTCAGACCCACACAAGGGGAGGTGATAACACCCTTTGATGCAGAAGGTGGACACTTCGGGGTTGATATCGCTGAACTGCCCGGAGAGAGTGTACTTGCAATTCACGACGGAACTGTTGTAATGAGCGACTACACCGCCAACGACGGATATACGATAGTCATACAGCATAGGGAAAATCTCATATCGGTATATCGTAACTGCCACCGCCTGTTGAAGAGCGTAGGCGAAAAGGTAATTGGCGGAGAGGCCATCGGTATCCTCAATGACGGCAACGATGACAACGCAAGCAAGAAGGCATACCTCCATTTCGAGCTTTGGCACAGAGGAAAGCCGCTTGATCCCAACATCTATATTGCCTTTTAACAGAACATTAACAAAAACATATATGGAGTCAACAAGAAAAAGACAAATTGCAATTCTTGGTTCTACAGGTTCTATCGGAACACAAACCTTACAGGTTGTCGAGGAACATCCCGAATGTTTCGAGGTATATGCAATAACTGCGAACACACGTGTCGATGAACTTATAGCCCAGGCACGCAAATTCATGCCTGAAGCCGTAGTCATTGCCGACGACAGCAAATACCCCAAGTTGAAGGAAGCTCTTGCAGATCTTCCTATAAAGGTATTCGGAGGATATGAATCGGTATGCCAGATTGTAGAAGCAGCACCTATAGACATTGTCGTTACGGCAATGGTCGGTTTTTCAGGGTTACGCCCGACAATTAATGCAATAAAGGCTGGCAAAGCCATTGCACTGGCAAACAAGGAGACCATGGTTGTGGCAGGAGAACTCATCAATGCCCTCGCCATTGAGAACAGGACACCGATACTGCCTGTCGATTCAGAACACTCGGCAATATTCCAGTGTCTTGCCGGAGAGATGGACAACAGAATAGAGAAACTTATCCTCACTGCATCGGGAGGTCCATTCCGCACATTCACGAAGGAGCAGCTTGAACATGTCACCAAGGAACAGGCACTGAAACACCCCAACTGGAGTATGGGTGCAAAGATTACCATAGATTCGGCATCCATGATGAACAAGGGCTTTGAAGTTATGGAGGCCAAATGGCTGTTCGGAGTAGGAGCCGAAGACATTGAGGTGGTTATCCACCCACAGTCGGTAATACATTCTATGGTACAGTTCGAGGACGGAGCCATCAAGGCACAATTGGGAACGCCCGACATGCGCCTGCCGATAATGTATGCACTCACATATCCGAAACGTCTATCATCGTCGTTCGGCCGCATTGATTGGAGGAACACCGGTGAACTCACATTCGAGACCCCCGACCTGGAACTCTTCCCGAATCTGAAGCATGCCTACGATGCACTTGCCATAGGAGGCAACATACCATGTGTGGTAAATGCAGCGAACGAGATATGCGTTGCGGCATTCCTCAACGACCGCATAAAGTTCACCGACATGCCGAAGCTTATCGGGAAAGCCATGGAACAGGCAACATACATCCTAAAACCGACACTTGAGGACTACCTTGAGACAGACAAGGAGGTGCGCAGCATGGTTGAGAGCTGGATTTGATTTAAAGAAACAACATAAAAACGAAAAAAGCAATAAACAAATATGGAAATTCTAATGCGCGCACTACAGCTCATTCTTGCATTGAGCTTATTGGTGCTTATACATGAGTTCGGACACTTTCTTTTTGCACGACTCTTCAAGGTAAGGGTCGATAAGTTCTATCTCTTCTTTGACTGGAAGTTCTCGCTTTTCAAATGGAAACCCAAGAAGAGTGATACCGAATATGGTATTGGCTGGGTACCTCTTGGAGGCTACTGCAAGATTGCCGGAATGATTGACGAATCTATGGACAAGGAGCAGATGAACAAGCCGCCACAGCCATGGGAATACCGTTCAAAACCGGCATGGCAGAGATTGTTAATAATAATTGGCGGTGTCCTATTCAACCTCATCCTTGCCGTATTCATCTATTCAATGATACTTTTTACATGGGGTGAGGATTATACAGACCTTCACAAGATGGAAAATGGCTTTGTATTCAACAAGACCGCAAAGGAAATTGGATTCCGTGACGGAGATATGCTCATATCCTTTGACGGTGAGGAAGCCCACGAACTATATCATGACAAGGTTCGTAAAATGGATATATTCCGCGATATCTGCAATGCAAACACTGTAACTGTAAGACGCGACGACAAAGAGCTCGACATTGCAATACCCGACACTCTAGGACTGCTGAATATGAACAAGGAGGGTATATTCCTCAGCGAACGCATCCTGCCTGTTGTTGACAGTGTTGCACCTGGCAAGGCTGCAGCAAAGGCCGGAATTGTAAAAGGCGACCGCATAGTAGCCATAGACGGTGATGCCATCTCGTCATGGACCGACATACAGAACAAGATGGCAGACCTTAAGGAAGCAAACAAGAACAGGTTCGACATAATTGTACAACGCGACGGAATTATATGCCTGACAGCAGAAGTGGATACCGAGTATGTTCTTGATGCATATGCTACAGGCAACGATTACCCTGTAGAGCACCTTGAATACGGTTTCTTTGAATCGATACCGGCAGGAGCATCATATGCCGTAGCTGTACTGCGCGGTTATGTGAGCGACTTCCAATACGTATTCACATCTGAAGGTGCTAAGTCGGTAGGAATGTTCGCATCCATCGGAAGCCTCTTCCCGGCAGAGTGGAACTGGCATGAGTTCTGGCTGATGACTGCATTCCTCTCAATCATACTCGCATTCATGAACATACTGCCTGTACCGGCTTTGGACGGTGGCCACGCACTGTTCATTATTGTAGAAATGATTACTGGCAAGAAGCCAAGCGACAAGTTCCTGGAGCGTGCACAGCTGGTAGGCATGCTCATCATCCTCGGTCTGTTTATTCTTGCAACATATAACGATATAAGCAAATTCCTGTTCTAAATGAAAAGCATTATATTACTCGTATCGTCCATCCTGACGACAGCAACAATGATATCCTGTGCTACCGGTGAAAAGACGACTCTATCCAATGGAAAAACATCCGGACCCGGGGCCAGTATCGACAATGTAACCTACAGCGAAACAGACAATTCCAATAACCCGTTCTGGGGGAATCTGTTCATCGAAGTGTGCAGGAACAGCGAAGCAGAGAACATCTGTGTCTCTCCGCTCAGTGCACAGTTCGCGCTCTCAATGACTGCCAACGGAGCTACCGGCGAGACACAAAAAGAGATGTACAGTACAATGCGCATGGAGAGCGATATGAATACCGCAGCCAAGGAGACCATCGAGAGGCTCACCGAATGCAACTACGAATGCGAGGTAAACATCGCGAACTCCATATGGATAAACGAAAAGCTGGACGTGAAGCAGAAGTTCATTGATACGAACAAAGAGTTCTTCAATGCACTGGTAACAACAGCCCCATTCAACATGGAGACCTTGCATGCCATAAACAGCTGGTGCAGCGAGAACACAAAAGGTAAGATAAAGTCGGCTATTGACGAGATAAAGAGAAACGACAGGATGTACCTCATCAACGCACTCTACTTCAAGGGCGGATGGAAAGATGAGTTCAACAAGAGCATGACCAAAGAGATGCCGTTCACCAAAGAAGACTGCAGTATAGTAAGAGTGCCCATGATGAACCAAAGCATCAGGACACAGTATTATGAGGACAGTGTTATACAGATAGTGGCAAAGCTTTTCGACACAACCTACCAGATGCTGCTTATATTGCCGGCAGATGGTGTTGCTACAGAAGAGGCTGCAGCACACCTATCGGCCAACTACGAGAAGATACTCGAAGAGATGTCCACCTACCAGGTTACACTCTCAATGCCCAAGTTCCAGAGTGATTTCGGCACAAGCCTCAAGGAGCCTCTTACGAAAATGGGGATGCCACGTGCATTCAGCAGAAACGCGCAGTTTGACGGTATTTCCGACGAACCGCTCTACATTGACGATGTTTTCCAGAAAACGTTCATAAAGGTCGATGAGACAGGCGCCGAGGCTGCAGCACTTACAGTCGTGAGGACTGGACTCCTCGCCTCGAACCAGAGACCAAAGGAGAGAATTGTCAACCTTGACAGGCCGTTCATATACCTTATAACAGACTACAAGCCCGAAAATATCCTTTTCATAGGCAAAGTAGGCAACCCCAACGAATAATAACCAATAATAAAAACTTATATTATGAAACGTATATTTGGTACAATACTGTTATTGCTGATTGTAGCGACAGGCTATGCAGGCCCAAAGTACATCTTCTATTTCATCGGTGACGGAATGGGACCGTCGCACGTACTCGGAACAGAGCTCTACCTTGGCGAGCTCAAAGGTGTCATAGGCAGGCCACAGAAGCTCTGCTTTACACAGTTCCCCGAAACAGCCTTTGTCACAACCTTCTCGGCAAGCAATGGCGTCACCGACTCGGCCGCATCGGGCACGGCACTCTCTACCGGTACCAAGACCAACAACGGCCATTTGGGTGTAGATGCCAACGGCAAGCCGCTCTACAGCGTTGCACTTGATGCCAAGAAGAACGGGATGGCCGTGGGAATTGCCACAACTGTGTGTATCAACCACGCGACACCGGGTGCCTTCTATGCACACAATAATGACCGTAATAATTACAACGAGATTGCACAGTGGATGCTCGAAGCCGATTACGATTTCTATGCAGGCGGTGATGCAAAATGCAGCATAGAGCAGCGAAACGATCTCTACGAGAGATTGCACAAGCAGGGTTACTCAATAGTACGCGGATATGAAGACTATGCCGCAAGAGGCAGCAAAGCCGACAAAATCATGCTCTACCAGAAAAAGATAGCGACCGAGCTACCATACGCAATTGACCGCAATGAGGATGACCTTACACTTGCTGAAATAACCAAAGCCGGCATAGATTTCCTTGAAGGAAAAAGCAAGAAGGGATTCTTTATGATGATAGAGGGCGGAAAGATTGACTATGCATCGCACAACGACGATGCCGCAACAATGATGCAGGAGGTTCTCGATTTCAACGATGCCATTGAGGTTGCCTATGAGTTCTACAAGAAGCACAAGGATGAGACACTGATAATTGTAACAGCCGACCACGAGACAGGCGGTATTGTCCTGGGCTACAGCGGTGCATATAAACTGAACCTGCAGGCACTCTCAACACAGAAGGTGAGCCTTGAAAAGCTCATTTCTATGCTTGAAACATTGAAGGAGACCACTTGGGGCGATGTTACGGCTTTAGTAAAGGAGAATATCGGTGTCGAGCCACGCGGAGCACATAGCAGTGACGAAAAGGTGAAGATGACACACGACCTTGCAAAGCAGATTGCAAATGAGGCCATATACGACCTTAACCGCAAAGCTCTTATCTCCTGGGCAAGCGGCAACCACTCTGGCACATTCGTGCCGCTGTTCGCTATTGGCGAGGATGCCGATGAGTTCCATGGTGTCATCGACAATACCGACATTCCTAAAATAATACGGAGAATAGCCGGCTTCAAAAACAAATGAACCATAAAAGTGAGCATCCTGCCATTCGGTTGGATGCTCACTTAGTCTAATAGAAGACACCCTCCAAAAGAAGGTCCTCTATAAACAATCGTGATACACGATTATAGATCAATAAGCTGCTCTATTTTACTCTCCAGAGCTTTCTCAAAGCCATCCATAGCCTTCTCCAACTCCTTCTCGTATTTTGCAATCTGCTCGTCACTGAGCGATTCCTCAAACTCCAACATCTCCTCGGCATATGCCTCCTCAAATTCAGTCACCGCAATCGAGCACTCCTCTGCCAAATTGTATAGGACATCTATAATCTTTGCCGAATTTATCTTCTCGGTATAGGACTTATAAATGTTTATCAGTCTTTCCTTTAAATTTCCCTTGTCATCAGAGCCAAACGACTCCAAATTTTCATTCATGGGTAAACCAGCGTTGTTTACAGCCATGCTGCCGCCTGCCATAAACATGAAGGCAAGAAGCACAAGAAACATCTTTTTCATAGTAACTCTATTTTTACAGGTTGAACGGGAATGCAGAATAGTTTTACATCAAACGTCAACCTTTGGATTTCTGCAAATATAATATTTATTTATCCAAAATCAAATTAAAACAAAAGATAGAGCAACGGAAAGGACTCTGTTGCTCTATCTTCTTTGCTGTAGGAAAGCATTTATCTGATACGCAATCTCTGCCCTGGGCGTATTATAGAACTGGATTTAAGGCCATTCAGACGCATTATTGTCTTCTGCGACACACCGTGCTTCTTCGCAATCTTTCCAATTGTATCGCCACTCCTTACCTTGTGATATTTAGGCTGTGTATATTTTGCCTTGACCTTTTCGTTATGCTTCGGGTCTGCCTTGCAGAAAAGATAGCTATCGCCTTTAATCTTCTGATTCTCGAAGTCGAACATCATTGCCGGGTCAATGCTCATGCCCATGATGATTGTCTCGAAATGGAGATGAGAGCCTGTTGAACGGCCGGTATTACCGCCAAGACCAATGGGATCGCCTGCCTTCACATTCTGGTCCTCGGTTACAAGACGCTTCGACAGATGGGCATAGAGAGTCTCTATACCGTTATTGTGACGTATTACCACATAGTGGCCATATCCTCTTCTTTGGAAAGTCGTTATACGCACCTTTCCATCAAAGGCAGCATATATGGTATCACCTACCTGCACCTTTATATCAAGTCCCTGGTGAACACGGCCACGACGCGGACGGTAACCGAATATATCCGTAATCCTTCTATTGGTCGTAGGCATAACGGCACCGCTGAGGTCAATACGGAATGAGTCGGGCAGTACAGCTGAATAATGCACACCGCTATTCTTCCATGAGGGGTACATCTCGCTCATTGGAAGTATATATGCTTCGTTAAGCAAAGTTGCATGCTGGGCTACCGTATCTACCTTGCCAAGCGGTTCTGGCAACATCACCTCTTCCATAAACGCATCCTGTGCATTTACGGTCAATGCCGAAGCAAAGAAGAGGGCTACTGAGAATATATATTTATACAGTTTCTTCATTTCCCGATTACATATATTTCTGGCTCTCTTCGCCACCATACTCAAAACGTGTCACAGCCGATTCATAATCGAAAAGTTCATCGGGCTTGAAGAAACGCGCAATCTCAACAAGTGCATTCTCTACAGAATCCGAAGCATGTACTACGTTCTGCTCACCGCTCATTGAGAAGTCGCCACGTATTGTACCCGGAAGTGCCTTACGGGAGTTTGTTGCACCTACAAGAAGACGTACAGTCTCTACAGCCTCCGCACCTTCGACACAGCAAGCAATTATAGGAGCAGCCTGCATAGAAGCCTTCAGATAAGGGAAGAATGGACGTTCCTTCAGATGAGCATAATGCTCATTCACGATTTCATCTGTCATGAACAGCATCTTGATACCCACGAAACGAAGACCTTTACGTTCAAAACGAGTGATAATGTCACCAATGATACCACGCTGGATAGCATTAGGCTTCACTAAAATAAGTGTTCTTTCCATAAGAAAAATAAATTTAGAATCCAACCCTGTACAGGACAAGAGGCCCTGTATTTCCTAAAAAGTTATGCAGAATCGCCAACAGGTTGCAAAGATAGCAAAAAATATTTATCGTCAAATATATTAATGACTTAACTTTTGTGAAAGAAACAAAAATCAGGATATTGCACCCCAGTTCCACCCGTTCATTCTCTTAATCATACGAAGCCGTTCCCATACCACCCTGTATTGCGGATGGTTACATTCAGGGTCGGCATCTACGACCTCACGTGCCACCTCACGCACAAATTTGAGTATCTGCTCATCCCGTGCCAGATTGGCAATCTTAAGGTCAAAAGCAATACCGCTCTGTTGAGTACCCTCCATATCTCCTGGACCACGAAGTTTAAGGTCTGCCTCGGCAATCTCAAAGCCATCATTGCTCGTAGTCATTATCTCCATACGTTTGCGGGTATCTTCGGAAAGTTTGTAATCAGTTACAAGCAGACAGAAAGATTGCGCCGCCCCTCTACCTACACGGCCACGCAACTGATGCAGCTGCGAAAGCCCGAAACGCTCTGCATTCTCTATTACCATAACAGATGCATTAGGCACATCCACACCCACCTCGATTACTGTAGTAGAAACCAATATCTGTGTCTCGCCCTGAGCAAAACGGCGCATCTCCTCATCCTTCTCCTTGGGTTTCATCTTGCCGTGCAGCTTGCCCAATTTGTAGTCGCAAAAGATATTGCATAATTGGTTATAGCCATCCTCAAGATTTTTGAGATCGAGTTTCTCGTTCTCCTTTATAAGAGGATAAACCACATAAGCCTGCCTACCTTCTTCGAGTTGTTTCTTTATAAAAGAGTACATCCCATCGGCACGGCTACGGAAAACATGTGTGGTAGTTATAGGCTTACGTCCTGGAGGCAACTCATCTATTACCGAAACATCGAGGTCGCCATAGAGAGTCATTGCCAAGGTTCGTGGGATGGGCGTTGCAGTCATCACCAGAACATGAGGAGGAATATTGTTCTTCGCCCACATCTTTGCACGTTGTACCACACCGAAACGGTGCTGTTCATCAATGACCACAAGCCCCAGATTATAGAACTGTACATTATCCTCAAGCACTGCATGTGTGCCCACAAGTATATCGATTTCGCCCGAGGCAAGGTCCTCGAAGAGCGGTACCCTCTCCTTTGCCTTAGTACTGCCTGTCAGCAACTCCACCCTTACCGGTAATGAACCGAGCATGCGACGCAATGTCGCGAAATGCTGCTCGGCAAGAATTTCGGTAGGCACAAGCATACAGGCCTGATATCCGTTGTCCTTAGCAAGAAGCATCGACAGCAATGCAACCAGCGTCTTTCCGCTACCTACATCGCCTTGGATAAGACGGTTCATCTGCCGATTACTGTTCACATCGGCACGTATCTCCCTAACTACACGCTTCTGCGCTCCTGTCAGTTCAAAAGGAAGATTCTCATGATAGAAACGGTTAAACATATCACCGACCTTGGCAAAACGGTGTCCCACATATCTCAACTGTCTGTCCTTGGCATAATGCAGGATATTCAATTGTATATAGAAAAGCTCTTCGAACTTGAGACGGTACTGCGCCAGTTGGAGTTCCTTGCCGTTCTTCGGGAAATGGATTATACGAAGAGCGTCATCGAGTGACATCAAGCCATGTTTTCTTGTTATGTCGGAAGAAAGAGTCTCCTCAATCTCCCTGTTAAGCAACGTGAAGAGATTCTGGACAAGTTTTGCCATGGCATTAGAGTTCAATCCGCTACGCTTCATTCTTTCGGTAGTATTATAATATGGCTGAAGCCCCATATTGTCAAGTTTCAGCAATGCTGCATCATCGACATCAGGGTGAGCGATATTGACCCTCCCGTTAAACATTGAGGGCTTGCCGAACACAACATACTGCGTATTCAGCTTAAGTCGGTTCTTTACAAACTTTAATCCACGGAACCACACAAGATCGACAAATGCCGTACCGTCGGTAAAATGTGCGACAAGCCTGCGCGATGCGCCCTCACCCATCTCCTCGAACGAGCGTATCTCACCCAACAGCTGCACATGCTGCATGTGGCCGCCCAATTCTGCAACCTTAAACACACGGCTCCTGTCTATATACTTATAGGGGAAATAGTACAACAAATCATACAAGGAGCGTATTCCCAGCTCCTTGTCAAGCAAAGCAGCACGCTGTTCGCCTACACCCGGAAGGTACTTTATATTTCTTGTTGTGGTATCCAGCATTCCATCAATGTCTTGGCTATCACAAGGTCAAACGGAGTGGTAAGCTTTATGTTCTCTCGGTTTCCCTCAACACCTACAACCTGTTCGCCAAGGGCCTCGACTACAGAAGCATCATCAGTAAAGCTTTCGACAAAACGCTGTTCATATGCACGTCGCAGGAGAGAGAGCCTGAACACCTGCGGTGTCTGAACAAGACGATAACGGTCACGCGGGACAACCTCTGTAACCCCGTTGCCGCCCACAATATGCCGCAGACTGTCCTGAAGGTCTATCATCGGTATTGCTGCACCATGAACCCAAGCCTCGCAGAAACACTTTTCGAGCACATTTGCAGCCACGAAAGGACGTACTCCATCGTGTACGCCAACCAGTGCATCGTCCATATCATCCACCTGTGCAAGACCGTTCTGTACCGAATGGAAACGCGTAGTACCGCCTTGAGCAAGAATGAGCGGTACAGCAAACTCATATTCACGGCTCAGTTCTTTCCATAGTTCGAAGTGCGCGGCCGGCAACACCAGGATAAGTTGCATTGACGGATCCATGGCATGAAGCCGTTCCAGTGTAACCATTATAATCGGTTTGCCAGCCAGCAACTGGAATTGCTTCGGCATCTCACCGCCCATTCTCGAACCCTTGCCACCGGCAACTACTATAAGATATTTTTTCATTATTCTATACTCTTTCATCACGGGGAATCTGCATAGCCCCATTTTCCGTTATCATTTGAATGTCACCTCGCAACCGCAACTCTGCTTAATATCCTCAAGCATCCCTTCAACAGCCGCAGGCGAGATTATATCAAGAGCCCTTACACTATCCTCATCATCGTAGAACTTCCACCCCTGCCGCAACATAAACCTTATCACATCGTACTCCTTCAGTCTCCTTGAAGAACCCGAGAGCAATTGGCGGACAAATACAAGCAGGAAATATATAAGAGTAACCGATACAGCCCAGATTACAGCCGTCAAAGCCACCTTCTCCCAAAGAGCTACCTGGCCTATGACAAATTGCGCACATAGCAGTGCGGGAAACGCGCCCAAAAGAAGAGCAAAAGGGAAAACCATTCTTCCGCTATTGGCACAACGGGGACAACAAGGGACATATACATCTGCAAAGATGTTGAAATCATAACGTTGCATTTCAACGACTATTGCATGCCCCGGATTACTTTTGCTAGGGCAATTATAGCATCGTTCCTTGTCAAAAGAGACCTTTCTTATTTCTACATGGATACCGCTCATGTCACCAGGCTACGTGGACACACCTCAAAACTGCATCTGTGCACGCATCGTATCTACAACCTCTGCACCGCAGAAATGCTCTACAATTGCAAAGCCGAAATCAAAGGAAGCACCGGGACCGCAACCTGTAATTATGTTACCGTCCTTCTCTACTGCAGCAGCTGTATATATAGCCCCTGTCAATTCCTGTTCACAACCGGGATAACATGTCGCCTTACGTGAAGCCAACAATCCTATCCTGCCCAAAGCCATAGGAGCTGCACATATTGCAGCCACCAATTTCCCATCCTCGCATGCTTTAGACAAGAGTGCACACAACTGCTTGTGTGCCGACAGGTTCTCGGTACCTACACTTCCACCCGGAAGCACAAGGGCATCGGCATCGGCAAAGTCCGCATCACCGAACATTATATCTGCCTGTACTGTAACATCCTGTGCCGAAACTACGTTCCTGTCCTCCATTATGGAGACCGTTGTCACATCAATACCTGCACGGCGCATTACATCAACTGGAGCCAAAGCCTCCACTGTCTCGAATCCGTCGGCAAGAAATACATATACTCTGCTCATATCATATTATCAGTTAAGTTTATATCTATAGGTAATCGTACCTTCCGCCTTGTCAACTCCTTGAATTACATTGAAAGTCGATTTCTTTGCAGCATTTACGGCATCGTTGCGGAGTTCATTATTGCTTATTGTCGTTTTGCTATTGTTTACCACAGCATTCTTTATTGTACCGTCAGCCTCGACTGTAACATTCACGACAATTACACCCTCGTCATTCACCTGTTTCTTTCCTGGTGTTGCCAGATATGTGTGTGAACGTCCAGAGACATTGGCCACAACACCCACGCTGGAGTTACCGTCAGGACTGCCAATATTTGCCGAAGCACCAGACCCTTTGTTACCGAAAGCCTTCTTGGCCTTATTGTCGGCCTCCTCTTTGGCTTTACGGTCGGCCTCTTCTTTGGCTTTGCGGTCAGCCTCTTCCTTAGCTTTACGGTCGGCTTCCTCTTTGGCCTTACGCAGTTCCTCTTCTTTGGCCTTACGCAGTTCCTCTTCTTTGGCCTTGTTTTCCTCTACCTTTGGAGTCGGCACAGACTCCTCATCGGCTGTAACCAATGGTTCAACCCGGGCAGGTTCCGGCTCAGGCACAGTTTCGCTTACGGCCGGTTCCGGCTGTGATACAGCGGAAGCATCTTCTGCCACATCTACCTCAGTAATCTCAAAATCCTCACCGAACACATCCTCGAATTCACCCAGAATCACAGAACTGTTCTCTTCCTGTTTTTCAGGCTTTGTAATCACAAGTTCATACAACAGCCAGAACAACAGGGCATGGATGAGCACCGTAGCCAATATTGCTATTATTCTTTCTTTGGATATATTCTTCATTATTCCTTATCGGGGCGGCGTGTAGCCAGTACCATCTTGAATTTGTTCTCATTCGCAATATTCAGCACCTTTACCACCGAAGCATAAGGAACGGTTTCATCGGCATAAAGTGCCACATACATCGTAGAATCCTTTGTGCTGCAATCCACAAGGAAAGGAACAATATCTTCCTCTTGTATGTGCCTGTTGCGTTCTTTGCCCCAGGCAGCAAAATAATTGCCATCGGCATCTATTGTAATTCTTGCCAAAGGTTTTGCCGCAGTCTGCTCACTGCCTTGGGGAAGAAGCACCTTTATGGCATTAGGCAGAACCACAGTCGATGTAATCATAAAGAATATCAACAACAGGAATATTATATCGGTCATTGACGACATTGAAAAATCGCCTATTGTCTTGGTTCTTCTCTTTATCATATTTGTCGTTCTTATTGATGAACACTCTGGTCTATAACAGTATTGTCCTGTCCCGGGGCTGGGGCTGGGGCTGGAGCTGGAGCCGCCGTATATGCAGGAGCCGGATTTGCAGCAGTGTATGCAGGCGCAGCTGGGGCTGGAGCCGCCGCAGGAGCAGCAGTGTATGCAGGCGCAGCTGGGGCTGGAGCTACCGCAGGAGCAACGGTGTATGCAGGCGCAGCAGGAGCGGGAGTTGCAGCAGGAGCAACGGTGTATGCAGGCGCAGCAGGAGCGGGAGCCGCCGCAGGAGCAACGGTGTATGCAGGCGCAGCAGGAGCGGGAGCTGCGTTATATGCAGGCGTTGCCACAATTACAGTATTAGGGTCATTATTAATATCGTTATTGACAGTCACGGGCACATCTGCACATTCCTGCTCCTTACACTCGGTAACCATCTCAAGGAACGAAATGATATTAGCCTCCATTACATTCTGCGCCTTATCGACTCTTGTAACAAGGAAGTTGTGTGCAAAGATAGCGATAATACCAACGATAAGACCGGCAACAGTTGTAACCATAGCCTCATATATACCTCCCGACAGCAGTGAGATATCGATATTGCTACCAGCTTCTGACATATTCCAGAAAGCCTGGACCATACCCGTAACTGTACCCAAAAAACCGAGCATAGGCGCCACTGCAGCAATGGTAGAGAGAATAGGCATACCCTTCTCAAGCTTAGCAATCTCAAGACCGGCATTATTGTCCAAGGCCTGACGTATTGCCGTATTGTCGAACTTGTAGTCCTTTATACCTTTGGCAAGCACTCTGGATGTCGGTGTGTCGAGTGTTGCGCAATAGTTTTCGGCCGATTTGAAATCGCGGTCCATGATATTGTCGCGCAAACGGTCAATCAGGAAAGGATTCTTCTTTGTAGCCTTCTTTATCACAAAGAAACGCTCAAAGAATTTATATATGCCAAAAATTGACAGAATGGCCAGTACAATCATAATCCAACCACCCTTCATTGCCAGACTGAGAACACTCAGTTCCTCGGTTGCTGCCTGCGCAGCCAATACGAAATGATCCATAGTATTTGTTTTATTTTGAATTAACTTTCAAACAGTTCTTGTACGCGGCTATTGTCGATTCAAGCCCCATGTACAATGCATCACAGATTAGAGCATGCCCGATTGACACTTCATCGACCCACGGTATTGTCTCCACAAAGTAGGCAAGATTCTCAAGACTGAGGTCGTGACCTGCATTAAGTCCTATTCCCAATTGCTTCACCCTCTTAGCTGTCTCAAGAAAAGGAGCTATTGCCTCTTCACGATTTTTTGCATACATATGGGCATATGGACCGGTATATAGCTCAACCCTATCGGCACCTGCCGATGCTGCAAATTCAGCCATGCGGACATCGGCATCGATGAATAGGGATGTGCGTATGCCGGCAGCACGCAAATCATTAAGGATATCCCGCAGGAAATCCTGTTCCTTCTCGGTATCCCAACCGCTGTCCGATGTCAGCTGGCCCGGCTTGTCCGGTACCAGTGTCACCTGTGACGGGCGTACACGCAATACCAGTTCAAGGAAATCCTTTGACGGATAACCCTCTATGTTGAACTCCGTGCGGAGAATAGCCTGCAGAGCAGGAACGTCGGTACGGCGGATGTGTCTCTCATCGGGACGGGGATGTACCGTAATACCATCGGCACCGAACAGTTCACAATCCTTGGCAACCTTTAGAATATCGGGGTTATTACCACCACGCGAATTTCTAATAGTCGCCACCTTGTTGATGTTTACACTCAGTTTGGTTCTCATTTTCCTGTTGTTTCTAAAAATCAGGAGTTGTTTCCCTTACAAGTCAAAAGATATGAATTCAAACAACCTCCCTCCACTACACCTATGATAGGGTAGTTTAATCAATATTTTTTGCAAAAATAGCATAAATAAAAAATTTTGTATTATAAAATCTCTTAATTTTGCAACAACTATAGGAATAAGCGGTTGCTGTAAATAACATTTTTTGCCTATACATGGCAAAAGGGTTGTGCTGCAGGCCCAGTTCAATACAAGAAAACAAAGAGGAGAGATGAAGTTTGCAATATTCGGTAACAAACACCAGTCAAAGAAATCGGACAGCATTGGGCAATTGTTCAATGCAATAGTAAAATATGGCGACAGTTTTGCCATTGACGAGCCATTCTACAAATTCCTTTTGAGCGAAGGCATAACTGTGCCGGAGTCCAGAACGCTCATACAAGACAATGACTTCACGGCAGATGTCGCCATCAGTTTCGGTGGCGACGGAACACTGTTGCGCACAGCCAGCCGCATAGGCCGCAAGAACATACCCATATTGGGTATAAATGCCGGACGATTGGGATTCTTGACCTCCACTTCGAACGAGAATATCGACTATGTGATAGAGAAAATCCACAAAGGCGAATATGAGATTGAACAGCACAATATCATAGAAGCAACCACCGTTGGCGACAGCCTCAGGAACTATCCTTTCGCGCTGAACGAGATTGCGGTAATGAAACACGACAGTTCATCTATGATGACACTGTGTGTAACACTTGACGGGTGCGACCGCATTACGTACCAGGCCGACGGACTTATTGTTGCTGCACCATCGGGTTCTACAGGCTACTCGCTCAGCGTTGGAGGTCCCATAATAGCCCCCGATGCCAATGTACTTGTACTTACACCTATTGCCCCCCACAGCCTAAGCGCAAGGCCGCTGGTCATAAGCGACAGCACAATCATAGAGATAAAGGTAAGCAGCCGTAGCCACAACTTCCTCATAGCCATTGACGGGCGCAACGAAAGTTGTAACGAAGGAACATCCATTACAGTGCGCAAGGCCGACTACAGACAACTTATAATACGCCGCAAGGAACACTCTTTCATACAGAACCTGCAGGAGAAACTGATGTGGGGAACAGATGTAAGAGAGTAAAGAGTACAGAGTACAGAGTACAGAGCAAAGAGTACAGAGTACAGAGTACAGAGCAAAGAGTACAGAGTACAGAGCAAAGAGTAAAACTTTTGTCCCATTGGGACGATGGGATCGAGGCAGGGACTTTAAAATCCTGTTGTTATCTTGGGGGAAAGACCCTGATACCCGTTAACTGCGGATAACAGAACCGCCGGGACAGGAGAACTTGGTTTCCACTCGCTGCGCAAACTTTCAGTTTTCCACTTTCACCTTTACACTTTACTCCGAAACGGGGCGCACACTGTAACCGCGGTAACGGGTGCTCCAATGCGTGCCACGGTCACCCTCGCGGAGGCCAAGGCGGCACGCGCCGCCGGCATTGCCCTCGCTAGGCGTAGCACTCCAGTAGTAACCGTAGGACCCCTGGTAGAGGGACGACGCACCGTAGCACCAACCGGCGGCAGGAAGGAAGATGCTGTTGCCGTTCTTTTTGCTTGTTACTTTGTAGCCGTTATGGCCGTTCCGGGTGGTCCATTCCCAGGTGCAGTTGTCTATGAGTTCTTGGAACTCGGCTTTTGTGGGGAGGCGCCACGGGCTGCCCCAATTCTTGCGGGCGGCATCCCAGGTAGGGTTGCCGGCGATGTTGCTCATTTGCTTGCCGTATGTGGTGCTGGTGTTTGAACTGTAATCGCTCTTGGTGGTGGTTTCGCCCCAGGCGTAGTAATTGCCGTAGTCTCCGGGGGTGCTGGCGCCTACATTGCAGGTTGCCCATTTTATGCTGAGGCCTAAATCGACATAGTCGTGCCCGTTGATGGTGCCGCGGGTTTGAGCGGCCTCCAGGCGCTTGCGCTCTTCTTCCTTGCGTTTTTGTTCGGCGGCTTCGGCTGCTGCTTTTCTCTCGGCTTCTTCCTTGGCTTTGCGCTCACGCTCTAAGCGTTGCTGTTCTGCGCTTCTTGGGCAAGGCGTTCTTGTTCAAGGCGCTGTTGCTCGGCTGCAAGCCGTTCGGCTTCTATGCGTTGTTCTTCGGCAATGGCGGCAAGGCGCTCGCGTTCGGCGGCGGTGTCGTCACTGCCGCCACCCGACAGTGTGCCAAGCAGTGCGGCAACTGCACCAATGACGAGAACAGCTATAATAATTGCCCACTTTTTCTTGGATGTGCCGCCGAGCCCCTTTCTTTCATATTTCATCTCTCCACTTTCATCTTTCACCTCTCCACTTTCATCTCTCATCTTTCCACTGTTGTCATTCTGACGACCGGAGGGAGGAAGAATCTCTCTATTTGCGTGTTTATGAGTTCCTTGACTTTGGCCCCTTCGGGCGTCGACCGATGGTTCACTACGTTCAGGATGACAAGAACCTGAGAATTGAGATTTCTCGCTTGCGCTCGAAATGACAGCACCCGCAAGATGAGTCTCCTCGGTGCTACGCTCTATAGGAGATGTTGATGGCTTGTCCCGAAAAGCGAAAGTAACTTCCGAATCACCCTCGTTTGTGCCCTGTACTATATCATCTTTCCACTTTCCACTCTCATCTCTCCGCTTTCCACTCTCATCTCTCCACTCTCCACTGTTGTCATTCTGACGACCGGAGGGAGGAAGAATCTCTCTATTTGCGTGTTTATAAGATCCTTGACTTTGGCCCCTTCGGGCGTCGACCGATGGTTCACTACGTTCAGGATGACAAGAACCGGAGGAGTTGCCGACAACCGTTGCGCCATCGTCAGTGGCCGAGGAATCATTTACCCCCTCTGCTGCGCTCGTCCCCCTAAGGACAGGGGGACAATCTTCAACGCCATCACTGTCATCTTTCATCTCTCCTCTTTCAACTTTCAACTTTCCACTTTCAACTATCTCCAAAAACTCCCCGATGCTCTGCGGACGTTCCTTGAGACGGAACTGCATAGCGGCTTCAATAGCGGCACGTACGTTTGACGATAGGTGCTGCGGCAACTCCGGCAAGCCATCATTAGCCACATCGTTTGCCTCGGGAGGGGTGTTGCCGGTAACCAATTTATAAAGTGTTGCACCAAGCGAATATATGTCGGTGGCAGGTGAGAAGGTACCTACACCGCCACGCTTGTACTGTTCCATGGGGGCATAGCCATGGCTGATGCCAACGGGTGTGGTGCTGGTTTGGGTGCCGGCATCGTCGTACTGCTTAGCGAGACCAAAGTCTATGAGCACGGCTTCGTCGTCGTCACTAAGCAACACATTGGCAGGCTTTACATCAAGGTGCATCATGAGCTTACCGTGAACAAAGTCGAGTGCCGAGGCTATCTGACGTATGTAACGGAGAGCATCGGCCTCGGGAAGCGCACCGGCCGCCACCTTATCGGAAAGACTGCCGCCACCCATATATTTCATCACATAATAGGCTGTACCGTTTTCCTCAAAAACATCAATGACAGGAACTATATTCTTATGTTCAAGAGAGGCAATACGACGGGCCTCCTTGAGAAATTTTTCGCGGAAACGCTCAACAAGTTCGCTACTACCTTTGGAACCCACAGACACCTGAGAGGTCTCGGCATTGCGGTTGCAAAATTCCTTCATGAAGAACTCCTTGATGGCAACTTTACGCCCAAGGCCGGTCTGTTCGGCAAGATAAGTTATTCCAAAACCGCCTTGACCCAATATTTTCTCTATTCTGTAACGGCCACCTTGAAGTTCTGTCCCATTTTTAAGTTGCATAGTGTATCCCATAAACGTATTTTTGCAAATATAACATTTTTAAGAGAATAATAAAATTCTGCAAGATGTAAAAACTATGTAAAAGCTGTGTGCCTGCATTCAAATGCAGGCACACAGCTTTTACATCTCTCCATTTTTTATCTTGTACTTGGTGTAAAACTCTTTGAAGAGCCTCCTGTCGCAGTTCCACCAATGGTAAATGCCCCGTTAAAATAGCTCTCGCTTACGCCCGACACTGACGTAACGCCATACATGAGTGTGTGCGACGATAAAGTGAATTCCGGTGAGGAGAGCAGCACGGTTGCGCTATTTACCGTATTAGGGCATCGGTATGAGAACATCACATTGCCCGAACTGTTCTTAACTGTAAGATACTTGCCTTGAGACACCGTCACTGAGGATACCGATGCATAAGGCTGCGATGACGATGTAACGGAGCTGTTGGCACTGCCTGTACCCATCAGGATACCGCCATTCACCACAAACCGGTTGTTGTCACAGTCGAAACCCTCTTCGGGCGCATTTGTTCCCGAAGCAAGTACAACACCGCCGTTGACAGTAATTATTCCGTTGGAATCAATAGCGTCATTGTTGGATGCATGGCTATATACATGGCCGCCATTGAACACCAAAGGAGCTTATCCTCTTAAACCACATAACATAAAAAAAGCGTTGGAGCGGCATGCCGCTCCAACGCTGATACTCAAGAATGATTTCTTATACCCATCCTCTTTTCACAACCCAACGATAAACTATAGGGATTATATATATATTCAGCAAGGTAGAGGAGAGAAGGCCGCCGAGCACTACTACCGCCATTGGACTCTGGATTTCGTTACCCGATGCCGAACCGTTTATAATCATAGGCACAAGTGCCAATGCAGATGTGAATGCAGTCATTAGGATTGGAGTAAGACGATCGGCAGAACCTATGACAACAGCCTCGTCGAGCGGAACACCATCCTGACGCAAATGCCGGTAACGTGATACAAGCAGAATTCCGTTACGTGTAGCTATACCGAAGAGTGTTATAAGACCTATTATTGCAGGAATGCTCATCACTCCCGATGTAAAATAGGTTGCCAATATGCCGCCTATGAGTGCAAGCGGAAGGTTTAGCAGAACTACAGCCGACAACAGCGCACTCTTGAACTCACTGTACAACAGCACAAACACCACAAGTATTGCAACCAACGTTGTAAGCCACAGAGTACGCGATGCCGATTCGGCACTCTCGAACTGACCGCCAAACTCGAGCCTGTACCCCTCTCCGAGCTCAAGCTCCTTATCAAGATAGCTTGCCACAC
Source organism: Bacteroidaceae bacterium (assembly GCA_017536325.1). Lineage (GTDB taxonomy): Bacteria > Bacteroidota > Bacteroidia > Bacteroidales > Bacteroidaceae > HGM04593. The sequence goes on from JAFXHQ010000071.1 coordinate 28,599, forward strand.
GCTCAACAGTTCCCGCAACATCGCTGCTTGCTATGTTTGCCGACACGACGACTTTACGTTGCACATTCTCACGGCTAATGCTTCCCGGGCCGCCAACAGAGACAATCCGGGCGACATCCTCAAGAGGTACTTTTCCATTGGGAGTATCTATCAACGCACGTTTCACCCCCTCGATACTCTCGGTGTAATCCTTGTTGAGACGGATTATAAGGTCGAAGCTACGTTCCGCCTCATATACACTGCCAACCTTCTTTCCCGGGAAAGAGGCCTCGACAAAGGCATTGAATCCCTCCATCGTTATACCGAAGTAGGCAAGCTTTTCACGGTCTGCCCTGATCTGTATCTGTGGCGTTTCGACCTGCTGTTCTACATTCACATCGACAACCTCGGGGAATGCCTTCAGCAACTCCTCAATCTCCTTTCCTTTACGGAAAAGCGTGGACAATGTATCACCGAATATCTTAATAGCCAAGTCGGCCTGCGTTCCCGACACCATATGGTCGATACGGTGTTCCAGAGGCTGACCTACAGATGTTACCACACCGGGTATGGTTGCAAGGCGAGCACGCACTTCGGCCAGGAATTCCTGCTTGCTGCGCTCACCCAAAACAAAGTTCACATCTATTTCGGCCCCGTTTGAGGTCTGCGAATGCTCATCGAGCTCGCCACGGCCGGTCCTGCGAGCAGTGCTTGTAACCTCGGGTATAAGCAGGAGCTCTTTCTCGATGGCTGCACCAATCTTGTTGCTTTCTTCAAGCGACACTCCCGGACGCGAAACGGCAGCAATGGTAAGTGCCTTTTCGTTGAACTCGGGAAGGAAACTGCGACCCATATTGCCGAAAAGGAATAACGAGGATATGAAGAGCAGAAGAAGTGCACACACAAAGAACTTGCCATATTTCATCACCCACGAAAGCGATGTGCTGTAACCTGTAAGCAACGAGCGGTCAACCCAGTTCTTCTTTTCGGCACGAGTGAGAAACTTATCGCCGGAAAGAAGCATCTTGCAAAGCAAAGGTGTAACGGTCATCGCCACAAGAAGCGACATCAACAAGGCTATGAGGTATGCTATTCCGAGCGGTTTGAGCATACGCCCCTCAAGACCGCTCAGGAAGAAGAGAGGCATGAATGTAACCATTATGATCAAGGTGGCATGTATTATGGATGCCCTTATCTCGGACGAGGCATCGAACACTATGTTGAATGTACTCTTACGCTCCTCTTTTGGCAGCCTGTGGTTCTCACGCAGACGCTTATACACATTCTCCACATCGATTATGGCATCATCTACCAATGAGCCTATGGCAATGCACATACCGCCCAAGGTCATGGTGTTTATATCCATTCCCATTAGGTAGAGAACAATAATGGTACCCAAAAGCGAGAGAGGTATTGCAAGCAACGATATCAGAGTGGAACGCAAGCTGGTGAGGAAGAGAAGCAATACCAGCACTACACAGATTGCACCCTCGAGAAGCGAACTGCCAACATTGTTCACCGAAGCCTGTATATAGTCGGCCTGTCGGAAAATCTTTGTGTCGAGTTTCACATCGGACGGCAACGATTTTGCAATATCCTTTAGGTTACGTTCGATATTGTCTGTAACCTCTAATGTATTGATACCCGGTTGCTTTGAGATTGAGAGTATTACAGATGGCTCACCGTTCTGAGCAGCATATCCCTGCTTCACAGCCGGAGCCACAACAACATCGGCAACGTCGGCAACGCGCACCTTCGTATTACCGTCGGCCTTCACCAAAGTGCTGCCCAACTGCTCAACATCGTTGCTGCGACCAATGCCACGGAGATTATATTCATTACCATAGTCGCGCACAACACCTGCACCGATATTCACGCTCATGGCGGTTACCGCACTCTCCAGTTCTGCCATTGTAACACCGAACATCTCCATCTTCACAGGGTCGGCAAGAACCTGATACTGCTTGTAGTCACCGCCTATGATTGTCACATTGGATACACCACCTGTTGCAAGTACAGCCGGTTTGACCACCCACTCGGCTAAAGTACGCAACTCCATCATTGATGTACTGTCGGCCTGCATACCAACGAACATAATCTCACCCATCACACTCGACTGGGGAGCAAGCATAGGTACAACACCGTCGGGCATCTGACCTGACAGATGTCCCAACTTCTCACTAATTATCTGGCGCGCACGATAGATATCCATGCCCCAGTCGAACTCCACCCACACGAAAGAGAATCCCTGCGACGACGAAGAACGTACACGACGCACATTCGTAGCACCGTTCACAGCTGTCTCAATAGGGAAGGTCACAAGACGTTCCACCTCTTCGGGAGCCATATTGTCAGCATCTGTAAGCACGACAACCGTAGGCATTGTAAGGTCGGGGAACACATCCACCTCGATATTCTTGGCTGAATGGATACCTCCTATTGTAACCAACACGACTGCAAGCAATATAAACAGCCTGTTGTTCAACGAAAACTTTATTATCCTGTTAAGCATAGCTCTCTCAAATTAATGTACATGACCTGCGTGCGGGTCGAGTGCAGCTGCACCCTGCGAGAGTTTCAAGGATATCGCTCCCTTTGTCACCACACGCTCTCCTGCCTTCACACCGCTTACGATTTTAACACGATAACCGTCTGTTTCACCAACCTCAACACTACGCTTCTCGAACGATACCGGGCTATTCTGCACAAAGACGAAGAAGCTGCCCATCTCCTCGACAATGGCTGTACGCGGGAGAGTGACACCGGGGCTCTTCTCGTCGGCAGAGTTGATATAAAGAGTTACCACACTGCCGGGAACAACACCTTCCAGTTCGCCTACCGTCACCGTAAATGGCAACATGTTGCAGTTGTTTACCGAACTGCCTACAACCGACACGCGACCGCCGTTCTCCTCTACATTGACAACATTGCCAGAAGGCAGTTCTATGTTTACAGACTCTATTGACGACAGCTGTGCTGCGTAACGCACCGGCAATTCTGCCGATATATTAACATCGCCATTACGCTGTACCTTGGCAAGTGGAGTTCCCGGCTCTACATAGTCACCGTTGGAAACAAGGAGCTCCGACACGTAGCCGCCGATTGTCGAGCAGAGAGTCACCTTGCCATTACCGAAATGGCGTTTCATGCTATTGAAACGGGCTTCGGCCTGCTTGTATGCTGCCTCGGCAGCCTGATAATCACGCTCCGACACAATCTTGTCGATAAAAAGGAGCTTTTTTCTTTCAAAATCGGCTTTCGCAAGCTCATAGTTGCTCTCGGCCTCAGCAAACTTCACCGCAGCATCATTGTCAGTTACATCACCGCCTTCGAGGTAGAACACAGCTTCGCCGGCAGCTACATTCTTGCCTACTACAAGATTCCCGGCAAACTGTACCTTGCCGCTTGTTGTAGCAACAATGGTAGTGAAGTTCGACGGTACAGCCTCGACCTTTGCCGCAACCTTCACAGCACCTGCAAAAGATTCCTCTGCAGCTATATCTGTTGCAAAATCTATCTTCCAACTCTGCTCTTTGCTCAATGGGATATCACCTGGTTTGCCTTCTGTTACGATACCGTGGCCTGAATGGTCGTGAACATGAACTTCGCTGTGGTTATGGTCTTCACCAGAATGCTCATGAGCGTGAGCATCGCCATGATTATGGTCATGGCCTGAATGACCGTGTGCGTGAGCCTCGCCATGGTTATGCTCATCACTTGAATGTTCATGGGTATGGGCCTCATCATTATTGTGACCGCAATGCACCTCAATATGGAAATGAGCCGAATTGCCGCCGACCTCGAACCCAAGGTGCCCCTCGCCTGCAACATCGGGAATAAAATCGAAATGGAAGATACCTTTATCGTGTGTCTCAACCTGCATCTTCTGCTCCTTGTCACCAACCTTCAATATTGCAGTGGCAACATTGGAGCCAACCGGTTTGAAATTCTCCAAATCTGTTACATAAAGCGTTATGCACGATTTTTCACCGACAACAAGCCCCTCGTGCTGCATGAAGAATTCCATATGTGGAGTATATGCAGTAAACGCATGTACATGTGAATGTTCGTGAGCAGCCTCCTCACTATGCTCATGGCTATGTCCGCCACAGCTTAATACAGCAAATGCCATTGCTGCAAAAAATATTTTCTTCATAGTAAAATTAAATTGAGTTCAATAATCTGAATCGGACCGCATATATACAGTCCACTGTTATACAATCCTTTAGCGATAGGGATTATACAACAGGAGGTGCACGAAGAGGTGAGAATGTGACTCCTCGGTCGGGAATTTTCAGTATATAGAAACTGCCGCCGAGTGATGCATTTCCCGGTTGTGGAGCAAGAACAAACTGTGGAACAGCAATACACACCAGGGGCTGCACAAAACTCTTCTTGCCCAGTTCCGGACCCTTGTCGTTCAAGCGGCTATAATATTCCGTATCGTCGCAACACTGCTCCCTTTCATGGTCATGGGTATGGGTATCACTACAGTGAGAATGTTCACAATCGTCGCAATGACCATATCCGAAGTGGGTGACCGCCACCACTTCACCCGACGACAAGGTTGCACAACCGTGGTGATGAGGCATAGAACGTACTCCCACAAGCAATATAACCGCAGTGAGTACAAATAAAAAGGATATTCTACGCTTCGGTCCTTCCATAAACAAAGTTATTTTGTTTGCCTGTAGCTGGCCGCCCAGAACTTATCGATATGATTTTCTATAAGAGTACATGTGTGCGCGCTGAAGTCAAGACCGCATTCCATGGCTGCATTCCACTGCTCCGGTGTCATTTGCGGCAATGTATCACGTGTTATACCTTCACGCAAAAGACCATAAAGCACTCCTGCATTGAAATTGTCACCTGCACCCACGGTACTCACTACATTTACCTTGTGCACATCGAACGATGATACATTTCCCGGAGTGAATAGCCTTACACCGTTACCGCCACTGGTAAAGATAAAGTTAGGGCAATAGAACTTGATTTTCTCCTTATATATCTTTTCGGCATCGGTAATATCGTAAAGATGCGTGAAATCATCGGCAGAGCCACGTACAATATCGGCAAACTCAAGATTCTCGATAAGTGATTCTGCCAACTTGATACGTTCGGCAACATGATTCTTCCTGAAGTTGATGTCATAGAAGAGCAATGCGCCCTGCTCGTGGGCATACTCCAGAAAGGCCTTAGTCTTTGAACGCAGAACTGGGTTAAGCACAAAGTAGGAGCCATAGAGGACTATATCACCTGGGTATATTACGGGAAATTCAACCTCGAGACGGTTATTCGGGTAATCCTTGTAGAACAGATAGTCGGCGTCGTTATTTTCATCGAGGAAGGCAAGAGAAAGCGGTGACTTTCCATCGTTGAAGCAACATACCGACGATGCATCCACGCCACTCTCCTTCAGATAAGCAAGAATGAGCTTTCCTACACGGTCGTTGCCTACCTCACTTATAAAAGATGTATCGACCCCCATCCTGCCAAGGGATATTATGCTGTTATATACAGAGCCACCAGGAACAGCCTTTACTGGCTGGTCATTCTTGAACAGAATATCGAGGATCGTTTCACCTATACCTATTACTCTCGCCATATCATACCTCCATTATAAATTCGTTCAACTCTTCAATATTGCCTGCCACAGCCAATATGCTGTCAAGGTCGCAACGTACGAAACCACCTCTGGCCATCTCTTCAAGGAGCGACAACAAGCCGTTCCAGAAGCCGTTTACATTATACAGTACCACACGTTTCTTATGGTAGCCAATAGTAGCCGCTGCCATAACGTGGAATATCTCGTCGAGAGTGCCCACACCGCCAGGCAATGCAACAAGGATATCACTCCGCTGAAGCATTATATCCTTACGCTCACTCAAATTATTGCAAGGAACCTTCTCATCGGGCAGAAGGCTCACCCTTCCACGCTCCTCAAGAATATGGGGGACTACACCCACTACACGGGCACCTGCAGCTTTGGCGGCTTTAGCGGTCGCCTCCATAAGGCCGAAACGGGCTCCGCCATAGACCAATGTCGCACCCATACGGCCCAACATGGCACCCACCTCGGCAGCAGCCGAGACATAAATGGAATCTATGCTTTCCGAAGCGGCACAAAAGAGAGCTACACTCTTCATCATTTACAACGATTGCATATCATTGAGACGCTTATAAACTCCGTTCAGCTTTATAAGTTCGTCGTGCTTTCCACGTTCTACTATCTCGCCGTCACGCAACACGCAAATCTCATCGGCATTCTTGATTGTAGAGAGACGGTGTGCAATGGCAATTGTTGTACGTGTCTTCATAAGACGTTCGAGAGCCTCCTGAACAAGACGCTCGCTTTCGGTATCAAGAGCCGATGTAGCCTCATCAAGGATAAGTATAGGAGGGTTCTTGAGTATTGCACGCGCAATGCTTATACGTTGACGCTGACCGCCCGACAGACGGCAACCACGGTCACCCACGTTGGTGTCGTAGCCATCCTCTGTCTCCATAATGAAGTCATGTGCATTGGCAATCTTGGCAGCTTCTATCACCTGTTCCATTGTGGCATTCTCCACACCGAAAGTAATGTTGTTGTAGAAACTGTCGTTGAAAAGGATTGCCTCCTGGTTCACATTACCGATGAGAGCACGCAACGATTTCACCTTCATATCCTTGACATTGACACCATCGATACAAATCTCTCCTTGCTGTACATCATAGTACCGGGGGATAAGGTCAACCATTGTGGACTTACCGCTACCCGACTGACCGACAAGAGCTACAGTTTTTCCCTTCTCTATCTTGAGGTTTATATTCTTGAGCACATTGCGCTCGCCGTCATATGAGAATGTAAGATTCCTGTACTCTATACCCTCTTTCATATCGGGTATCTCAATGCCTTTCTCGCCATCCACTATAGGATTCTCGGCATTGAGTATGGCATCTATTCGTTCCATTGATGCAAGACCGCGCGGAATGTTGTACGAAGCCTTGGACAGCTCCTTCAGCGGGTTTATTATGCTATAAAGTATTGTGAGGTAATAGATGAATGCCGGTGCAGAGATTGGAGAATCGTCACCCAATATGAGTGTTCCGCCGAACCAAAGTACAATAACGATTACACAGGTACCCAGGAATTCACTCATTGGGTGAGCCAATGCCTGACGCATGGTAACCTTCATTGTAGCCTGACGCAGTTCGTTGCTGCACTTGAGGAAACGGCCGGACATCTTCTTCTCGGCCAGGAATGCCTTTACGATACGCAAGCCCCCAAGTGTCTCTTCCATCTGCGATGTTGTCTCGCCCAATTTCTGCTGGGCAACGAGCGACTTTGCCTTGAGCTTACGGCCCACTCTACCCATTATCCATCCGAGCACAGGAATCACGCATATGGTAAACAGCGTCAACTCCCAACTCACATAGAGCAATGTCCCGAAGTATATTACAATGAATATCGGATTCTTGATGAGCATATCCAGTGATGTGACAATCGAATTCTCGACCTCGCTCACATCACCGGTCATACGAGCTATAATATCTCCCTTGCGTTCATTGGAGAAGAAGCCTATGGGCAGGCTCACGACTTTGTCGTACAATCTTGTACGCATATCCCTGACGATACCCGTACGCAAAGGGATTATCGAGGCAGAAGATGCAAAGTAGGCCGCCGTCTTCAACAGTGTCATAAAGACAAGGAAGAATCCCAGCAACAGCAACATGAGCGAAGCACCGTGTTCGGCTGTAAAGTCGTTGATGTAATAGGTTGCGTTGTTTACTATGACATCCTTTGCATTGCCGGCACTGAGCTCACTCCAGGGGATGAACTCAACCGCCGATGTGTCACTTATCTTGAACAGAATCTGCAGGATTGGTATTATCACCATGAACGAGAAGACATTCAGTATCGCCGACAACAATGTGAAGAAGAGCGACATGAACAGATACTTCTTGTATGGCGGAACAAAGCGTTTGAGAACCTTGAAGAACTCTTTCATACGGCCTATTATTTATTAAATTATTATTGACAGAGTAAATTATATTATAATAACTCCGCAAAGTTACGCATTTTTTGGCATACTACAGCACGCTTTGCTTTTTTTTAGGAAACGGGCTGAAAGCAAAGAATTAAAACAGCGGGACTGTTTATTTTAAAGAGCTTATTCAAAAACATGAGCTATATAAAAAATATGGCCAAAATTTATGTAGCTTGAACAAATTCAATATCTTTGCATTGTCCTACGGGACATAATAATTTCAAAAGCGGTGCCTCAATTCTTGTAAAATCGCCAAATTAAAACATTGAATATACGAGGTACGGAGCAGTTCACACTTGTGGGCTGCCTTTCCGTGCGTATATTCAGGTGTTTGGCGATACCTACAAGGATGCAAGGAGGGTAGCCTACTTTTTTATGGATACTCTCCGCAAACTGCCCAACGGAGAACCTTGTAAAAAATCGCCACTATGAGAAAAACAACCTTCATGACCATGTTTTTGACCATCACTCTTTTGTTGTCAGGATGCTCTGACGATGAAAAGTACCAAGAGCCGGCAGAAAAAAACAATTACACAAACACCGGATTGCCCGTAGTTTACATAAATACCCATTCAGGGGAAGAGGTCGCAAACAAAGATGTTTATGAAGGTGCCACAATTGAGATTTGTGACGGGAACAGCAAGTATAACCTGAACTTGCAGAATATACAAATACACGGCAGAGGCAACTCCTCTTGGTACACGTTCATAAAGAAACGTTCATACACTATAAAATTAGACAGCAAACAAGGTATTCTGGGAATGCCCAAAGACAAAAAATGGTGCCTTATAGCCAACTACCGCGACAAGACAATGCTGAGGAACAGTGTCGCCTGGTGGCTTTCAGCGAAACTTGACATTCATAATTGGACACCGAGATACCGGTTTGTTGAACTTGTACTCAATGGAACCCATCGTGGCACATATCAACTTGTCGAACAAGTAAAAATTAACGATGATAGGATAAATATAAATGAAATGTCCAAATACGATACATCACCCGACAAGATTTCAGGTGGATATATCATAGAACTTGACAGAGGCACAAACGAAGATCAATGGGAGTGGATTATGCCAAACATGCATGGCGATGTCCACAAGCTAAGCATAAAGGAGCCCAAAATAGATGATGGCAATGAAAGCCAGTTCAAATATATTTATAGCTATTTGATGAACATCGACAGGCTTTTCGGCGAAAACAAGATAGCCGAAGTAATGGAAAATTACATTGACATGGAATCTTGGGCTGCCCAATGGCTTATATTTGAAATTTCGGGAACGCCAGAGCCTAATGGGCCGAACAGTTGGTACACATACAAAGACATAAACAATGACAAGTGGTATTGCGGCCCAGTCTGGGACTTCGATTATAAGTCATTTATTCCAAGCACAAGCAACAAATGGATTAACAGAAATGTAATATACATGCCTGAAATGCTAAAATACGAGCCGTTCCGCGAAACACTAAAAGAGGTTTGGAGCAGAATCAAACCGATGCTGCCGGAACTGATAGCCTTTATAGAACAAGAAGGCCGCCTTATCGAACTTTCCGAAAAACTTAATTGGGAAATCCACAACAAGAATCTTATTGAAGACAACCGAACAGAAAACGGCGATGAATTTGTATCACCCCAAGCAGCAAGAATTATGATGATAGATTACCTGAAAGCAAAATGGGAATTCATCGACAATAACCTGGAAAACATATGATTATAACGAAGATGCCTTAAAGTGGTTCAGCATTAGTTCCATGTTGGCAATACGAGGAGAACTCCAAACTGTAAATTCATTGTGTTTGTGTATAATATTATTGTGTCCACCTTTCACCTTCAACAACCATTCCCATTTTCTTGGCGAACTCCCAAATGACCATTCCTGCTGTGACAGAAACATTCAGAGAGTGCTTGGTACCGAACTGAGGAATCTCTATTGCACCCTCCGATACATCAACGACAGACTGCTGCACACCCTTCACCTCGTTGCCGAGCACAACTGCATAACGTTCACCATGCACTGCCGGAAAATCCTGCAATGCAACACTGCCCTCACACTGTTCTATAGAGAACACCTTATACCCTTCGTTACGAAGAGCCTCTACCGCATCCATTGTCGATTCATGATATTGCCAAGCCACAACATCTTCGGCTCCAAGTGCAGTCTTGTGTATCTCGGCACTCGGTGGCGTTGCCGTTATTCCGCAGAGCACAATACGCTCCACGCGAAAGGCATCGCCTGTGCGGAACACAGAGCCGACATTATGAAGGCTACGCACGTTGTCGAGCACAACGACAAGCGGAAGCTTTTCGGCAGAGCGGAACGCATCGCCGTCGATGCGTCCCATTTCCGTTACCAGTTTCTTCCTGTTCATCATACGAAACGGCTCCAATCGGTATTTCTCATATCACCGTCACGCTCGAAGGTTGCATGCATTCCAAGTGCAGCAGCCACATTATGCGACACATGACCACGCTTTGCAATCTTCAGATAGTCCCACAAGAGATTACGATAGTCGGGATGTGCGCAATTCTCTATAAGCAGACGTGCACGTTCATCCGGTCCCTTGCCACGAAGATCGGCCACGCCCCATTCAGTAACTACCACACGTACATCATGTTCGGTGTGGTCGGCATGTGTAACCATTGGGACAATAGAACTTATCATGCCGCCTTTCTGTGTCGAGGGACAGGTAAAGATTGAGACAAATGCATTGCGCGCGAAGTCACCCGAGCCTCCAATACCGTTCATAAGGCGTGTGCCGCAAATGTGTGATGAATTCACACATCCATAGAGATCGACCTCTATTGCCGTATTCATTGCTATGATACCCAAACGACGGATGATTTCGGGATGATTGGATATTTCGGACGGGCGGAGGATAAGGCGGTCCTTGAAAAAGTCGAGATTGTCATATACATGCTGCAGACACTCCTGGCTCAACGATAGAGAGCAGGTACTGCCGGCTTTCACACGACCGAGTTCCATGAGTTTAATCACGGAATCCTGCAACACCTCGGAGTAGAGATCGAGTGCCGGAATGCCGTTAGCCTCCTCAAGACCTTTCAGCACAGCATTGGCAACATTGCCGATTCCGCTCTGTATCGGCAGGCCTTCGGCCGGTATTGTCCCACGCTTCATGTCGCTGACTATGAAATCGACCACATTCTCGCCTATCTTGCGTGTTACAGGGTCAAGTTCCTTGAACACGACCTGTTCGTTGGGCAGACACACCTCAACAATACCTATGACCTTCTTGGGATCGACCTGCACATACGGTTTGCCTACACGGTCCGAAGCCTTGAATATCGGTATTTCCCTGCGATAAGGCGGGTCAAGAGGTTCATAGACATCGTGCAGACCCATGGTATGATGGTATGTGTTACGTTCGATTATTATCTTGTCGGCAAGATTGGCAACAGTCTGGCCAATACCGCCTGCAGTTGTAAGATATACCTTGCCGTCGGGTGTTATGTCTATTGCTTCAAGTATCGCCACATTCACCTTGCCCATATAACCGTAACGCAGGTCCTGCGCCATGAGAGAGAGATGAAGGTCGGTATATGTAATCTCTTTTGCATTTATGGAGTTGCGTACGGTAGGATTGGAGATGAAAGGAGCACGGAAACGTATTGCATTGGCACGTGTAAGCGCGCCGTCAATGGCATCACCTGTGGATGCGCCCGAATAGAGGTCTATTTTGAAGGGCTTTCCTGCAGCATGCGCCTCCTCGGCGCGCTTTGCAACTTCGGGCAACACAGTCTTGGGAGTACCCGAAAGGGTAAAGCCGCTAATTCCCACACCGTCTCCATTGTTGATATAGCATGCAGCCTCTGCTGCTGTCATAATGCGGTAGCTCATAGTAATTCAGTTTTTATGTTTGTCTTTATAGTATATCCCGATGTGTGCAACATCGGGAGAATCGTTCAATATTTTCTCTTGAAAATCTCGGAATAGATAAACGCTTTCTTTGCTTCGGACCTGTTGCCCAATTGGATTCGGCCATGCACCTTCTCAACGGTATGTTTCTCCTCGCTTGCAACAATTACAGGCTTAGGAGCCGGAGCTGCAGCCCTTCTGGATACAACCGGACGGGATGGTGCAGGCGGCTCTTGAGGTTGCCGCATCTCAAAGAGTTCAACTGTAGGAAAAGCCTCACCCATAATAGGCTTAGCCTTCACATCGGGGCGGGAAAACATACTCTTTACGACGAATATCAAAGAATACACACCTACAAAAACAACAAGACTCAATACAATTTCCATATCAATACACTTCTTTGTCAGCAATATAACCGCCCAGCAGTTCTTCGAATATCTCGCCACGTGTAAGACGTCCGTTCCTCAGACATATGACCTCGACCTCACCTTTTGTGGCGAGGTTACCGTCGGCAAGATTGTATATATCCTGCAGGATTACCAGTTTTGCACCCTTGCGCTGCATATTTATTCGTACCGCAAACCTGTCACTGCCGTGCAGTGGCCGCTTGTATTCAATTGTTATCTTGGAGACCATGAGATCGATGCCCTCGTCGTGCAGCTTGCCGAAGCTCACGCCCAATGACTCCAGGAACTCATGGCGTGCATGCTCCATGTAGTGCTGATAGTTAGCGTTGTTTACAACACCCTGAATATCGCACTCATAATCGCGCACCTTCATCTCAAGACTATAGATATATTTTTCCATAACATGCGGTATTGTCATATGCAAATATACAACAATAAAACAATTAAGGCTGTTTTTAAGAAATTTTATACATTAATTTGCGAAGAGAAGAGAGTTTGACGAACTGTAAAGCAAGATTTTTGGCTATTTTTGCAATGGAAGAAAGATGAAGGCGGAAGATATACAACACATATACTCTGCACATCCGGGTGTAGATGCCCTGATGCAGTTGAGGGAAGAGGGGAACAAAAAGTGTGTTCTCCTTGAGGGATTATTGGGCAGCAGTGCCGCAATGGTGCTTTGCGGACTGAAACAGAAGGCTCCGACACAGACACTCCTTGTAGTGATGAACGATGCCGAGGAGGCCGGATATTTCTATCACGACATGACACAGGTAACCGGTGACAAGGATATACTTTTCTTCCCCTCATCGTTCCGAAGAGCAATGAGATACGGGCAGGAAGATGAGGCCAACCGCATACTGCGTACTGAAGTTATGAGCAGGCTGTCGAGCCGTCGCCGAAAGGAAGGCCTCATCATTGTGACACACCCCGATGCCATTGCCGAAAAGGTATCGTCGCAGAGCGACCTTGAGGAGAAGAGCATTACGATATCGGCAGGAGAGACCATTGCACGCGACGAAGTGGAAAAAAGATTGGCTGCATTGGGGTTCAAGGAGGTGACATATGTATATGCTCCGGGAGAGTATGCAGTACGAGGCAGTCTAATCGATATTTTCTCCTTTTCATCGGAATTTCCATACCGTATCGACTTCTTTGGAGACTATGTCGAGAGTATAAGGAGCTTTGAGGTAGAGAGCCAGTTGTCAAGGGAGCGCACCGACGAAGCTGTCATTGTCCCCAAAATAACCGGGAAGGAGTCGGTAGCAATAACGGAATTCCTTCCCAAAAACACTATACTTGTCACAAAGGACTTCGAATTCATAAAAGGATGCATTGAGAAGCTGCGCAGCGAAGGGTTTACCCTACAGGCAAAATTGTCGGACGACGAGTTGCCGGAAATGCCGGAGCTCATGTCGGCAACCGAGCTCGAGGAGTACTCAAAGAGCGTAAAGCATTGGGCAATGCGCAGCAATGGGCAAGTAAAGACAAAGGTGAAGTTCGACACTTCACCCCAACCGCTGTTCCACAAGGATTTTGACCTTGTGACACAGAATTTCGAGAGACTTATCGAAAAGGGATACAGGCTGTTCCTGCTCACCGACGACCTTCACCAGGCTGAAAGATTGAGGGCCATCTTTGAAGAGAGAGGCGACGACATCCCCTTCACACCGGTTGGACACACCATACACGAAGGCTATTGCGACAATACGCTGAAAGTTGCATTCTTTACCGACCATCAGCTTTTCGGCCGCTTCCACAACTATCGTTTGAGGAGCGAGAGGGCACGCAACGGTAAAGTCGCGCTAACCATAAAGGAGCTTAAGGAGTTCGGCATCGGCGACTACATTGTACACATTGACCATGGTGTAGGTAAATTCGGCGGACTTGTACGCATTCCCAACGGCAAATCAACCCAGGAGGCCATAAAACTAATATACAGGAACGACGATATTGTCTTTGTATCGATACACAACCTGCACAAGATATCGAAGTACCGCGGCAAGGAAGGGGAACCGCCGGCTGTGAACAAACTGGGCACAGGCGCATGGGAGCGCATGAAGGAGCGCACCAAAAAGAAAATAAAAGACATTGCACGTGATCTCATCAAACTCTATTCGCAACGCAACAGGGAAGAGGGATTTGCATTCTCGCCCGACAGTTATATGCAGAATGAACTGGAAGCAAGTTTCATATATGAGGACACACCCGACCAGCTGAAGGCTACAAACGAGGTAAAACGGGACATGGAGCGCAAACGTCCTATGGACCGTCTTGTGTGCGGCGATGTGGGGTTCGGAAAGACCGAGGTTGCCATCCGTGCAGCATTCAAGGCTGCAACCGACGGCAAGCAGGTTGCAGTGCTTGTTCCTACGACCGTACTTGCCTACCAGCACTACCTCACCTTCAAGGAACGCCTGAAGGATTTCCCCTGCAACATCGAGTACCTTAGCCGCGCACGCAGCACAGCATCAACAAAGAAGGTACTCGAAGATATAAAGGAAGGCAAGACAGATATTGTAATAGGCACTCACAAGCTCACAAGCAAAGAGGTAAGATTCAAGGACCTTGGACTGCTCATCATTGATGAGGAACAGAAGTTCGGTGTATCGGTAAAGGAAAAATTGCGCCAACTGAAAGTGAATGTCGATACTCTCACATTGACAGCGACGCCGATTCCGCGTACACTACAGTTCTCCATAATGGGAGCAAGAGACCTATCTATGATACAGACACCGCCACCCAACCGCTACCCGATACAGACCGAGATACACAACTTCGATGCCGAAGTCATAAAGGAAGCGATAAACTTCGAACTCAGCCGTAACGGCCAGGTCTTCTTTATTACAAACAGGATATCGGGTATGGAAGAGCTGGCCAACCTCATAAGACGACATATCCCCGATGCACGTGTATGCATAGGACATGGACAGATGGAGCCTGCCGTGTTGGAAAAGAGACTATACGAGTTCATTAACCACGATTTCGATGTACTCATAGCCACATCCATTGTCGAGAACGGAATTGACATACCCAACGTAAACACCATCATAATAAATCAGGCGCAGAACTTCGGTCTCAGCGACCTGCACCAGATGCGAGGCCGTGTAGGACGGGGCAAGCGCAAGGCATTCTGCTATATGCTGACACCACCCCGCGAAAACCTCAGCACAGATGCACGCCGAAGGCTCGAAGCTATAGAGAGTTTCAGTGAACTCGGAAGCGGCATACACATAGCAATGCAGGACCTCGACATTCGTGGCGCAGGCAACCTATTGGGTGCCGAACAGAGCGGATTCATTGCCGACCTCGGATACGAGACCTACCAGAAGATACTTGCCGAGGCCGTACGCGAACTGAAGGACGAAGAGTTCAGCGACATATTAAGCGAGGAAGAAGAGAACAGCAACAGTGCCGAGAGGTATGTGAAGGAGTGCTTCGTAGAGAGCGACCTCGAACTTCTTTTCCCTGCGACATATGTCCCCGACAGCAATGAACGCATACTGCTCTACCGCGAACTCGACTCAATAACCGAAGAACGCGACATTACAGCATTCAAGGCACGCATGAAGGACAGGTTCGGTGCAATCCCACCCGAGGGAGAGGAACTCATACGCATGGTGACCCTGCGCCGCAAGGCACAGTGCCTTGGAGTGGAAAAGATATACCTCAAGGGTGGCCGGATGAACCTTTTCCTTGTAGATACACGCAACGAGAGATACTACACAAGCGAGACTTTCGGCCATATCATGGGTTACATCCCCACAAGCCAGTTCAAATGCCAGGTACGCGAAGGAGAGGGAAGATGCATAATTACCGTTGAAAACGTGAAAAATGTAGAGACAGCACTCGCTTTTGTTGAAGAAATTCAAAGACATTCCATTACACCTTAGATGTTTAAGTATGGGGGATTTGTCTTTGTAAAGCAAAAAAGATGGAAATATAGCAAAAGAGACCGTGCGCGGTCTCTTTTGCTATTTATAAATAATTCACTATCTTCGCAAAAGGAATTATATTTAACAATACAATATGGACAAGACAAGACTTTTGGGCTGTATTGCAGCAGCCATGTTGCTGTCGGCAGGTGCCACAGCACAGGAAAACAAGGGAGGCATAGACGCCGATATGCTTCAGGAACTGAAAGAAAGCTATGCACCCACCGGTACCGAGAGGGCTCTACAGAATGTAATGCTTGCAAATTCAGTCAAGGTTCTCGCAGTAAATCAGGAGAACCTTAACGACCTGAACACATACTTCAGCCACAGCGTGCCGTCGAAAGGCATCACTGACCAGAAATCATCGGGCCGTTGCTGGCTATTTACCGGCATGAACGTACTCCGCGCGAAGATGATTGCCGACGAGGAACTCAACTCAATGGAATTCTCGCAAGTATATAACTTCTTCTATGACCAGTTGGAGAAGTCGAACCTCTTCCTGCAGGGTGTCATTGATACACGCAAGAAGCCCTATGACGACCGCACAGTAGAGTGGCTGTTCAAGCACCCGCTAAGCGATGGCGGAACATTCACAGGTGTTGCCGACCTCATTGCAAAGTACGGTATTGTACCAAAGGAGGTGATGAAAGAGAGCTACACCAGCGACAACACAAGTGCATTCTCGGCACTGCTCACAACAAAACTCCGTGAGTTCGGCCTTGAACTGCGCGATGCACATGCCGACGGAGCAAACGAAAAGAAGCTGCTCAAGATGAAGAAAGAACAGCTGAAAGTTGTATATAAGATGCTTGCACAGGTATATGGTGTACCACCGACAGAATTTACATGGGCACCGAAAGATGCCAACGGCAAGTACCGCGAAGAGCCACAGAGATATACCCCACAGAGCTTCTATGAGAAGTATCTGAACATAAACCTGCAGGACGACTACGTGATGCTTATGAACGATCCTACACGTCCCTACTGGAAGTGCTATGAGATTGAGTATGACCGTCACCTCTACGACGGGCACAACTGGCTCTATGTCAACCTGCCGCTCGAAGAGATAAAGGCAATGGCCATTGAGTCGATAAAGGACAGCACCATGATGTACTTCTCTTGCGATGTAGGCAAATTCCTCGACTCAAAGCGTGGGACACTGGACCTTGCGAATTACAACTACGACGAGCTTTTCGGCATCGAGTTCGGAATGGACAAACGCGAGAGAGTAATGACATTCGACAGCGGTTCGTCACACGCAATGACATTGAAGGCTGTTGACCTCGACAAGGATGGCAACCCTATCAAATGGCAGGTGGAGAACAGCTGGGGTGCGAATTCAGGATTCCAGGGAACGCTTATAATGACCGACCAATGGTTCAACGAATATATGTTCCGCCTTGTTGTTGACAAGAAATATGTTCCGGCTAAGGTTCTTGATGTACTGAAGCAGAAACCTACGATGCTCCCGGCATGGGACCCGATGTTCACTCCTGAAGAGTAAGCCCCACCCTAACCCTCCCCCGCAGGGAGGGAACTCCAAATCATTGTTTACCGCAAACGACACAGGTTTCTGTGAGAAATGCGGCAACAGCACCGTGCTGTTGCGTACAATGGCCAAGAAAAGGAAATTACTCTCAATAGCGGAACCTATATTGTTAAGGTTGGCAATATAACCAAGAAAATACAGATAAGATAACATTTACGTTACACAGCTTAGAGAAGGTGACTCGATTTTTTTCGGGTCACCTTTTTTAATCTATTGATAAAACCGATAGGTGAGATTCAAATTAACATCAATTAACGAATCCAATCCGGCAGAATTTGGTTGTACTTTTGCATTCCTAAACAGAAAAGAGATGACAAACAATTACAGTTTCAAGAGTATGGTGAAGAAGTATGTCTCTACCAGTGCCGTACTCATCACATTCACAATCCTTGCACTCATAATTGCAAACTCACCGTTACAGGATGAGTATTTTTCATTCTGGCAGAAAGAAGTGCATCTATCCATAGGAGGTTTTAACTTTTTCGGCCACGGAGAACACGCGATGACACTAATGGAGGTCATAAACGACTTCCTTATGGCATTGTTCTTCCTATCGGTAGGTCTTGAGATAAAGAGAGAGGTGCTTGTCGGGGAATTGTCGTCGCGCAAGAAGGCCATGCTCCCTATAATCGGAGCCTGCGGAGGCATGATCATACCGGTACTCCTTTTCTGGCTCTCCTGCCCGAACGACTCCGAGATGCTACGTGGTGTGGCAATACCTATGGCAACAGACATCGCATTCTCGCTTGGTGTCCTGTCAATCTTCAAGACCAGGGTACCCATAGGACTAAAGATATTCCTGGCAGCCCTTGCAGTAGCCGATGACCTTGGCGGCATTATAGTAATTGCACTGTTCTACTCTTCGAGTATAAATATGAGCTACATGCTTTTGGCAATAGCTTGCACGGCAATATTGATGATAGGAAACAAGAAGAGGGTCATGAAGAAGTCCTTCTACCTTGCCATAGGTCTTGTGCTGTGGTATGCAATGCTCAACTCGGGAATACACGCTACAATAGCCGGAGTAATCGTGGCATTCTGCATACCGGCATCGTTGCACAAAGGCTCACCCTATTACATTGAACGCATACGCAACAACATAGGCAAATTCCCGGTGACAAACGTCGATAGCAAACACCATACTGTAATTCTTACACACGAGGAAATTCATACACTAAAAAGCATTGAATCGGCAGCCGACAAGCTTATCAGCCCACTGCAGGACCTCGAAGACAACCTAAACAAAATTATAGGCTACATAGTCATCCCGCTCTTTGCATTCTCCAACGTGGGCATAAACCTCTCTGCCATGAGTCTCGAAGGACTTACCTGCGGTGTTGGCATGCCGGTGATGGCAGGACTTATATTCGGCAAGTTCATCGGTGTATTCACATTCTCTTTCATTGCAATCAAATGCCGAATAGTACAGTTGCCCAAAGGAAGCGACTGGAAATCATTTGCATCGGTATGCATGCTATGCGGAATAGGGCTCACTGTTTCGATATTCATTGCCGGGCTCTCCTATTCGTCGGAGGCATTGCTTAATGAGGCCAAGATGGGTATTTTGTGCGGCTCAGCAGTATCTGCAACAATAGGCTGCATAATGCTCAACCGCTACCTGCCAAAAACTGCACACCTGCAATAGGAACAGAGATTCTCAGTACTCGTGCACATTAGCCAGACGCCAGACGCACAAGCATGTCGCACGCGTAATGTCGGCGAGTTTGGGATAATCAATCTTGTCGGCACTGTCGCTGACACGATGATAATCGGGATGCCCTTCGGTATGATACCATACTATGGGTATCCCTTTTCTGGCAAAGGGAGTATTGTCACTACCGCCAATAAGGTTCTCCGACGCATTATATAATGGAGTAAAACAAAAATCATGCTTCTTCATATCGGTACACATCCACTCCCCGAAGAGAGGATTTCCGGCTGTGTACATATAGCTCAGGTGTTCCGGTTTCTCTGCCGGCCCACGACCTACCATATCAAAATTCATATAGGCCGAAATATCCGATAAAAAGGTACATTTCTTTACAAAATACCTTGAGCCCAACAACCCCTTCTCCTCTCCGTCCCAAAGAGCAAATATTATGGTACGCCCCGGCTGCCTACCTGCTGCCTTGATGGCTTTTGCTATCTGCAGCACAGCCGACACACCCGATGCATTATCGTCGGCACCATTGAAACATTGGTCACCGACAAGAGTTGTATCCACACCTAAATGGTCATAATGTGCCCCCACAATGACCACTCCTTTTTCTTTTCCTGGAATTACAGCAAGTATATTCTTCAGCGAGCGTGTCTCGCAACCATCGGCAATGAACCCCGAAATATCGCAGTCAGCCTCCGTAATCCAGTTGTTGCCGTTCTTCACAGTAGCGAAGTGCTGATAATACCCATTGTCAAAAAACGGTTCAATGCCATACTCCCTAAAAAGCGATACAATATACTCGGCAGCCACACTTCCGCCACGGGTACCGGCATCACGCCCCTCAAGAATATCACTCGACAGAAAACCGACAATTGAGCTTGCACTCTCTTCGGTAATACATTCATACCCACGTTTGGGAAGATTCTGAGCAACAGACTCATTTACCTTGGAAAAAGTGAAAAAGAGCAGGCACAACACAAACAAAGTTTTTGTACGATTTTTCATAGACAAGTTTATTAAAGCAGGCTTTTCAGCAACCTTTAAATTTTCCATAAACATAATAAATTTTTTCCACATACCATGCCCATAGCGACCTTGTTTGCGGCAGCACCGGCAAAAGCAGGAAAGAAACACAAGCATTCCCCACCCAAAAGCGGATTCTATCAAGGCACTTATTTTCAATCCAATAACAGCAAGAAAGCACCCGATACGGACTGTTGATAACTTTATTGAAAAAATATCCCGAAATATTGTGGGGAATTGTGGGGAATTGTGTATTTTTGGAACGAATTATATATTTTAGAGACAAAGTATGCGTTTCATAGGCAACATAGAGGCAAAGACAGACAGCAAGGGAAGAGTGTTCCTGCCGGCCTGTTTCCGCCGTATTCTCCAAGCCGGAGGATGCGACAAGGTGATGTTGCGCAAGGACGTATATCAGGATTGTCTGGTAATATACCCGGAACAGAGCTGGAATGAGCAGTTGGATCTGTTACGCAGCAAGCTGGACAAATGGAATGCAAAGCACCAGATGCTGTTCCGTCAGTTTGTGGCAGATGTGGAAGAATTGGGCATTGACAGCAATGGGCGCATCCTGCTCCCCAAAAGATATCTTGCAATGGCTGCGATAAAGCAGGAAGTAAGGTTCATCGGCATGGACGATACAATTGAGATATGGGCAAAGGAAAAGCTCGATAAACCATTCATGACACCCGATGAGTTCGGCAAGGAACTTGAAATGATAATGACAGCCGGGAAGGGAGGCGAAAATGAATAACACACAGACATACCACACACCAGTACTGCTGAAGGAGAGTGTGGACGGAATGCAGATTGGTCCCGGCGACATCTGTATTGACGTCACATTCGGCGGAGGAGGACATTCAAGGGAGATACTTGACCGTATGGGTAAGAAGGGACATCTGTACAGTTTCGACCAGGATGCCGATGCCGAGAAAAATGCACCGGAGGACAATCGTTTCACTTTTGTCAGGGGCAACTTCCGCTTCATATATAACTTCATGCGGTATCACGATACCACTGAGGTTGATGCCATACTTGCCGATCTCGGTGTTTCGGGACACCATTTCGATGACGAGACACGCGGTTTCTCCTTCCGTTTCGATGCCGATCTGGACATGAGAATGAACAAACGCGGAGGCGAAACAGCTGCGGATCTGCTCAACCGTGCCAGCGAAGAGGAACTGACAAGGATATTCAAGCTTTACGGTGAATTGAACTGCGCACGCAAACTGGCCTCGAGAATAGTAAAGGCACGTGCCGAAAAACCTATAACAAGAGTCAACGAGCTTAAGGAGATAGCCAAACCGTTCTGTCCTCCGCAACGCGAAAAGAAAGAGATGGCAAAGGTTTTCCAAGCACTGAGGATAGAGATAAACAAAGAGGTTGAGGCTTTGCAGGAGATGCTGGCAAGTGCAAAGGATCTGCTCAAACCGGGTGGAAGACTTGTCGTAATAACATACCACTCAATAGAAGACCGCATCGTGAAGAACTTCATGAAAAGCGGCAATTTCGAGGGTAAGGTAGAGCAGGATTTCTTCGGCAGAAGCACATCGCCTTTCGACATGAAGAAGGTAATTGTGCCTACAGATGAGGAGATGGAGAGGAATCCGCGCTCAAGAAGTGCAAAACTGCGTATAGCTATAAAAAAGGAGAACTGATTATGGACAACAAAGAGGAAAAAAAGAAGAGCGGCAAAAAGAAGAAAACCGGAATATTCGGTTATATCTTCGGCGGGCGCATATTCGTAAGCGACATAATCACCAAGAATGCCCTACTGCTCGGCCTTATAATCATCTACTCCTTTATATATGTAAGCAACAGGTATGAGTATGAACAGGAGTTGCTCAAGATAGACAAGCTCACCAAAGAGAGAAATGAGCTGAGGAATACACTGCTCACCCTGCAATGCGAACTGGCATCAATGAGCAGGCAGACAAATGTCGAAGAAGTTCTCAAAAAGAACGGAAGCGAACTCAAGACAAGCAACAAGGCACCTTATATAATAGAGAAATAACACATGTTCCAAACACGCAAAAATGCCATATTCCGTTTTAACCTCCTGGTGGTACTGTTCTTTGCCATCTGGGGTGTTGCCATTATAGGCATTGCAACAAAGATCATGTTCTTTGACAGGGATATGTGGAAAGAGGTCGAGGAAGACTACAAGAAAGAGAGGAAGATAAGTTACGAAGTGGAAATTCCGGCGCGCCGAGGCAATATTCTCGACGACAAGGGAGACCTTATGGTAAGTACATTGCCGCAGTACAGAATCTTCTTTGACTTCAAATACATAAACCGCGACAACCCTGAAGATGCGAAGAAGACCCAGGATGAGAGAAACAGACTGTGGGAAGAACACATGGATGAAATCTGCGACAAGCTCCACGAGATACTGCCTCACACGGAACCCGAGACATTCAAAAAGACAATCACAAATGGACTTAAGAACCTCAAAGGCGGTGTAAGGCTATGCAGAGGAAGAATTTCATATACACAGTACAAGCGTATCATGGAACTTCCTATCTTCAACCTTGGATGGAAATACAGCGGAGTACGCACCGAGGAGGAAATCGAACGTAGAAGAATATACGACGACATAGGATGCAGTACACTCGGAGTATTGCGTAAAAGCGAGCAGCTGGACGGTACTGTAATTGAAGAGATACAGGGACTGGAGAAGACATATGACAAATATTTAAGAGGTGTTCCGGGCAAAGGACATATCGAAAAGGTCGGAGGCGATTTCATCACCAAGACCGATGTTCTGCCCCAGAACGGCTACGACATACAGACCACCCTCAACCCCGAGATGATGGACATCTGCTACGAAGAGGTAAAAAAGGTGTTGGAAGAGAAAAGTCTTGCTGCCGGATGGGCTGTACTGTTGGAAGCCAAGACCGGTGACATAAAGGCAATAGTAAACCTTACCAGGTCTTTGGTCGGAGGCAAATACACATACATTGAGACAGACAAGATAATAGAATACAACAGTACTGCCAACCACTCGCTCACCGAGCGCAACGAACCCGGCTCGATTTTCAAGACGGTTGCAATGACGGCTATGATTGAAGACAAGAGAATAACATTGAGCGACTCGGTTACTGCATATAGAGGAAAGGTAAAGTACTTCGACAAGCACAGGGTCTCCGACGAGATGTACAGAGGAATGGGAGAAACCAACCTCTACTCACCACGCGAAGCCATGATGTACTCTTCCAACATTGCTCTCACGCAGTTCATACGCAGGTCATACCTGAAGGAGCCCGAAACATACACAAACCTGTTGAAGAGTTTTGGAATAACCGAAAACTACAAAGTCATAGCCGACGAGGTATCACCGTATATGACAACACCCGACAATAAAGGATGGGGCAGATCGACGTTGCATACACTGTCATATGGATACGGAATAGCGACCACAGCATTGAACATGGTCACATTCTACAACATCATCGCAAATGACGGAAAGTATATCAAGCCACGACTTGTAAAGGCAATCATCGAAAACGGGAAGGTTATAGAGTCATTCCCCACGATAGTGCTGGATGACCAGTTGGTATCCAAGGAGACCGCCGATGATGTCACCTACCTGCTGACCGAGGTGGTACAAGGAACAAACAAGATACCTGGCGACAGCAGATATGGCAAGCTCGATGGAACAGGCAAGAGAGCGAACTCAAAGATGATGACCATTGCCGGAAAGACCGGTACTGCCAACAGATCCAATCTCAACGACAACGAGAAACTGATGAGCTTCTGCGGATTCTTCCCTGCCGAAGACCCGGAATACACGCTCATTGTTCAGATGTATTACGACATAAAGCTGGACAAACGCACAGCAAAGGAGCGCAAAGACAACAGTTACGGTGGAGGAAGCACATCTGCAATAGCATTCAAGAACATTGCCGAGAGGATAATGTCAAAGAGCCTTACATCCGACATACAGGATGCCGTTGACGGCACCAACCTACACCGGCCCGAAATAATGCCGGGCAGCATATACGAGGCAAATCTCGTACTTGGCGAACTTGGCATAGAGGGAGCCCAGGCACCGGAAGCCGTATCCGACACCCTGTGGGGGAACATCAAGCACGACAAGTACGGAGATGTTTACCACGAAGCAAAAATATTTGAGTACGGAACTGTCCCCGACGTGCGTGGAATGGGTGCGAAGGATGCCGTCTTCCTGCTACAGAAATGCGGAATGAAGGTAGAGATAGAGGGTTACGGCAAAGTGATGTCACAAAGCATTGAAGCAGGAGAAGAGATTTTCGGAGAAGAGACCATTCGCCTGCATCTTGAACCATAAAGAAAAAAACAACGATATATGGAACTTGGAGAACTATTAAGAGAGATTCAATACAACAGGCTCGTCCTTCCCAAAGATGATGTCGATGTGCTTGGTGTGAACATCGATTCACGATTGGTAAAGAATGGTGACCTCTTCATAGCCATGAAGGGAACCCAGACCGACGGACACCAATATATTGCGGCAGCCGAAGAAAAAGGAGCTGTTGCTATTCTCTGTGAGGAGATGCCCGAAAAACTCAACCCTGCTGTCGCTTACATCAAAGTACCCGACGCTCAGGCCGTGACAGGAGTCATAGCAACAACATTCTATGGCAATCCTTCACAAAAGATGAAGCTCGTAGGTGTCACCGGCACAAACGGCAAGACCACAATTGCTACCTTATTATATGAGCTGTTCAGTCAGATGGGGCACAAATGCGGTCTGTTATCTACAGTATGCAACTACATAAACGGTGAGGCCTATCCATCGACACACACCACACCTGACCCGATTTCGCTGAACCGTCTTCTAGCCCAGATGGCCGATGCCGGCTGCGAGTATGCATTCATGGAGGTAAGTTCACACTCATTGGCACAACAAAGGGTCGGGGGACTTGAATTTGCTGGCGGCATATTCACAAACCTCACATGTGACCACATGGATTTCCACGGCGACATGGACAACTACCTCAAGGCCAAGAAGAGCTTCTTCGACAACTTGCCCAGGAACGCATTCGCCATAACCAACCTTGACGACAAGAACGGTCCCGTAATGGTGCAGAACTGCAAAGGCGATGTAAAAAGCTACTCAGCACGCACACTCGGCGACTACAAAGGACGTATAGTGGAGACACACCTCGACGGAATGGTGCTTGAGTTCAACAGGAGAGAATTCGCGACCATGCTTACAGGAAGGTTCAATGTAAGCAACCTGCTTGCGATATACGCTGCAGCATCGGAGCTCGGGAAAGAACCGGAAGAGATACTTCGTATTCTCAGCACCATGAAACCCGTTTCGGGGCGTTTCGAGACAATACATTCGGGTAACGGCATATCAGCCATAGTGGATTATGCCCACACACCAGATGCCATAAAGAATGTACTGGGTACCGTCAACGAAGTTCTTAAAGGCAGAGGAAAAATCATTACAGTTGTCGGAGCCGGCGGTAACCGCGACAAGGGCAAACGACCCATTATGGCCGTTGAAGCTGTAAAAAGCAGTGACAAGGTTATCCTCACATCGGACAACCCACGTTTCGAGGAGCCTCAGGATATCATCAACGACATGCTGGCCGGATTGGATGAAGAACAGAAGAAGAAAGTGATATCGATTGTTGACCGCCGCGAGGCAATAAGGACAGCATACGCACTCGCAAACAGCGGTGATGTAATTCTTGTTGCAGGAAAAGGGCACGAGGACTATCAGGAAATAAAAGGTGTCAAACACCACTTCGATGACAAAGAGATAATAAAGGAGATATTCAACGCATAAAACGACAGCAACCATGCTCTACTACCTTTTCGACCTTCTAAAAGACACAGACTTTCCGGGAGCCAGACTCTTCAACTACGTATCGTTCAGAGCCTTGCTTGCTATTGTAATTTCACTTATCGTATCTGCATGGTTCGGCAGTACCCTCATAAAGTACTTCAAGAAGAAACAGATAACCGAGACATTGCGTGACTTCGACAAGAACAATCTCAAGGCCGGCGTGCCTACAATGGGTGGCATAATAATCATCATAGCCATACTTGTCCCTTGTCTCCTGCTTGGAAAGCTGGACAACATATACATGATACTGCTGCTCGTTACAACCGTATGGCTCGGCATACTTGGTTTTGCCGATGACTACATAAAAACATTCAAGAAGAATAAGGACGGTATCCCCGGCAAGGTAAAGATTGCCGCACAGGTAGGACTTGGTCTTTTTATCGGACTTACTCTCTGCTTCAGTCCCCAGGCAGTCATGAGAGAGAATGTTGTTGTACAGAATGGTGATACGACAGAGATACAGCTGAGCCCTAAAGCGACAAAGGAAAACAAGACCACAATACCGTTTGTCAAGGACCACAACATCAACTACAGCGAGATAATGTCGTTCTGTGGCGACTACAAGGAAGAGGCCGGTTGGGCCCTCTTTGTACTGGTAACCATCTTTGTGGTTACTGCCGTTTCGAATGGAGCCAACCTGAACGACGGAATGGACGGAATGCTTGCCGGCAACGCAGCCATAATAGGTATAACGCTGGCAGTGCTTGCCTACGTATCGAGCCATGTCGGGTGGGCCGAGTACTTTGACATAATGTTCCTGCCTGGAGGAGAAGAGGTGGTAATATTCACCTTCGCCTTCATAGGCGCACTCATAGGTTTCCTCTGGTACAATTCATTCCCTGCTCAAGTATTCATGGGAGATACTGGAAGCTTGACAATTGGAGGTATCATTGGAGTAATAGCCATACTCATACACAAGGAGATACTGCTTGTACTGCTTTGCGGAATCTTTGTTGCCGAAAACATGTCGGTCATAATGCAGGTCGCATACTTCAAGAAAGGAAAGAAGAAGGGTATAAAACAGAGAATATTCCGCCGCACCCCACTTCATCACCACTACAACATGGAAGAAGAGAAGCTCGACAAAGAGTGCAAATATATACTTAAAGGTCCCGAAAGACCGCTCCACGAGGCCAAGGTCACTCTCCGTTTCTGGATTGTTACCATAATAATGGCAGCTATAACACTAATGACACTCAAGATAAGATAAATGGAGAAGAGGATTGTTATATTAGGAGCTGGCGAGAGCGGCTGCGGAGCAGCTGTACTGGCCAAGAAATTGGGGTTCGATGTGTTCGTATCGGACTTTGGAGCCATAGCCGACAGATACAAGGCTATGCTCGACCGGCGCGACATCCCCTGGGAGGAGAAGAGACATACAGAAGAACTCATCCTTAACGCAGGCGAAATCATAAAGAGCCCCGGAATACCCGATGAGGCACCTGTCATAGTAAAGATAAAGAATGCCGGAATACCTATAATCTCGGAGATTGAGTTTGCCGGGAGATACACGAATGCAAAGATGATATGCATTACCGGCAGCAACGGAAAGACCACGACAACGTCACTGATATATCATATATTCCGCGAAGCAGGACTGAATGTGGGACTTGCCGGCAACATCGGCAGCAGTCTTGCCCTGCAGGTAGCCGAAGACGACAAGGACTATTATGTAGTGGAGTTGAGCAGTTTCCAGCTCGACAACATGTATGAATTCCGTGCCAATGTAGCCGTACTTATGAACATAACCCCCGACCACCTCGACAGGTACGGGTACAAGATGCAGAATTATATAGATGCTAAATTCCGTATCCTGCAGAATCAGAAGCCCGATGATGCTTTCGTATATTGGAATGACGACCCGATAATACAGAAGGAGTTGCCTAAATACAGTCATGGAAAGCTTTACCCGTTCGCCGAAGAGAAGCAGGATGAAATCGCGGCATATACACACAAGGAGATGCTTGTCTTTACAGAGCCAACACCGTTCAACATGGAACTCGAAGAGCTCTCGCTCACCGGCAAGCACAACCTGTATAACTCAATGGCTGCAGGAATATCGGCCAATGTGGCGGGAATACGCAAAGAGACCATACGCGAAGCACTGCGCACATTTGCAGGTGTGGAACACAGATTGGAAAAGGTTGCCAAAGTCAACGGAGTGGAATACATCAACGACTCCAAGGCAACCAATGTAAACAGTTGCTGGTATGCCTTGCAGAGCATGAAGAACAAGACGATACTCATCCTCGGCGGAAAAGACAAAGGCAACGACTACAGCGAAATCGCAGAACTCGTGAAGGAGAAATGCAGCGGCCTCATCTTCCTTGGTGCCGACAACAGCAAGCTTCTGGAATTCTTCGGGAAATTCGGACTGCCGATTGCCGATACCCATTCCATGCAGGAGTGTGTAGAGCAGGCATACAGGATGGCAAAGAGCGGAGAGACCGTGCTGCTCAGCCCTTGCTGTGCAAGTTTCGATCTCTTCAAGAGCTATGAGGACAGAGGAAGGCAATTCAAAGAATTGGTATGTAAATTATAGAGCAGATCATGGGGAGCGAAAGATTAAAGAAGATTCTTTTTAAAGGAGACAAGATCATATGGGTTGTCTTCTTCATGCTCTGTGCCATTTCATGGGTAGAGGTATTCAGTGCAACAAGCCGCCAGACATATGAGAGCGGCAGCTATTGGCTTCCTATAATCAAGCACTCGGCATTCCTTCTCGGAGGCATATTCTTTGTATGGTTCATACACAACATGAAGGTACAATGGATAAAGAAACTTACATATGGCATCTATTGGGTTGGTCTGGCAGGACTCATTTGGGCACAGTTCGACCCCGACTCCAGAATAAATGACAGCGCACGCTGGATCAACATACTTGGCATGACATTCCAGCCCATGGAACTCGCAAAGATGGGCCTTGTGATGGTCACGGCACTGAAGTTGTCACAACATCAGGAGTCGGACGGGACAAAGGGTACCGCGCTTAAGCCTATCCTGCTCTACGCATTGCCTCCTATTGCCATCATCTTCAAGGAGAACCTATCTACAGCAGTGCTGCTCTCCGCAACAATATTCATGATGCTGTTCATTGCCCGCATCCCACGCAAGCAGCTTCTCTCGATTATCGGTATCAGTCTCGGTATAGGTGTAATCTGCTTCACCGTAATTATGCTATGGCCACAGAGTGACAGCAAGGAGGGATTCGGACAGAAAGTCGTGACATGGCAGAACAGAATAAAGGATGCAGTAGGAGGACCCGACAAGAAGACTGCAGCCGACTTTGACTCCGGCGACGACCAGATGGTCTATTCAAAGATAGCCATTGCATCGAGCCACCTTATAGGAAGCGGACCCGGAAATTCAATACAACGCGACTACATTCCTCATGCCGACTCTGACTACATATACGCCGTAATAATAGAAGAGCTCGGACTCCTGGGAGGTATCATTGTTCTTTTGCTTTACATGACAATACTCTACCGTAGTGGAAGGATAGCAAGCAAGTGCGACGACCCTTACCCGGCATTCCTGGTCATGGGTATCGGAATGATTATTGTGATACAGGCATTGATGCATATGTTCGTTTCAGTAAGCACATTCGTCACCGGACAACCACTGCCTTTATTGAGCAAAGGCGGCACATCGGTCATAATAAACTGCATATACATAGGATTCATGCTATGTATAAGCCGATCCGTAAAGAAAAAAGGTGAGGAGCAAAACAAAGCAGAAAAGATAGAAGAAGTATAAAAGGAAGTACAGCTGCACAAAACATCATAGACATGAAAAAAGAGTACAGAATTATAGTAAGCGGAGGCGGTACAGGCGGACACATTTTCCCGGCCCTGTCAATAGCCGATGCCATACGCAGGAAACAGCCCAATGCAAAGATTCTTTTTGTCGGAGCCGACAACAGGATGGAAATGCAGAGAGTACCCGAAGCCGGGTACGAGATTATCGGTCTGCCAATTGCCGGATTCAACCGCAAGAACCTGTTCAAGAACTTCAAGGTCCTATGGAAGATTTTCAAGAGCCAGCGCATGGCAAAGAAAATCATAAAGGATTTTGCTCCGCAGGCTGCTGTAGGCGTTGGCGGATACGCAAGCGGACCTACACTGAAGATGGCCGCAAAGATGGACATCCCCACACTCATACAGGAACAGAATTCCTATGCAGGTGTCACAAACAAGATTCTGTCAAAGAAGGCAAAGATGATATGCGTAGCATATGAGGGAATGGAACGTTTCTTCCCGCACGAGAAAATAAAACTCACGGGCAACCCAATACGCAAGAGTCTTCTCGACATGCGCTCAAACCGCAAGGAGGCCAAACTTGCAATGGGACTCGACGTAGAACGCAAATGCGTACTCATCGTTGGCGGAAGCCTGGGAGCAAGAAGCATCAATGAAGGTATTATGGCCAATATCGGACTTATAAAGGAGAACAAGGATATACAGTTCATTTGGCAAACCGGCAAACTCTACTTTGAAGAGATGAAAGAGAGAACCGCTGCAGAAGGAAAGCCCGAGAACCTTATCATTACCGACTTTGTCTCCAATATGGCAAATGCCCTCAGTGCAGCAAATCTTGTCGTTTCGCGTGCCGGAGCCGGTTCAATATCGGAGTTCGCACTGCTTGGCAAAGCTGTAATACTTGTTCCCTCGCCCAATGTAAGCGAAGACCACCAGACAAAGAATGCCATGGCACTTGTCAACAAGAATGCCGCAATATACGTTGCCGATGCTAACGTAAAGGAGGAACTGGTAAAGAGAGCTATAGAGACAGTGAACGACGATGAGAGAATCGCATCTTTGGAGAAGAACATTGAAAAGATGGGCAAGCCGAATGCCGCAGAGGAGATTGCCGAAGAGGTACTTATGCTTGCCGATGCATATATTGAGAAACAGACAAGAAGAGAAAAGGAGAACCTGAAATAATGCAACTGAAAGATATCAAATCGGTATATTTCCTTGGAGCCGGAGGCATAGGAATGAGCGCACTCGTGAGATACTTCCTCAATGAAGGCAAGTTTGTTGCAGGATATGACCGTACCCCGAGCGAACTTACATCAAAGCTCATCGAAGAAGGAGCCGTACTGCACTTCGAGGAGAATCTGGAGCTTGTACCTGACAGGTGCAAGGACCCCGACACAACCTTAATAGTATATACCCCGGCTATCCCGGCCGATCACAAGGAGTGGGAACTGTTCCGCAACGGCACCTTCACTATAAAGAAGAGAGCCGAGGTGCTTGGCATAATAACAAAAGGGAAAAGGGGAATATGTGCAGCAGGAACACATGGCAAGACCACAACTTCTACAATGACTGCACATCTGCTGCACCAGTCAAGCATAGACTGTGCTGCATTCCTGGGTGGCATATCAAAGAACTACCGGAGCAACCTCATAACCACCGACAAGAGCGATTTCGTAGTCATTGAGGCCGACGAGTATGACCGTTCATTCCTTCACCTCGAGCCATATGTCGCAACCATAACATCGGCAGACCCCGACCACCTCGATATATACGGCAACAAGGAGAACTATCTTGAAACTTTTGCACAGTTCACCGAAAAGATACGCCCGGACGGCTATCTTATCATACACGAAGGTCTCGAGGTTGCACCACGAACAAAACCTGGTGTGCAGACATTTACATACGGACGTGAAAGCGGCGACTTCCATGCCGAGAACATACGTATAGGCGGCGGTACAATACTCTTCGACTACGTATCACCATGGCAACGTATTCCCGACATTGAGCTTGGTGTTCCCGTAAGCATCAACATCGACAATGGTATTGCCTCCATGGCCATGGCAGAGATTTGCGGAGCGACTGCCGATGAGATGAAAGAGGCAATGAAAAGTTTTGCCGGAGCCGACAGACGTTTCGATTTCCACATAAAGAAGGAGAACCTTGTACTTTTGAGCGACTATGCCCACCACCCCGACGAGGTAAAGGCATGTGCAAGTTCCATAAGGGAACTGTACAAGGATAAGAGGATAACGGTATTGTTCCAGCCACATCTTTTCAGCCGTACAGCCGACTTCTACAAGGAGTTTGCCGATAGCCTCTCACTATTCGACAAGGTTATACTGGTAGAAATATACCCTGCACGCGAAAAGCCGATACCCGGTGTGACAAGCAAGCTCATATACGACTGCCTTGCACCTGGGGTGGAAAAGATGATGTGCCGCAGAGACGAGGTCCTCTGCATAGTAGAGAAAGAGAAGGAAAACATCGAGGTATTTGTATCCTTGGGAGCCGGAGATATTGAGAACGATGTTCCGCAAATGAAAAAGATACTTGAGCAAAGATAATGTTGAAGAAAATTCTGAAATATTCGGCATTGGCATTAGTGGTATGCTATATCATTTTTGCACTTTTAATCATCCCGGGAAAGGATGATGCGGAGCTGTGCAACGAACTCATTGTCAATATCGACGAGAACAATGATATGTTGAGCGGCACGGATGTCTTGACAATGCTGCAGGATGAAGGACTCGACCCCAGAGGCAAACCTTTGGGCGAGATAAAATGCTTTGAAATAGAGCATTTCATGAACAGTATCTCTCTCATCAGCAGTTGCCAAACATACAAGACCGTCAATGGCAATATAGTTCTCGAAATCGATTGCCGGAGACCTATCCTTGCAGTCATAGGCAAGGATGGGGAACAGTTCTGCATAGACAAGGACGGAGCGATAATAGAAGGCATACCCTCAATGCTCTACCTGCCACTGGCTACCGGCAACATTACAGATAGTATGGCCACGGCAGAACTTAAACTGATAGCAGAAGCCATAGACAATGACAGATTCTGGAAGGCACAGACCGAACAGATATACTTTGACGAGAATAGAAACATAATACTCGTTCCCCGTGTCGGCAACCACATCATAGAGCTTGGCACAGCCGACAGCATAGCTACAAAGCTCGAGAACGTAAAAGCCTTTTACGGCAAAGGACTCAACATTGTAGGCTGGAACAAATACAGCAAGCTGAATGCCGAGTATGAAAACAGAGTAATATGTACCAAACGTAACGAGAACTAAATAACAAGAAGCTGTTTAATTTATATCGTCATGCTTTTATAGAGTAGAAACAGGGTGCATGTCTTATACTAAGGACGCATACCGGGATATGCGACCAAGAAAAAACAGACATCATAATATAAAAAACGGCAAAACAGACAGTTTCAACAGAAAAAAAATGATTAGGAATTCAAGCAGCTTCTAAAACTACACAGATATGGGAAAGACTTATTACATAGCAGCCATTGAGCTCAGTTCTTCAAAGATTTCCGGAGCCGTAGGTGTCGAGACCTTCGAAGGCATAAAGATTCTTGCTACAGCAAGCATGCCGGTCAACGGGTTCATCACTAAAGGCGTGGTACGCAATGTCGATGAGACGAGCAAAGCCATAACAGGCATAATCAATGTGCTCGAGCACAACCTTGGCGACAAGTACAAAGTAAGCATCAAGCGTGCCTACACATCACTGGCAGGTCTCTCGTTGCATTCGGTAAAGTCAAAGGTCACAAAAGGGTTCGAAGACTACACAAGGATATCATCCGGCATAATCGACGAACTGGCAGATGAGAATGACAAGACATTCCAGTGTCCAGCCGGCTACGCAAGAGTGCGCACCATCCACCAGGAATACAAGCTCGACGGCAAGATCGAGAACAACCCCGTAGGAGCGTCGGCAAGAATAATCGAAGGCAACTACCTCAACCTCATAATAAAAGAGCAGTACCTCAAACAGATGAAAGAGAGCTTTGCCGAAGCGGAGCTTGATATTGAAGACAGTTTCAGTGCTGCACGCATAGATGGCGACACCCTATTGGACAAAGATATGCAGCGCAACGGTTGCGCACTGGTAAATATCGGTGCCGACACTACCACCATATCAATATATACAAAGGGAACATTAAGAATGCTGAATGTACTGCCATTGGGTTGCAGCAATATAACAAAAGACCTCTGCGCCGAACATATATCGTACGACGAGGCCGAAGAGATACTGATCACACGCGGATACAAGCCCTCCGGCAACGAGACTGCAGCAATTGTTGATTCAGCCATAACAAACAGCATCATATATGCACGAATGAGCGAGATACTGCAGAATGTAAAATTCCGCATAGAGGAATCGGGCGAACACGTTCACCACATAATCTTCACAGGTGGCGGATCAAAGCTTAAGAACCTCGACTTGATGCTGAAGGAACTCCTTCCGAACTTCAAGACCGAAATAATCTCGGAGCCGCAGTTCAACCTCATAAGCGACAGCGGAGTCAATGTCAGCGGTGTAACAGCCACACTTTACGGACTGTTGCGACAAGGCAAGGTTAATTGCTGCGAAGAGGAGGTAAAGACAACTCCTGTAATAACCGAGCAGGCCATGTTCGCAAATGACGAACTTGATTTCCAGGAAGAGAAGACGCAGGAAGAGCAAGAACCCGAAATAAGCCGCGAAGAGAAGAAGCGTCTCGAAAGAGAAGAGAGAGAGAGACAAAAAGAAGAAGAGCGCGTAAGGAAAGAAGCCATACGTGCCCAGAAGCAGAAGGAGAAGGAGGAGAGAAAGAAGAACAAAAAGCCTAACCCGGTAGTCTCGCTATTCAGGGATTGGTTCGAGAATGCCACCGGAGAAGAAGAGAATGAAAACGACAACGATTAATTATAATGATACAAGGGAGTATGGATATGAATGAACAAACAAAAAAGAGACTGCCATTCTCGATACCCACAGATGCCCCGAGAATAATAAAGGTTGTAGGTGTTGGAGGCGGTGGCAGCAATGCAGTACACAACATGTACCGCAAAGGCATACACAACGTATCATTTGCGGTATGCAACACCGATGTGCAGGCAATGCAGAACTCACCTATACCCAAAAAGGTACAATTGGGAGTTGAACTTACCGAGGGACTTGGTGCCGGCAACGACCCTGAGTTTGCACACAAGGCAGCCGAAGCCAGCAGCGAAGAGATAAAGGCCCTCTTCAACGACGGAACGAAGATGGCATTCATAACTGCCGGAATGGGCGGCGGTACAGGTACCGGTGCAGCACCGGTGGTTGCAAAGATTGCCAAAAGCATGGATATTCTCACTATCGGCATCGTGACCATACCATTCAAGTTCGAGATGAGCGGCAAGATAAAACAGGCACTCAAGGGAGTAAAAGAGATGTCGAAATATGTCGATGCACTGCTTGTCATAAACAACCAGCGACTGATAGACATCTACCCGAAACTTGAAGTGACCGAAGGATTCCGCATAGTCGATGACGTGCTCACGACAGCCACAAAGAGTATCGCAGAGATAATCACAGCCCGCGGTACCATCAACCTCGACTTCCGCGATGTAAGGAAGATACTCAAAGACGGCGGTGTCGCCATCATGAGTTACGGTATTGAGAAGGGCGAAGGAAGAGTATCCCGTGCATTCAAGAGCGCGCTTCATTCACCGTTGCTGAATGACAACAACATATACAAATCGAAGAAAATTCTGTTCAACATATACGAGAACCCCAACACACCCATACGCGTTGAGGAGATGGGAGAGGTCGATAACTTCATGTCACAATTCCAGGAGGAGAACATAGAGCTCATATGGGGTTACAGCCGAGACCACAACCTTGGCGAGGGCGAGGTCAAGGTAACCGTGCTTGCCACCGGATTCGGCATGAACAACATCCCGGGTATGGAACCCCTTGTAAGGGCCGAGGAGGAAGAGCAGAAGAAGATTACACGCGAGGAGCAGGAGAGACTGGCCAAAGAGGAGCAGGAAATCAACGAAATGCTCGATACATATTACAAGCCCAGCTACAAGATACACATCTTCAGCGATGAGGAGATGTACAACGAAGAGTTCATCACAGCTATCGACAACTCACCTACATACAAGCGTACAGCCCAGGAGCTCGAGAAGATTGTGGCCATAATGGAACAAGAGACCGTGACCGGCATTGTTGCAACAGCAGAGGAGACAACCACAGTTGTTGCCACAGTCGAAGAGAGCGAAGAGCAAGAGAGCAACCAAGCCAAAGAGTTAATATAAATCCATTAAACACATTATTATGGAACTGTTTGATATTATAAGCAATGACATAAAGGAGGCAATGAAAGCCAAGGACAAGGTAGCCCTTGACACACTCCGCAATATAAAGAAAGTGCTTCTTGAAGCAAAGACCGCACCCGGCGCA
>JAFXHQ010000072.1 GCA_017536325.1 Bacteroidaceae bacterium
TATAATAGAGAAAGACTTCAGCACCATTGCCATTAAGGGACGCCAGTCGATGGGCAACATACTCACCAAGAACGAGGTGATGAGGATAACGCTCAAGAAGCACGGCAGTTCTACCTTGGGCGGAAGACAGGTTTGGTTCGACCGTGACATACTTCGCATAAACTTCGACAACCACGGCGAGTATCTGGGCGAATTCCACAACGATGACAAGATTCTTGCAATACGCAAGAACGGAGAGTTCTACCTGAGCCCTGTCGATCTCAACAACCACTATGAGGATGACCTCATGATTATTGAGAAATTCGACCCGGCAAAGGTATGGAGTGCAGCACTCTACGATGCATCGCAGCAAGGTTTTCCGTACATAAAGAGATTCACGCTGGAGCAGAGCCCACGCAGGCAGAACTGCTTTGGAGACAACAAGGACAATGAGCTCATATGGTTCTCCGAGACACCATTTCCACGCATACAGGTAATGTTCGGCGGAAACGACAATTTCCGCGAACCGTTGGTAATAGAGGTTGACGAATTCATTGGAGTAAAGAGTTACAAGGCACGTGGCAAGAGACTGACAACATTCGAGATTGACGAGATAATCGAGCTTGAACCGACGAAACTCCCGCCACCGCCCGAGATAATCGAGGAACCGGAAATTGAGAACAACGATGAAGACGAGCCGGAACAGCTTTCTCTATTTAATGCTGAATAGCAAAACTGCCGGCAGTTTTGCTATCGGCGAGTTTTGCAGCCATCGGTCGCGTAAAGCATAGACAAAGTTTATGCCACGCGGGTGGCGAAAAGCAAAACAAGCCAATGGCAATACATATAATTAAATGCTATCGGCGAGTTTTGCAGCTATCGGTCGCGTGAAGCATAGACAAAGTTTATGCAAAACAAGCATATATAAAATGAGAAATATAATCAGAATAGTTGCAGCCCTTGCATTGCTGGCATTGCCGGCAGTGTCCAGGGCTCAACATATTGTAAGCGATACCATCATACCGGAACGCATAGTTGTCAAGAGTTCCCAGTTCGGAATAAGCACACTGGACAACCTCGACACCTACCTCAGCGGATATGAATATACCGGTGCAGCCATTGCGTTCAGCCATGAGAATTTCCGCGATGCACGCACCGGCAACTATCGCTGGAAATACCAGACACTGCTCAACAGCACTGTAGGCATAGCTTCGCTGGGCAACAGTACACAGATTTCGGCAATGGTCGCATACCGTTGGAGCGGTTATCACCCCTTCAACATAGGCAACAGGCTTAAGTTACTTGCAGGAGCACAGATACAGGCCGAAGGCGGCGCGCTCTACATACCCGGCAACGGCAACAGCCCCGTATCGGCAAAACTGCGCACAGCACTTGCTGCATCCGGAATGGCAATATACCACATCCCCGTGAAAGGCAAGGAGTGGGTTGCACGCTACCAGATAGACATACCACTGGCAGGAGTTATGTTCGCGCCGGAATTCGGGCAGAGCTACTACGAGATATTCGGATTGGGTGACTTCGGTGGCACAATAAAATTCGCACACCCCTTCAACAGCCCATCGTGGCGGCATACCCTATCACTCGACATACCGCTGAGATACAAGAGGCACAGCACCACAATGCGTATCTCTTACACCGCCGATATGTACCAGAGCGATGTCAACGACACACGCTGCCACATCTACCGCCACGCATTCACCTTCGGATTTGTATGCACAATATTCAAGGTAAAGGAGGAGAACAAGATAAAAGCATACTCACCATATTGAAACAGCCAATGTTCAAAAGAACACTCACATACATAACAGCCACACTGCTCCTTTTCACCGGATGTATCGGCGAAGAGGAGTACAGCGACTCGCGCAACGGGAATTTCGAGGCACTGTGGAGCATCATTGACGAACGCTACTGCTTCTTTCCTCAGGCCGAGGAGGAGTTCGGTCTGAACTGGAATGCCGTATATGACGAATACAAGCCCAAGGCCGATGCCTGCGAAAGCGAGGCCGAGTTGTTCGATGTGTTGGGCGATATGCTCAAGGAACTGCGTGACGGACACGTTAACCTTGTATCGGCATACGGCACAAGCTACTATTGGGACTGGAAGTTAAGCTACCCTGCCAATTTCAGCGACTCGATACAGCGCAACTATCTGGGCAACGACTTCAGGCTCACAAACGGGATAAAGTATAAAGAACTGCCAGACAGCATCGGGTACATCTATGTCGGCAGTTTTGAGTCCAACTTCGGCACCGACAATCTCACAATAATGCTGAACAACCTCAAGAACTGCAAGGGCATAGTCCTCGATATACGCAACAACGGCGGAGGCATGATTACTGCTGCCGAGAAGCTGGCATCGGTGTTCACCGAAGAAAGGATACACTTCGGCTACATACAACACAAGACAGGCAAGGGACACAACGACTTCTCATCGCCCGAGAAACTCTACCTCGAGAAGACCAAGAGCTCCAAATGGCTACGCCCCGTAGTGCTGCTGACCAACAGAGGAGTATATAGTGCAGCAAACCATTTCACCATGATAATGCGTGAACTGCCCAATGTATATGTCATAGGTGACCGTACAGGCGGCGGAAGCGGAATGCCGCTGAGCAGAACCCTGCCCAACGGATGGACAGTACGGTTCTCGGCATGCCCCATGCTCGATATCGACGGCAATCACACAGAATTCGGAATAGAGCCCGACCGACGTGTTGACTTAACCGAACAGGACTGGAACAACGGCCGCGACACCATGATTGAGAACGCAAAAAGGTTCATTTTGGATTATTGCGACAAAAAAGCAAACGAACAGACACAATAATTCATTTTTTTGCACTATCTTTGCAAAGTCTTCAAAGGAAGACAAAACTAAGTTTTATCGCGCGTGTGGCGAAATTGGTAGACGCGCCAGACTTAGGATCTGGTGTTTTGCGACGTGTAGGTTCGAGTCCTATCACGCGCACGATGAGACAAAAGAGGA
>JAFXHQ010000073.1 GCA_017536325.1 Bacteroidaceae bacterium
CATGGTGTAGGCCTGACGGCTCTTGTCGGTCGACAACTCCTTGCGGATTACCTTTTCGGCTATTGCAAGCGAGAGTTCCGCGACCTGGGCCTGCACCTCACGTATAGCCTCATCCTTCTCGCGACGGATAGCGGCCTTGGCCTCCTCTATCATCTTTTCGCGTTCAGCAGCCGCCTTTCTGTGCGCATCGTCAAGCAACTGTTCGCGTGTCTGCGCAGCCTCACGCAACAGACGCACCTGCTCATCGCGTGCGCTCTTGAGAATAGCCTCGCTCTCCTGTTCTATGCGTGCAAGCCTTTCGTTCGCCTCGGCTGCATTGCGCAACGAGTCATCAATGAACCTCTTGCGTTCATCGAGCATTGAGGTTATGACAGGGAAACCATACTTATAGAGCACAAGAAAGACAATTCCGAATGAGAGCATCATCCAGAATAGCAATCCTGCATCTGGCAAAAGCAACGACATCTTGCAAAGTTTTGGTTACACGAACAGTACAAGGAAGCAGACTACCACCGCAAACATGGCTACACCCTCAATGAGCGCACCGGCGAGAATCATACTTGAGCGGATATCGCCGGCAGCCTCGGGCTGACGTGCAATGGACTCGACTGCTGAACATCCGATGCGGCTGATACCCAACGACGCACCTATCACTGCAACACTTGCTGCAATTGCGGCTCCCACCTTTGCAA
The DNA here is from genome assembly GCA_017536325.1 of Bacteroidaceae bacterium. GTDB lineage: Bacteria > Bacteroidota > Bacteroidia > Bacteroidales > Bacteroidaceae > HGM04593. The sequence goes on from JAFXHQ010000073.1 coordinate 693, forward strand.
GGCTTGCTCCGGCTGCAGCCTGTAGAAAAATTGTCAAAAACATAATTATAATATTTAGGTTAATCAAAAATATTCAAGTTAATCAAAGTTATCTATCTGTTCCATTCTTGTGATGCTCCGGCTGTGACAACCCGATGAACACCGAAGAGAGCATGGTAAAAACAAAGGCCCGTATGAAGGCGACAAGCAGCTCAAGGAAATTCATGAAGATTGTAAACACGACTGAGACGACGGTCATTCCACTGCCGATATAACGGTCTACCGACATTGTTATGAATATTATGCATACAAACGCCAACAGTGCAGTGTGTCCTGCAAGGATATTCGCAAACAGACGTATCGTAAGAGCAAATGGCTTCACGAATACTCCGAAGAGCTCAATCATGGGCATCAGGGGCACCGGCACCTTGAGCCATGTGGGCACGTCGGGCCAGAAGAGTTCCTTGTAGTACTCCTTATTGCCGAAGAGATTCACTGCCATGAAAGTACATATTGCCAGAGCCAATGTAACCGCAATATTTCCCGTTACGTTGGCACCACCCGGGAAGAACGGCACAAGCCCCATAAGATTGCTCAGGAAGATGAAGAAGAAGACAGTCAGCAGATAGGGAGTGTAACGTTTATATGCCGAGCCGACATTCGGCTTAATCACATCGGCAATAATCATTTCAATAATCATCTCCATGACACCCACAAAGCCACCGGGAACCTCTTTACGCGCGTCGTGCCTGCGATACCAGCGTGCCGTCAGAAGCACTATTACAACCAGCAGAAGAGAGTTGAGCATCAAGGCAAACGCATTCTTGGTTATCGAGAGGTCAAGCATCGGGCGGGACTCGTTACCGGACTCATCATACTCGACAATCTTGCCTTCATTGACACCCCCGGATGCTATCCTGAACCCTTTGTACTCCTGCTGCTCATGAAAGAGTGCCGAAGAGAATATTTCAAGACCCGTACGTCGGGAATAGATTATCACTGGCAGACTTATCGACACATGTCTGTCACCGATAGTCGTCAGGTGCCATTCATATGAATCCTTCACATGCCCGAATATAACACTTTTTATATCAACCTTCCAATTGCCGCCATCATGTGACGCGGCAGCGCACCATTGCACAGGTGCGAACAGCAACACAAAGGAGAGCAGCAATAGAGGTAAATTTTTCATAAATCAGGAATCAGTTGACATGTCTTTTCATATAAAGCATTGCAATGGTCTCTACCACAAGCAATATCATTGAAAATGCGAGAAAGTTTATTATGACCGCCATTGCCTGACTACGGAAGACAAAGGCCAGTATCGCCAGCAACATCAGCGCCAAGAATATCTTTGCAGCCTTGAAGGCCATAATGTATTTGGGAGCAGATTTACCGGATAGGGGGAACGGCATTACCATAATGGCAACAGAATAGAAAGCCAAGTAGAACAACGGTATAATGTAACGTGCAGCAGAATTGTAGAGCGGGAAGAAATACGCCATACACAACTCACCCAACAGGAAAAGAGCAAGTATCAACACCGACAGATATAACAGAACCTTTATCTTGTTCATAGAATCAGTATTACAGAGTTTCTACGCAAAGCGTCACATTATTATCCTTTACCTCGGCAAAGCCGCCTGAAACAGCAAGTTCGCCATTGCCCTCTGCCGAGTTCCAACGTACAGCACCGGCCTCGAGCGAAGTAATCAACGGAGCATGATTGTAAAGCACCGTAAAAGGAGCCTTCGTACCGGGAAGACGTACCCGTGAGACCTCGCCCTTGAAAAGGGTTTTCTCGGGCGAAAGTATATGCAACATTAAAACACCATTCTCCATAAATCATCACTTTACCTGTTCAAGAATCCTCATTCCTTTCTCTATGGCCTCCTCTATTGTCCCGACATTGAGGAATGCCTGCTCTGGCAAATGGTCGACCTCGCCGTCAAGAATCATTTTGAATCCCCTGATGGTATCATCAATGGAAACTGTGACTCCTTTTATTCCCGTAAACTGTTCGGCTACG
>JAFXHQ010000074.1 GCA_017536325.1 Bacteroidaceae bacterium
GTTGAGCGCGCATGTGTCATCACCGACGCTCTTGCATGCGCAGCAAGCGACAGCACAACAGCATTCGACCCTCGCGTAATCATCGAGGACGGTGTCTGCAAGCTCGCCGACCGCACAGCTCTTGCCGGCTCTGTAGCTACCATGGACCGCTTGATACGTACATTGGTACAGAAAGCCGAGATTCCATTGGACGATGCAGTACGCATGGCTTCCGAGACACCGGCAAAGATTATGAACGTATATGACCGCAAGGGTTCATTGCAGAAGGACAAGGATGCCGACCTCATGATTCTTGATGATGACCTGAACGTACGTGCAGTATGGGCTATGGGCCAGCTCGTAGAGGGCACATACAACCTGTAACCGTACATCAAGCAATGAAGAAGTTTTAAAAAGCCAACACACACGCTTTTGGAAATCTCCTACAAACAGGAGGGTGACTTGGATGTCACCCTCCTGTTTAGTCATAAGAACGAAATCACACCTCCGATTGTTATATCTACAGCCCTTTAAGTTTTTTTGTTAAAGCGATGAATGGCAAAGCCATTGCAAATGATTATCTTTGTACAATTGTTTGCATTGCAAAGGTATTCCCAAGAATGCAACCATATAAACATATACAGTATGGACAAGAAAAACGAAATAAAAGAAAACCCATTCGTAACACCGTACGGAACTCCGTTCGATGCCATCCCTTACGACCGTATAACACTGGACGACTTTGTTCCGGCACTAAAGGAGGGAATAAGAAGGGAAAACGATACCATTGAAGCCATATGCAGCAACAGAGAACCTGCTACATTCGACAACACCATTGCAGCACTCGACCGTGCGGGAATGATGATAAGCGATGTAACCGGTGCCTTCAATGCACTTGTCAATGCACGCAGTTACGATGAGATACTGGCAATTGAGCAGGAGATTGAGATACTCTACACTGCACACAGGAACGACATAAGCCTAAACGAGAAGCTATTTGAACGCATCGAAGCCGTACACAAATGCGACAACAGCCACCTTACGGTTGAACAGAAGAGACTGTTGGAGAACACCTATGACAGTTTCATACGTGGAGGAGCAGCACTCAAAGGCGAGGCACGTGACGAGTACAGGAGGCTGACCGAAAGGCTTTCGGCACTGGCAATAAAATTCCAGGAGAACTGCATCAAGGATACAGATGCCTTCACATTGGAAATTACGGATTCTAAAGAACTGCAAGGGCTACCCGAAGATGTAATAGAGGCAGCACGCAACACAGCCAGGGAGAACGGAAAGGATGGATGGCTCTTCACCCTACACCGCCCCAGCTACCTGCCGTTCATCACATTCTGCCGCAACCGTGAACTCCGCAAGGCCATGTACATGGCATACAACACTATTGGAGCGAAAGGCAACAGCTACGACAACAGGGAGATTGTAAAGGAGACCGTAAACTGCCGGCTAAGGCTTGCAAGGCTCCTTGGCTACAACACATACAGCGAATATGTACTTGCCGAGCGTATGGCACAAAACTGCGATGCTGTATTCTCGATGCTGGGAAAGCTCACATGGAGCTATCTGCCGGCAGCACGCAGCGAGATGAAGGAGATTGTCGATTTCGCCATAGAGACAGAAGGCAGCGGATTCGACTTCCGCCGTTGGGACTTTGCCTATTACTCCGAAAGGCTGAAGGAGAAGAAATACAGCATAAGCGACGAGATGGTACGTCCATACTTCGAACTGAACCAGGCCATTTACGGAGCATTCTATCTTGCTACAAGGCTATATGGCATCACGTTCAGGCAGAACCACAAGATTCCCGTATATAACCCCGATGTAAAAGTATGGGAAGTATATGACTACGACGGCAGATATCTGGCACTGCTCTACTGCGACTTCTATGCACGCAAGGGCAAGCATGCCGGGGCCTGGATGGATTCGATAAAGCCACAATACAAGGATAACGACGGTACCGACCACCGACCGCACATAACGCTATCGACAAACTACCGCAAGCCGATGCCCGGCAAGCCGACCCTGCTGAACCACGATGAGTTCAACACGCTGATGCACGAATTCGGGCACTGTCTTCACGGCATAATGTCGGATGTGACATACCCGAGCCTCTGCAGCCCCAATGTCCTTTGGGACTTTGTAGAGTTGCCGTCCCAGATAATGGAGAACTTTGCCACAGAAGAGGATTTCATAAGCCATTTCGCATTCCACCACGAAAGCGGAGAGACAATACCTCAGGAACTAATGGCAAAGATAAAGGAGTCGCACACCTTCAAGGCCGCATACCAATGCATACGCCAGGTTGGTCTAGGGCTTATAGACCAGGCATGGCACAACATAACAGAGCCGTTCAGCGGCGATGTGCTTGAATACGAGCAGGAGGTGACTGCAGCACTCCGGGTAATGCCCACGGTTGACGGTACTGGTATAACACCGCAGTTCGGGCACATAATGTCGGGAGGATATGCAGCCGGCTATTACAGTTACAAATGGGCCGAGATGCTCGATGCCGATGCCTACTCACGCTTCAAGGAAGAGGGTGTGATGAATATGAAAGTAGCGCAATCGTTCCGCGACAACATACTCTCAAAGGGCGACACAGAACACCCGATGGCCCTGTACATACGGTTCCGCGGACGTAAGCCGCAGATAGAGCCGCTTCTTGAACGTGACGGAATACCCACCATATGCCCTCACCTATAAATTTTACACAATGAAAAATATTGCAGTTCAGATTAAGAGAATTATCTTTGCAGTCGTATTTGCAGGCACCATTTCTGCATGCAGCAGCGACGATGACGTAAAGGAGATATTCCTTGACAGGGAATGGAAATTGACATATATAAATGACGGTGGAGTGAAAATCTTTACAAAGGACAAGATCTACAGCGTCACATTCCTCGACAACGGTTTCAAGGTTGCTGCACCCGGTGGTGTTGGCATTAGCGGCAAATGGAAAGCCGACGGAGGCACACATGAATTCCGGTGCAGTGACATAAGGACAAGCGGCAACATCCAGGGAGATACAATAGCGACAAAGATGTTGCAGATTTTTACAAACGCAAAAAAATACAGCGGAGACACGAATTGGCTGCAAATCAAGCAGCAGGACAACGTCTTCATGCAATTCTACAACGACAATGAGTAACGGAGAAAAAGAGAAGAAACAACACGACCTCGACCTACGGTACATGCGCATGGCAAACATATGGGCCGAGAATTCATACTGCGAACGCCGCAAAGTCGGTGCGCTCATAGTAAAGGACAAGATGATAATTTCGGACGGATACAACGGTACACCATCGGGGTTCGAGAATGTATGCGAGAACGAGGAGGGGTTTACAAAACCATATGTCCTGCATGCCGAGGCGAATGCCATAACAAAGATAGCCTGTTCGAACAACAATAGCAGCGGTGCAACAATGTATGTTACCGCATCGCCATGCATAGAGTGTGCAAAACTTATAATACAGGCAGGCATAAAGCGAGTAGTATATGGCGAGAAGTATCGCCTTACCGACGGTATCGACCTGCTTGAACGTGCAGGAATAGAAGTTGTGTACATTAACAACAAGGAGGAAGAGAAATAATGAAAAAACATTTATATTCCATCATATTCATTGTTTTCTGCGTGACCATAGGCTTTTGGGCAGGAAGCAATCTCAATGTTCTGGAAGCTGAAAGCAAAAAGGGACGTACTATTGGGAAAGAGATTCACATTGAGCCAGGCACAAACAAGCTCAACGAGGTACTTGCTTATATACAGGAATGCTATGTCGATGATGTAGATATGGATTCCATCATAGAGAGCAGCATACCCAAGGTCCTTTCCGAACTCGACCCTCACAGCACATATATACCTATCGACGAGGTGGAGATAAGCAACTCCGACCTCGAAAGCCACTTCGGAGGAATAGGAATACGGTTCACAATACAGGACGACACAATAAACATAAGCGAAGTCATACGCAACGGCCCGTCCGAGAAGGTCGGACTCATGAACGGCGACAAGATAATTACCGTAAACGACACACTCTTCGTAGGAAAGGATGTCTGCACCAACACCGCTGCGATGAAAAAGCTCAAGGGACCCAAAGGAACCTATGTAAAGGTCGGTGTATTGAGGTATGGCGAAGAGGAACTGTTGGATTTCGAGATAATACGTGACGACATCCCGGTGCAGAGCATTGAAGCCGCATATATGATTGACGACAAATGGGGGTATATAATGATTGAGAGATTTGCCGAGAATACATATATGGAATTCCTCGTGAATGCATTCAACCTCAGTCATAATAATGCCAAAGGATTCATACTGGACCTAAGAGGGAACGGCGGAGGATATATGGATGTAGCATTGAGGATATCGAATGAATTCCTCAAGAGCAACGATGTTATTGTATATACCGAAGGCGAGAACTGTGAAAAATTCATTGAGTATGCCAATGAATACGGTTCATTCAAGAACATGCCTGTAATAATACTCGTTGATGAGGCATCCGCTTCGGCAAGCGAGATTATTGCCGGAACAATACAGGACAATGACCGAGGCACAATCATTGGCCGACGCACATTCGGCAAAGGCCTGGTACAACAGGCAATAGAGTTGAACGACGGCTCAATAATGAGGCTCACCATTGCAAGATATCACACACCTTCGGGACGCTGCATCCAAAAGCCATATGTAAAAGGAGACAGAGCTCTTTACGACATGGACATTCTGGAACGTTACAACAGAGGAGAGTTCTTCTCACAGGACAGCATACACCAGAACGAAGAACTTGTCTATAAGACCAAGCTTGGACGCACCGTATATGGTGGCGGCGGCATCATGCCCGACATATTCGTATCGAGCGACACAGCCAATGTAACCCCATACGTACAGGAAGCTGTAGCACAGGGGCTTGTTGCACAATTCGCATTCAAATACAGCAACAGCAAACGTCACAGCCTGTCAAATTTCAACGGATACGAAAGCCTTGTTTCTCATCTGAAGAGTACCGGTGTTGTGGATGAATTTGTAAAATTCGCAAAAGGAAGGGGACTTGAGCCCGGTAACGACCTCGAAGGCAGATCGTACAACGTATTAGAGAGAAGCATTTGCGCCAACATTGTATATCAGCTGCAAGGGATGTTAGAACACGTCAAATTCATAAACCTTGAAGACCCCACTGTACTCAAAGCCATTGAAGTATTGGAGAAGGGAGAGGCATATCCCAAGACACCGGTCAAGGAGTGACAGGAAAAGATGATAACGCTTGGCAACCTATTACAACTGTTTTTAAACGACAATAGATGAACACAATCTGGATTGTAATGCCTATTCTTATTGCACTCATGTTCCTGTTGGGAACAGAACTCAATAAGGATTCATTTGTAAATGTCGCACGCAACCCGAAGGCTGTAATAATAGGAATAACAGGGCAGATAATACTGTTGCCGCTCATAGCCTTTCATCTTGCATGGTTGCTGGGTATGCCCCCGGTATATTTCCTGGGCCTCATGCTCATAGCCTGTTGCCCTGGCGGAAGCTCGTCAAATGTATTTTCCATGCTTGCGAAAGGCGATGTAGCACTATCGGTAACACTCACTGCCGTGAGCAGCGTGATAACTTTATTCACACTCCCCGCAATAATGGAATTAGCCTCTCACTTCGTTTCACACAAAGTGGGGGTTGCAATAGAATTGCCCGTAGGGAAGCTGCTTATTCAAAATATTGTATTGTTGTTCATACCGTTGCTTGCCGGATTCCTTTTCCGCCGTTTCTGTCCCGCGAAAGCAACCAAGACAAGCAAATTTCTTGGCAAGGCCGCATTTCCCGCACTGATGATACTGGCACTCTTGTTCTTCCTGCAATATACTGAAGAGATTTTTGCAAACCTCGGTCAGGTAGGCATCGCATGCATCCTGCTCATTATGGCAAGCATGCTATGCAGTTCGCTCCTGTCACGCGCAGGAAAGCTCAAAGAGGCAGCACGCCGCACTATAGTCATTGAGGTAGGAATGCAGAATGCCGCACAGGCTATAGCAATAGCAACATCACCATTCATATTCAACAATGGAGAAATGGCTATTCCGGCAATAATATATGCGCTAATGATGAACATCATATTATTGTTATATGTCGTAAAGGTAAAATATTATAGATAATAAGCAGACCCACATATGGCAAAGAAAGAGAAAATCAAGAGCCTGTTCGACAATATTGCGCCCGATTACGACAAGCTGAACCACATACTCTCGTTGAATATCGACAAAGGATGGCGCAAGAAGGCTGTCCGCGAAATAATCGACAGCAAAGAACCGCTCACCATACTTGATGTAGCCTGCGGTACAGGCGATTTCACCATAGAGATAGCACGCAAAGCCGCAGACGGGAGCTCTATAACAGGCATTGACCTCTCCGAAGGAATGATGAATGTAGGGCGGGAAAAAATTCATGCAGCCGGAGTAGATGCCACACTCGAATATGGCGATTGCGAAGCACTATCCTACTCCGACAACACATTTGACCGCATATCCGTAGGATTCGGCGTACGCAATTTCGAGCATCTCGACAAAGGTCTTGAAGAGATGTGCCGTGTGCTAACCCCCGGAGGAAAACTAGTCATCCTCGAACTATCGGTACCATCAAACCCAGTTGTCCGCTGGCTCTACAAACTATACTTCCTTCATATCCTGCCGGCAATAGGAGGAATGATATCGGGCAACCGTGGGGCATACCGGTACCTTCCGGCATCGGTCCTACACTTCCCTGCCCCCGACAGATTCATGAAGATGATGCAGGATGCAGGCTTCAAAGAAGTAAAACACAAGGCCTTCACATTAGGTGTGTGCCGTATGTATGTCGGCATTAAATAACAACATAGGCTAAATCATGGTCAAGAAGTGGATTGAAGCGATGCGTCTTCGCACACTACCTGTCAGCATATCAGGAGTGCTTGCAGGTTGCGGTTGCGCAATATGGCAAGGGAAATTCTCCTTTGTCCCGGCTCTCTTATGCCTTCTCTTCGCAATGACAGCACAGATAGCATCCAACTTCGGCAACGAATACTACGACTTCAAGAACGGGATAGACCGTAAAGGACGTGAAGGATTCCGTCGAGGAGTGACAGAAGGCGACATAACCCCACTGGCCATGAAACGTGCAACATTCACAATGCTTGGAATAGCAGCATCAATAGGATTCATCCTTTTGCTGTACGGTACAATATGGCTTATCCTTGCAGGATGCGCCATTCTGCTGTTCGCTCTTGCCTACAGCACAGGTCCCTATCCCTTGTCACACCATGGACTTGGAGACATAACAGTAGTCATCTTCTTCGGGATAGTACCTGTAACACTTACCTGCTACTTGCAGACAGGAGAATGGAATGGATTGCCGGAACTTCTTAGCACATCAGTTGCAACAGGCCTCCTTGCAGCTAATGTACTTATAGTAAACAACTACCGTGACCTTGAAGACGACAAAGCAGTAGGAAAGAAAACCACAGTCGTACTCTTCGGACGTATCATAATGGGGAAAGTTTATCTGTTTTCAGGAATTCTTGCTATGGCAATAATGTACCCGTTATGGATTCAGTTACCCGCGTGGGCACTTGCAGTACCGGCAATATACCTTGTATTGCATTATACAACATGGCGAAAAATAATGAGCAGTGAAGGAGCGGCGTTGAACCCCTTGCTTGGCAGGAGCGCAATAAACCTGTTGCTCTTCACCATGCTTCTACTTGCCGTATTCCTCATCTCAAGCAGATAATATTATATAATAATGACAAGGCATTAACAAATAAATCACAAAACAGCATCTCCTATTTAGAAAATTGTTGTATCTTCGCAAACGATAAATGACCACTGCGGTAGTAGCTCAGTTGGTAGAGCATCAGCTTCCCAAGCTGAGGGTCGCGGGTTCGAGCCCCGTTTACCGCTCTTAATAATGAATGACAGCCTTCTGGTTGTCATTTGTTATTAAATAATAGTACGAAGCCGCGACCCATGAAAAAGGTCATAGCGATGCGAAGCATCGCTATATGCAACCGGGCACCACCGTAGGGCCGAACATGCCGGTTCGGCCATTAACGCGCCATATAAGTCAAGGGAACCTCTATCAAAGATCACCCACAAGCCTGTATTCTCTCCAGTTGAAATCACCTTCATAAGCATCCAAAGCCTCAGCCGGAACATGAACAGTTATGTCTGGAGTATTGAATATCATTGTAATTTTCGGTGGAATCACCGCATGCACATACACATCGCGCAAGGCAGTACACCCATAGAAGGCATAGTCACCAATCTCCTCAACCTGCGCAGGGATTGTTATCTCCTCAAGTGAACGGCACTCATAGAACACACCGCGTTCAATAACCTTCAGTGTCTGAGGCAGGCATACCTCCTTTAGTGCATAGCACTTGCCGAAGGCATCAAAGCATATCCGTTCCACACCTTCGGGGATATCAACATCATCAAGAGATGTACACCACGCAAATGCAGCACCGCTTATCTTGGGCATTGGTGAGATTTTTATTTTCCGCACAGATGTCATACGTGAAAATGCCGCCGGAAATTCCTTAAGAGAACTTGGCAAGGAAACTGTTACTACAGAATCACAACACGAAAATGCATCGAAGCCAATTCTCTCAATACCCTCGGGCAGATAGAATGATTTTATAGGCTTACCCCAAAATGCCGAGTCTTTTATCTGCACCACTTTATACCAGTCACTACCGAACATAACCGTTCCTTCCACATAAATGTTCTCTCTGCCATCTTTGACACCGATAACCTCGCATGTCATATTCTGTCGTGAAAGTATCCTGTATTCTAAATCATAATAATACACGGTATCGACAAATGCCTGCTCATCAGCAGCAGTTATGCTACCTTCTATTCTCCATAGCATAAAGAGAACGGCAAAGACTAATGCCGTAGCAACACCTATGGAAATATTCCTTTTCCTGTTTCTGTGTCTTACGACTTTAATTGCATCCGAAGCTGTTTGGAAACGCTCTGCTTTATTGTTGCAAAGACAACGTTCCATAATGCCGTTCATATATCGGCTGAATTTTGCACCGCTCCTCTCCTTTATATAACGTAGCAGACAACCAATGCCATAAATGTCGGTTCGTGCATCGAGCAATGATATATCCTTTTCATCAATTTCCGGAGCATAGAAACCTTCGGTACAGCCACCGGTATTGTCATTAATGTCGCTTACGCAACATCCTAAGTCAATGAGTCTCACATCATTGCCAGCGTTTGTAAACATAATGTTTGCAGGGGAGAAGTCAAGGTAAAGGATGTTTAGGATATGCAACGCGCTAAGTCCGTCAAGCAGTTGTGTGAGGAACTTATATACATTCTCTTCATTCCTGAAATATTCCGGTTCGCTTGCCAATTTCTCCTTGAGCGTCATACCGTTCACATATTCCATTATTATGCACAGCCCGTTCTCATTTTCACTTATGCTTAAATACTCCACGACGTTCGGGTGTTTAACCGCCTTGCCACATTCAAACTCTTTAAAGAACATTGCACGGTAGCGAGGAAGGGCTACATATTCGGAACGCAGTTGCTTCATGAAATAGAGTCGCCCATCCTTGCGGAGCTTATATGTGATGGATGTTGCAGTGGAGTCTCCAAGCAACTCAAGTTCCTCTATTTTGAAGTCATCATTGTAGAACCCCGATGTGTACATGTCTCTTTAATCATTTATAACCTTGAACTTTACACCGCCAATGTTGCCGCACACATAGTTTGTAGGTGCATTGCCTTCATGTACAAGGCAATAGATGTGTAACGGTTCGCCGTCGATTATGTAGTCGCACATAAACGTATCGCCACAACTCAATTTGCTGTTGATGCTCTCTGTAACTTTGAACAAGCCCAGCCCCTCATAGTTAATTGTCACGTGCCTATCGGGGTGCCATATAAGTTCTATCCTATCGTTTCTTTTTAAGGCAGATGTCTTTATGCTTTTATTGGGCAGGAAATTGCTGTGTACAGTGCTCTTGTCGCCTATTGTGCAGAAGCTCTCCCAATCAATATAACCCACATACCGCGCAAGAGTATTAAGTGTAAAAAGGCTCGGGGTGGTCCGGTATTTATCGCCAAGATAACCCCAGAGCCGTTTCAGGGTCATGGCAGACACATACATATGGGTGCTGTCGAAAATGCGCATAGAGAGATAGTCGAAATCGCGCGGAGTAACTATCCTGCGCCCGGCAACCTTTTCGGCCAACGTCCTCAATCTGTTAAATGCAACATCCTTTTCTGCCATAGTACATACATGCTTTTTCCGCAAAGATAGCACAAAGAACAACAGCAAGCAAACATCGTTCGGGACAAATGGAGCAAAATGGAGTGTCAGCCCGGAATGAACCAAAATGAATCAAATAAAATCAGAACCATACGCTAAAATATCTGCCGCTCAATAAAAGTAGTTACTGCCTTCATTGTATACACTGGCTTTGACTATAACAATTATTATAATAACTTAGCGGAAAATTACGAATATGACACCACAAGAGAAAGCGAAACAGCTGGCCGAGGCGGTGAACTACTGCAAGGCGAACAATCTGTTCCTGCCGGAGGAACTCCAGTTGCTGAAGGGAACGAAGGAGAGAGCTTGAGAATATTGTACGCAAGCAGATTATCTCTCCAGTTCCTTCTTCAGATACTCGGCTGTATGGCCTTTGCCCTGCGCTGCAACCTCTTCGGGGGTGCCGGTCGCCATTACCATACCGCCGTCATGACCGCCCTCGGGTCCCATATCAATTATGTAATCGGCCTGCTTGATGACATCGAGGTTGTGTTCTATGATGATTACAGTATTGCCTTTATCGACAAGACGGTTCACCACATTCATAAGCACACGTATATCTTCGAAATGAAGACCGGTTGTAGGCTCATCGAGAAGGTAGAGTGTCTTTCCAGTGTCGCGTTTCGAGAGTTCTGTCGCAAGCTTCACACGCTGGCTCTCGCCACCCGAAAGAGTTGTCGATGGTTGTCCGAGTTTTATGTAGCCAAGACCTACATCCTGCAGAACCTTTATCTTATTGAGTATTGTCGGTACATTCTCGAAGAACTCGACAGCCATATTTATTGTCATATCAAGTACATCGGCTATCGATTTTCCCTTATAGCGCACCTCGAGTGTCTCGCGGTTATATCGCTTGCCGTGACATACTTCGCATGGAACAAGCACATCGGGGAGGAAATTCATCTCCAATGTCTTGTAACCGTTACCGCCACACTCCTCACAACGGCCGCCCTTTACATTGAAAGAGAAACGGCCCGGTTTGTATCCGCGGATCTTAGCCTCGGGAAGGTCAACAAAGAGGTTGCGTATATCGGAGAAGACTCCCGTGTATGTTGCCGGATTGGAGCGTGGTGTGCGCCCGAGGGGGGACTGATCGACATCGACTATCTTGTCGATATGTTCTATGCCCTCTATTGAGTCATAAGGCAACGGTTCGCGCAATGAGCGGTAAAAGTGTTTAGCCAAAATCGGCTGCAGCGTCTCGTTTATCAATGATGACTTTCCGCCGCCAGATACACCTGTTATGCATATGAGTTTACCGAGCGGAAACTGCACGTTGACGTTCTTGAGGTTATTGCCCCGTGCACCTATAAGCTTTATATACTCTCCGCTCCCTTCGCGTCGTTTTGCAGGAATCTCTATTTTCTCTTTGCCGTTAAGGAAACGGGCAGTCATTGTATCACCCTTGAGCATATCCGAGGGAGTACCTGCGAAGACTACATTACCTCCTTTACGGCCTGCTTTGGGGCCCAAATCGATAAGATAATCTGCTGCGAGCATTATATCACGGTCATGTTCGACAACTATCACCGTGTTGCCGATGTCGCGCAGGGACTTGAGAGAGCCAATGAGCCTGTCGTTGTCGCGTGGGTGCAAACCAATACTGGGTTCGTCGAGGATATAAAAGACATTTACAAGCTGTGAGCCCACCTGTGTGGCAAGACGTATGCGTTGGCCTTCGCCGCCCGACAGCGAAGCCGAAGCCCGGTCGAGAGAAAGATATCCCAACCCTACATCGAGCAGAAAGCCTATACGGGACTGGATTTCCTTAATAATCTCTGCCGCTATGGTACGTTGTTTATCGGTCAACTGAGCATCGAGGTTACTGAGCCATTCGTGCAGTTGTGCAATATCCATAGATGCAAGCTCATAGATATTCTTCCCGGCAAGACGATAATGCAGGGCCTCTTTGTTAAGACGTGCTCCACCACACTCGGGACATACCTGCATGGCCGAGAACTGTTCAGCCCAACGCAGTTCCTTTGCCGAGACACCGGTATCCTTCTGCATCTGTATGTATTTGACAAGGCCATCATACGTTGTTATCGTGTCATAGAACATCTCCGATGAATTGCTTAGTTTCAAAGGGACCGGTGAACCGTACATTATCTCATCTATAGCCTCTTCGGGCAATTCGGCTACAGGAGTCCTCAAGTCGGCTCCATAATGCTCAAGCACCATCTCTATCTGTTGGAAGATGGTTGAACGCCTGTACTTGCCGAGCGGTGCCAAAGCCCCGTCATAAATAGAGAGGGAGCGATCGGGAACAACCTTATCGACATCTACACAACTTACCACACCTAAACCTTTGCATTTTGGGCAAAAGCCCTGAGGTGAGTTGAAAGAGAAATTATGCGGTGCAGGTTCTTTATAGGAAAGACCTGTTTCGGGGCACATAAGACGTTTGCTGTAATGGCGCACCCTACCCGACGGCATTTCCATAATCATAACAAGACCGTCGCCTTGAGCAAGCGTAGTAGCAAGACTTTGTCTTATGCGTACGGCATCCTTCGCATCAACAGCCATCTTGTCTATAACAACCTCAATATCGTGGTTCTTGTAGCGTTCGAGCATCATTCCGCGTGACATCTCGCACAGTTCTCCATCGACACGTACATTGAGGTATCCCTTGCGCATCATCTGCTCGAAAAGTTCCTTATAGTGTCCCTTGCGTGCTTTCACCAACGGTGCCAGCATATATATACGTTTACCGTCATAGTCACGGAGAATCATTTCGAGTATCATCTCCTCGGTGTATTTGACCATTTTCTCACCAGAAAGATATGAATATGCATCGGCAGCACGTGCGAACAGAAGACGCAGGTAATCGTATATTTCGGTTGTAGTACCTACGGTAGAACGCGGGTTCTTGTTTGTCGTTTTCTGTTCAATGGAGATTACCGGGCTTAGACCTGTTATCTTATCTACATCGGGCCTCTCAAGGCCGCCGAGAAAATTGCGGGCATAGGCAGAAAAGGTCTCGAGATATCGACGCTGACCCTCGGCAAAGATGGTATCGAATGCCAACGAAGATTTTCCGCTTCCGCTCAAGCCTGTAATCACAGTAAGCGAATCGTGGGGGATACATACATCAATATTCTTGAGGTTATGGACACGTGCGCCATATACCTCTATCTGTCCTTTTTCATCTTCAACATTCTTCATCGGTACTGGAGTGGATAAGTTTGTTATGGTGCTGCAGTCTCTTCGGTATAGCCACGCAACAGATTTACATCCCTGCGGAATTCATAATCGATGCCATCGGCACCTCTTGCCGTGATTACAACGTAATATACACCGGCCTTGACATCTTTACCTTTGTATGTGCCGTCCCAGCCACACTCCTCACAATTCATCTCATCGATGCCCCATGAATAGAGTTGTTGGCCCCAACGGTTGTATATTGCGCCGCTGAAAGATATTATAGACTTTACATTAAAAACGTTGAAATAGTCATTTATACCGTCACCGTTCGGAGAAAAGGCATTGGGCACATCAATATTGGACTCTGACAGAACTACCAGGAACGGGTCATAAGTATCGGTTCCGAACTCGTAATATATCTCACTATCGGCAATGCTTGTATATACTACATATGGCCTCAGTATGGTTGTTCCGCTCTCACGCAATTCATACTCTACATCGGCATCGTAACGGACAAGGAAAGGTTCCGGTTCCCCCTCCTTGTAGAACTCCCAATAGCAGTTCTTCGAAAAGCCTTCGACATCTTCGGCATTGGACGAAAGGTAGAGTGTCACAGGTGCCTCTCCGTTATATGACTCACCCGAAGTGAGGTCAACGGCTTCGCCTTTTGAATCGACCACCTTTATTGCCGGAACGGGTGCATCGATGGTCTGGGCAGCAAGCCCCATGACGAACACCATCGATAACATGAATATCATATATCTTTTCATTTCAAATCCGTTTTATTTGATTATAACGCAAAACAAAGCCAAATAGTACACACGGCATGGCCTCATTCTGTACCGAATAACAAAAATAGTAAATAGGAACGGAATATCATCGGTTTTGAAAAAGATTTTAGACAAGAATATTTACAAAGAGCTGTCTGCATAGACTCAGAGAGAAGGTGTTTTTTTTGACCTTTGTCTTTATATATTGAGTATATTTAGCTATCTTCGCACTGATTTTGTATATTAACATACAAGTATAATTTACATAGCATGAAAAGGATAACACATATTTTACTTGCACTGCTCGTTTTCGCTACCACTGTTGCATATGCACAAAGCGGGAACTTCTTCATACATACCGTTAAGAAAGGCGACACGCTATACTCGCTGTCACACACATATGAAGTGTCGATAGACGAGATTGTGAAGATGAACCCAGGCTCCGACAAGAAGCTGTCGCTGGGACAGAAACTCAAGATTCCTCAGAAGAAGCAGGTACAGATGTCTGGCAAGAAGGATGGTGCTATCTACCACACAATCCAGTCAGGAGAGACACTTTACCGTCTTGGCAAGAAGTACAACATCACAATTCAGGCAATTTGCGATGCAAATCCTGGATTGTCATATAACAATTTCAAGGCCGGAGAGGTTATACTTATACCTGTTGGCGACAAAGTTACGGCACAGGAGAACACTCCAAGAGAGAATGAGCAGCCAGCTAAAGAAGAGAAGAAATATACTGTAAAGAAAGGGGATACGATAGATGGCATATGCAAAAAATTCGGCATAACCAAAAAGCAGCTTCATGAAGCCAACCCCGAACTTAAGAGCAAGAAGCTGAAAAGAAAGATGGTTCTTGTTATTCCTGAACCGAAGAAAGAAACGGCACCACAGAAAGAGCAGAGCAATATCGAAGCATTCTCCCGTTACGAGCAGTACAAGGACTCTATCAAACAGGAGATACAGAACCTTGAGGAAGATAACGACAATACCACACGAGTAGGTATTGTATTGTCATTCCTCCTGAACAGCTATGCGCCAAGTGAACAAAGCAGAATTATTGAATACTATCAGGGATTCCTCGTTGCTGTGAACAGACTCAAGAGCGAAGGATACTCCTTTGAGATAAATACTTTTGATGCCGGACCCAAGGAAGAGAGTCTCGACAGCCTGTTGGCAACAGGTGAGCTTGACAGGATGGATCTTATAATTGGTGCTACATACGCAAACCACAATAAGGAACTTGCCGACTTTGCCAAGGAGAAGGAGATACCGCTTGTAATACCATTCACAAGCAAGGAGAAGAGCCTCTACCGCAACCCTATGGTATATATCGTGAACAGCAACCAGTCATATGTGATTCCCGATGTCACAGAGCAGTTTGTCAAGAAGTTCCCGACTGCAAATGTCATCTTTGTCGAGGACACCATCAAAGATGACAAGAAGGATTTTGTTGCCGAATTGACAGAGACACTCGACAGGCACAAGATTCCGCACACGACCATTGCCATGTCGAATTTCCACGAACCGGAGAATGCGATAAACACCTTGAGAGAACTTCAGGCAGCAGGCAGAGAGAATATCATTATACCTACATCATCGTCTTCCAAGACATTGAACACTCTGCTACCTGCTCTTGTACAATCAAAACAGATCGATTCAACTTGTGTTGCACAGTACAAGCTGTTCGGATACCCGGAATGGCAGATATACGTAAACGACACCAATGGTAAGATGTACGAAGTGAATACATATTTCTATGCACCTTTCTACAGCCACCACACTTTGCCGCAGGTCAATCAATTCCACAATGATTTTGCCCAATGGTACAGCTGCAATATACAGAACATATACCCAAGATATGCATTGCTGGGTTATGACACCGGTTACTATTTCCTGCTTGCAGTAGCAAAATACGGAAAAGACCTTGCGGAAAACATCAATGAAATCAGATATCTGCCATTGCAGAGGGGATTCAAGTTCGAGAGAGTGAACAACTGGGGCGGTATGGTAAACAAGAAATTCTATTTCATACATTTCACACCAGAGTACAATATTGAAAGGATTGACTTTGACAGATGAACAGACTAACGATTATAATTGCCGCACTGTTGCTGTCTATCGGTGCCAAGGCGCAGATTGAACAGCCCAAGAACATTCTCGAGATTGGTGTGGGAGGCGGAGTAAACCTTAACAGCATGGAATTCCAGCCTTCGATACGTCAGGGTATGCTCATGGGAGCAAACGGAGGTATCTCGCTCCGATACACAAGCGAAAAATATTTCAGCATGATATGTGCAGCACAAGTCGAGGTCAATTTTTCACAAAGAGGCATAAAGGAGGATTTCGATGACGGTACTGAAAATTACTACAGCCGTACCCTGAATTATATCGAGGTACCTGTATTTGCACATCTCTCATGGGGTAAGGAAAGAAACGGGTTACAGTTCTTTGTGAATTTGGGACCACAATTCAACTTTCTGTTGGGAGAGAGCGAGAAGTACGAAGGCAACTGGGATGTGAATGCGCGCCCCCAATCAATAAGACCGCTTTACGGCAAGGATGCCGAGAACAAATTCGATTATGGCATTGCCGGCGGACTGGGATTGGAACTCAAGACAAAGGCCGGGAATTTCTTTGTGGAGGGAAGATACTATTATGGACTTGCCGACATCTTCGGCAACTCAAAGACCGATGATTTCGGACGCTCTGCCAACAAGACTATCTACGTAAGGGCCGGATATTCCATCTGTATATTCGACAAATAAAGCTTCACTTATTGCACCCGAACATATTCCGCAAGAAAGATGTACACCTTATGCGTGTACTCTGATAGGCCCACATAAAAGAGAGTATGGCAACCTTCAAGGCCGGACAGCTACGGAAACGGCGTGTGTATGCTTTACGTCCGTTGTGAACGAGTCTCATCTGGCGCATAAATGCCACTTCATTGCCAATTGTCCTCGAATGGTCATGTACATAGCTGCAACCAAGATGCATATATGATGATTTCCCGATGTCGGCAAGTTTGCGGGCCAGGAAACGTTCCTCGCAAAAGAGAAATGTATCTTCCGAAAAGAAACCTACACTCTCGAAAAGCCTGTAGTTTATAAAGATAAAACTGCCATGATTCCTCCCAACCTTGAAAACATCCTTGTGAGGTGTATTCTCTTTGAAATCGAGAAGACGGTAGCGCATCTTTGATATGAAGAACGTGTAGTCGCACACATCGTCCCAAAAGGTAGGGAGCATCAATGGTGCTCTGTTAAGTTCGCCCGTACCATAATACTGGAGAGGAGAAATGGCTCCTGTGTCCTCTACCCTCTCGTAGGCTTCTATAAGCGAATCGAAAATCGAGAGACTGAAATGGACATCGTTGTTCATCACAAGCGCATAGTCGGGATTCCTTTCTGCCAAAAGCTTCAAACCTACATTATTGCCTTTGGCATAACCGGTATTCTCGGCATTGGCATAAACCGCAACATTGGCATAATGGGCAAGTTCCTCCTTCAGGCGGAAAAATGAGCCATTGGGTGAATCATTATCGACAACCTGTATAAATAGGTCATGTGCACACTCCTGCTGAAGTATCTCACCGACAACCTTTACAGTCTCCTGCCAAGTATTGTAGTTCAGAATCACTATACCTATACTGCGTTTCATTGTACCCTGTTTCTATTTCTTGAACAAATTCCCTACTACAGGCAACATATGCTTTGCAATTACACTATCCTTATTGACCTTCAGGTTCAGCAAGATAAACAGAAGGGGATTAAGAACTATGGCTACCCAAAACCCGACAGTTCCAGGAAGAAGGAACAACAACAGATTCAGCACAACATAAGGGGCGCATGAGAGCAAAGCCTTATATACCCTGCCGGAGTTTAAAGTGACATCAATATTCTTTTTCATAAGGAAATAACCTGTAACAAGCACACATACTTCGGAAATAGCCCAAGCTGTAGCAGAACCGGCAGCACCGTATGCAGGAGTAACAAACAGGTTTAAGGTAATGCCCACCGCTGCTCCAACAGTGGAGACTATCATTATTGAACGGTTCGAGGTCGTTGCCATAAGGAATTGCTGTATCACAATCTGTTCCATACCCACAACCAACAGCAGGAATACAATTATCCTGAATGGCAATACTGCGCCCTCATATCCGGCACCGGCCACAAGATTTATTATCTCCGGAGCAAAGAGAAAACCGAAAATTATCATTGGCACCGATACCAGGAAGAGAAGATCGAAAGTATCATCAGCAACACCCTGGAGTTTCGATTTCTCTCCCGATGCAAGCATTGCCGATATACGTGGTACCATAACAACCGTAAATGCACCGAATGCAGCCATAATTATGGTATATAGCTTTGTAGATGTCACAAAATAACCTGTCTGCAGTTCAGTTGAGACAAAACCGAGAAATACTACATTGAATGTAGTGTACATTGAGGTCAGTATCGTATAGTAGCCGAACGAAAACACCGATGCCAGATGCCGTCTAGGCCTTGATTTCTTGATACTGAACCTGCAATGTCTGCGACTGAACAGTATATTGAAAAGTGCATTGGCTACAACTACGAGTGTTGTGAGCAGGTAATACGTCACCGTGTCTTCTGTATCCTTAACCAACAGCAATACAGATATCACATAGCATGCATTGACCGCTACAGTACGCAGTGTTATGTATTTGAACTGTTCAATTCCACGGAAGAACCACTCTATGAGAAAAGTATTGAACACGAGCTTCAACACTCCTATCCCAAGGAATTCCCTGTAGGGTTGCAGACGACCGATACAAAGTGTTGATACTACCAAAACGGCAACAGCAACAAAAGTAAATATTGCATTCAGGGACAGAAGACTCGAAAACACTTCGCTGCGACGTTCCTTATCGTTGCCGCAACGGGCAATCTCCCTAACGCCATAGCTTCCTATTCCAAGCATTGAGAAGAGCACAAGATAGTTTATTATGCCATCGACAAAGCCACACAACCCTACATTATCGGCGTGCAGTACGCGTGAAACATAGGGAAATGTTATCAAAGGAAACAGATAATTACATAGAGTAAGTATCAGATTGTATCCGAAATTCTTCTTTACACCCATCAGACAGTTTACCTGTTCTTGTACATATCGTCGTAGTACTTCTCGTACTCTCCGCTTGTGATGTTGTCCATCCACTCCTGGTTGTCGAGATACCACTGTACGGTCTTTTCAATACCCTCCTCGAACTGCAGGCTGGGCTCCCAACCAAGTTCCTTCTGCAATTTTGTGGAATCGATAGCATAGCGCAAGTCATGCCCGGCACGGTCGGTAACGTATGTGATGAGATCGAGCGATGCGCCTTCGGGGTTGCCCAGCAAGCGGTCAACGGTCTTTATTATTACCTTTATGATGTCGATGTTCTTCCACTCGTTGAAACCGCCGATGTTGTATGTGTCGGCAACCTTGCCATTGTGGAAGATGACATCAATGGCACGTGCATGGTCAACTACATAGAGCCAGTCGCGCACATTCTCGCCCTTGCCATAGACAGGA
>JAFXHQ010000075.1 GCA_017536325.1 Bacteroidaceae bacterium
CTCACAGTAAGTCCGCTTGAGAGCTTGCTTATCACTCCCTGCATGAACGGATATACCAATGCTTTCTGGAATTCAAGGTTGCTTTTCGATGCTCGCATGGCTGCAGCGATATTCTCGAAGGGCATGCCTTTGAATGCATATCCCATGGCTGTCTGGAACTCCGGGTCGGCTATCAGTTCTTCGAAAACCTGCGGAAGCTCTTCGGGCAGGTAAGGACGAATCTCGTCAAATTCTGCTGGAATCATATATGTCAGTTTTTGGTTGTTTCAGAAACGTTATGCATTGTGCTGCATATTCCATTGCAAAATACGGCAAAAAAAAACAATATGCAACATCGAAGCAGTTTTAATTTCATTAATGGGCCGTGAAGTTTGCAATTTCGGATTTTACATATATTTTTGTAAAATTTAAACAACTTCCAAGTAACGGATAGTTGGCAGAATAGCTTCAAAAATCTATTATATGAAAATCCTGAACAAACTTTCGCGCATGGTGCCGGGCGGAATTGTGTGCCTTGCAGTAATTGCTCTGCTTTTCGGTTATCTTGCTTCTGTAATGGGCACGGCAAATATGCTTAACACCATTATGAAAACAGCGCACGACTTGTTGCTCAACACGGTGTTCTATCTAATGGCAATATGTGTAATCACCGGTGCTCTGGGCAAGATATTCGTTGAGTTCGGCGTCGTTAAGCTGCTGGAAAAACTGCTGCGCCCATTGATGAAACCTCTTTTCAATCTTCCGGGAGTAGCTTCGTTGGGAGCGGTCATGACATTCCTGTCCGATAATCCTGCAGTCATTTCTCTTGCAAAGGACAAGCGTTTTGCAACCTATTTCAAGAAATTCCAGCTGATATCGTTGACCAATTTCGGAACAGCATTCGGTATGGGTCTTCTTGTAATTGTCTTCATGATAGGGCAAGGATACTTCATTGAACCGTTAGTGGGACTTTTGGGTGCTATTGCCGGTTGTATTATATCGACACGTCTGATGCAACGTTTTGTGATAAAGGCCTATCCTAAGTTCAAGGAGGAGAATGCAATGGAACTTGAGGAAGAGGAAACCAAGATAGATGACGGTTACAAGAAACCGCTTTTCCAAAGAATTCTCGATTCGTTGCTCGATGGCGGTCGCTCAGGTGTTGATGTAGGTCTTGCGATTATCCCCGGCGTGCTTATAATATCTACCCTTGTGATGCTGCTGACATTTTCGGCCGGTGAGAATGGCTTTACCGGTGATGCGTATCAGGGCGTGGAACTGTTGCCATGGATTGGAGAGAAGTTGAATCTGGTCTTTGAGGCGCTGTTCGGCTTCAATGATCCGCATCTCATCGCGTTCCCGATTACGGCACTCGGTGCTGTGGGTGCAGCATTGGGTCTTGTGCCGAATTTTGCTGCAGAAGGATGGATAGACGGTAATGCTATTGCTGTGTTTACAGCAATAGGTATGTGCTGGAGCGGGTATCTGAGTACGCATACTGCGATGCTCGATGCGTTGGGCTACAGAAAACTCACCTCCAAAGCTATCCTGGCGCATACAGTGGGCGGTTTTGTCGCTGGTATTGTGGCACATTTTGTGTATCTTGTAATATCCTTGCTTTTCTTCTCTCCTGTACCGGTAGAGAATATTACCAAACTGGAAGATGGCAAGGATGTTGTTTTGGAGTGGAACAGTGGGGAATATGTATGGCAGTCAGCCGACAGTACTGGCTTGTCAATGATGGATTTCAAGATATCTGTCCCCGAGAAAGGAGCCCTCACGATTGTATTCGTGGACAGTGTGGCTGATGTGTCGTTGGAGACATGCGGCATTGCTCTTATGGACTGTGCTGGGCATACAGTTGTTTCGCATTATCATATGGGTGAGACAAATGCGGGAACAGGTGTCCATTACACACTGGAAAATATTCCCGAAGGTGTTTATCCTTTGCGTAGTTATGTGCTTGGATGTGACGAGATAAAAAACATTAAGGGAACTACCACGCTGCGTTTCGAGTCGGACAGGCTGGTCGAAGTTCGCAAACTTAAAGGACTATGCGTTGTTGTAGAGAGTGATTTAAAGAGCAATACGGCTGAATACGGTATGGTGGCACTTCTCAAAGGTGCTTATGACAATGCCTGCAAGTTGGCAGAAAACAATAAGGCAACAGTTGCTCAGCTGAAGGCTGCATATAAGGAATTGGATGATGTGTATGCCATCTATCTTAAGGAAAAGTCCCGTAGCCGGGTTACGGCCGGTGATGCCGCAAGTGCAGAACAGTTGTAGTAGCATAAAGATTGTAGGAATGAGAATTGGTGTTTTGACAGCGATGACATCGGAGTATGAGCAACTTGTTGCGTTGCTCGACGGTGTACATGAATGTACCGAGGGTGGTATAAGATATCTTGTGGGTACGACTGGCGGTAATGAACTGATATTGCGTCAGTGTGGAATAGGGAAGGTGAATGCTGCTGTTGGCGCAGCCGAGCTCATTCACTCCTTTGCCCCTGATGCGCTGGTGAGTACAGGCGTGGCCGGTGGAATAGATACCGGCCTTGCTGTGATGGATGTTGTTGTGAGTTCTTCAATAGTATATCATGATGTGTGGTGCGGGATGGGATGTGAATATGGTCAGGTGCAGGGCATGCCTGCAGTTTTTGAGGCCGATGGTGCAATGTGCAAGGCTGCTCTCTCGCTGAATGATGAACCGTCTAACTCTACATGCATACATGCCGGTCTCATCTGTACGGGTGACCAGTTCATCACAAGCCGTGAGGAACTCGACAAGATAAAATCGGCTTTCCCCGCAGGGCTTGCTGTTGATATGGAGTCGGCAGCAATAGCTCAGACCTGTTATATTTATGGTGTTCCTTTTGTGAGTTTCCGTATAATAAGTGATACTCCGGGTGTCGATAAGCATATCGAACAGTATGAAAATTTCTGGGGCGAGATGGCTAACCGTTCATTTGGGGTGACTCGTATGTTTCTTTCAAAAATATGATATTATGGAAAAGATTCCGAGTTTTACAATAGATCACATACGTTTGAAGCGTGGCATATACGTTTCGCGCCAGGATGCAGTCGGCGGCGAGATTGTTACAACCTTTGATGTACGTATGAAGGAACCGAATCGTGAGCCGGTGCTGAGCCCAAGTGCAATACACACCATAGAGCACCTTGCCGCAACATTCCTTCGCAACCATCCGGTTTGGGCCGATAGGATAATATATTGGGGCCCTATGGGGTGTCTTACCGGCAACTACTTGATAGTAAAGGGAGATTTGTCTTCGGCTGATGTGTTGCCGCTGATGATAGAGACCTTTGGCTTTATCGCTTCGTATGAAGGTAACGT
Organism: Bacteroidaceae bacterium; assembly: GCA_017536325.1. Classification (GTDB taxonomy): domain Bacteria; phylum Bacteroidota; class Bacteroidia; order Bacteroidales; family Bacteroidaceae; genus HGM04593. Next base: position 3,332 of record JAFXHQ010000075.1, read on the forward strand.
TCCGGGAGCGACTGCACGTGACTGTGGCAACTATCTTCTTATGAATCTGCCCGAAGCGCGTTGGGAAGCCCGAAAATATCTTTCCGAGGTGCTTGAGTGCGCTACAGAGGAGAATCTTTCGTATCCGCAATAATGCAAATATCTATACAACAATAAAGAGGTCTGCATGTGCAGACCTCTTTATTGTTGTCCTACCCGGATTCGAACCAGGACAAACAGAACCAAAACCTGTTGTGCTACCATTACACCATAGGACAATCCTCTTGTGCTCTCTTTTGAAGAGCGGTGCAAAGGTACGGTATTTCATTGAGAATGGCAAGTGTTTTTGCTATTTTCTCTGAATGTTGTCTCCGTTGTTTAATGCTTGAAGCTTAATCTTTTTGTTCTCTTCCGGGGAAACCGTTTACAGCATCGATGACTGCTGTTGTCTCCTCGTCGCTCATTGCAGGGTTGCATGGCAGGCTGAGCTCTTCGCGGTGTATGCGTTCTGTTACAGGGTATTCTGCTCCTGCAAATTCCTTCATTGCCTCCTGCTTGTGCGGTGGTATGGGGTAATGTACCAATGTCTCTATCCCGTTGGCTTCGAGGTGTTGTTGCAGTGTGTCTCTCTCTTTGCACAGGATTGGGAATATGTGGAACACGTGTCTTTCCATGCAGTTGATATGCGGGAGTATTATGAGGGGATTTGTAATCTCCTTCAGATACCTTCGGGCAATGTTGCGTCTCTTTTCATTATCCTTGTCGAGATACTGTAGCTTTATGTTCAATAGGGCTGCCTGTATCTCATCAAGGCGGCTGTTAACTCCTTTGTATATGTTTATGTACTTTTTGTGCGAACCGTAATTGGCTATGGCGCGTGCTGTTTCGGCCAACTGTGTATCATTGGTCGTTATTGCACCCCCGTCACCCATTGCACCAAGATTCTTCCCTGGGTAGAAGCTGAAGCCTGCAGCATCGCCCAGGTTGCCTGTACGCTTTCCGTTGTAGGTCGCTCCGTGTGCCTGTGCTGCGTCCTCGATTACCTTAAGGGAGTGTCTCCGTGCGATTTCCAGAATTGGTGCCATCTCGGCAGTCTGCCCGTACAAATGTACCGGCATTATAGCGCGCGTACGTTCTGTAATGATGCTCTCTATCTTTTCGGGTGAGATGTTATAGCTTATAGCATCGGGTTCACAAAGTATCGGTTTCATTCCTGCCTGTATGATGGCAAGAATACTTGCAATGAATGTGTTTGCCGGCACAATTACCTCGTCACCGCTTTCCATTATACCCATCTCGCGGTATGCAAGCATGATAATGGCAAGTGCATCCAATCCATTGCCTGTGCCTATGCAGTAACGACAGCCGCAATAACGGGCAAAATTATTCTCGAACCTGTTGCCTTCATCACCATGTATATACCATCCGCTTGAGACTGTACGTGCTATAGCTTCGTTTATCTCATCGATGTATGCGCTGTTTATCTTCTTAAGGTCGCAATATCTTATCATCTCTCTGTTGTTTTCAGGTCAATAACATATGTGTTGTATGTGACACCTCTACCGCCGAGGCGTTCCTTGTACGAGATGAGACCGGTATTGAGATATTGCCCTCCGTTCTCTACCGATATGCCGAAGTCAAAATATGATTTTCCGGCATACTTGCCGATAAGGTACTCGTAAAGGTAGTCGAGTGCGCTTGTCCGGCGTCCCTCATCGGTTGTTGCGCTGTACTGCATATGTACTACCTTGTCTGTTATATAAAGGACAGTACCGCCGAGTATGTTGCCGTCGGCGTCATTCACGATATAGAGCTTTATATTGTCGGGGAAGCGGCTATGCAGCAATTCTATCTCTTCAATGGTGTGGACGGGTGCTACTCCGTATTTGCTCTGCAGACGGTTGTCGAGCATATTCCAGAATGTTCTGTAGTTCTCTTCCTCGATAATATGCAACCGGCTTTTCATAGCAGCTGTGAGCTTGCGCCTCCCCTTGAAGGGTAGGGGGGAGTTGAGATTAATGGCCGATGATACCTTACACTCTGTAACTCTTGCTCTGTTGCGGAACAGTGCATATAGGTCTTCTTCGCTTGGGTAACGGTGGTATATGTGAGGTGCGGGCCTGTATATGATTTCTGTAGCTTCTGTTTCTCTGCTCAGGTATTCCTTTAGGGCTTCGAAGAGGTTGAGTGTTGTTTCGGCAGTGGCATCATTGTGGAGAAGAAGACCTCCGTATGTGAGTCCGTTATGTGAACAGAATGCCCTCTCCTTTATATGTGCAGGCATGGCTGCAATAAGCTCTCCGCAGTTGTAGAACATCAGCGAGTGGTCATCAAAGCGGTCGGCATGGTACTCCATGTAACCTCGCTTGTGAAGGAATGTGCCGTTCCGGCTTCTCTCTACAAAACGGTCCCACTCATCGGCTTGCCCACAGGCATATCTCTTTATCTCTATTGTATGTTCCTTAGGTTTTGTCATTTGCCTATGCTTTTAAGGAACTCTTCATATGAGTTTATGTATGCACTCTCGTCATATGAGTGCGATGCCAAAACCAATAACACTGCATCTGGCGAGAAATTCCTTATTTCGTCCCATGTGTCGGGCGGGATGAGCAGGCCCTTCTCCTTCGAGTCCAACAGGTACGTCTTTCTGCCGTTTCTGTCTTCCAGAGTTATCTCCACGCTTCCGTTTACTGCTATGACGTACTCCGATGATACTCTGTTCGAGTGCTTTCCGCGTTCCTCGCCTTCGGGCACACCATGTATCCAATATACGCGCTGTATCTTGAATGGTACCTCTAACCCTTCCTCGGCTATGGTGAGGTTGCCTCGGCTGTCGGTAAATGTTCTTAGTTTGTCCATTATACAGTATCGTTGTTTATGTCGCGCTTGACAAATTTAAGGAAAAATGTCTGTCAATTGCAATATTTGCCCGAATAACTATACGGTTATTGTGATAAACGGAACTAAAAGGTGAAATATTGCCCGAAAATTCTGCTGTTCTCCTTTATCTTGTTTGCAAAATCTTCTACCGATACTCCTTTTGCAGCAGCTACCGCACTGTATATTTCCGATATGTGCAGGGTGCTCTCGTCGCTCTCGATGAAGAGCCTTTCCATCGGTATGGCTTTTGCGCTTTCGGGGTTGAAATGTTCACCAAGGGAGATGCGGAATCCATTGCCGACCAATTGTAAAGCCTGTTGCGGCTTACCTCTGAATCCGTGTATAATCCATGCTTGAGATGGTGATGATTCCTTGCGGATAGCTATAATTTCGTCAAAGGCCTTGACGCAATGTATGATAAGCGGCTTGCATACTCTCTCCGAAAGAAGCACATGAGCGTAGAATGCTTTCTTCTGTGTCTCAATGTCAACAGAGGATTTAATCTTGTCTATGCCACACTCGCCAATGGCTACGACATTCGGTGCTGTTGCTGCTGTTTCAATGGTACGGAATGTCTCTTCCCATTCGTGTGTGATATTCCAAGGGTGTATGCCGACGGATACGGCTCTGTCCGGGGTATATGTGATGCCGCAGTTGTATATGCCGGTTACGGCATCCTGCTCGGGTCGGTGGGTGTGTATGTCCAGCAGTTCTTCCATGGTGCCTCCTTCTATTGTTAAGGTACCGGGTCGTAGCCCGAGCCTCCCCAAGGGTGGCAACGTAATATACGCCTTATTGCAAGGTATAATCCCTTGAGCGGGCCATGTTTGCGCAGGGCTTCAATCGCGTATTGTGAGCAGGTTGGAGTGAAACGGCACGAAGGTGGCGTCATTGGTGATATGACTTTCTGGTAGAATCTTATCGGCAGTATGAGTATGTTGATAAGTAGCCTTTTCATTGTAAAGCAAGCTTTGCCAGTATTCCCTCGAGCAGTTTTTCCATCTTGCGTTTGATGAATGCCGTGCTGTTGTGTCTTGTGTCTATGTACAATATTGCAACAGCAATCCTCTTGTCGTTGTTCTCAAGAACTTCGGTCAGCGGATGTTTGCTTGTGCGGTATGCCTCGCGTATGCGCCGTTTGACAAGGTTGCGGTCAACTGCATGACGAAACCGTTTCTTTGCTACGCTTATGAGTACCGATGCTGCCACATCCTGTTCTTCCCTGTTCTGCTGGATAAACACGGCGCGCAAGGGGTAGGCTGTAACCGATGTACCTTCGGCATACAGCTTCTCAATGGTCTTTTTGCTCTTGAGGTGCTCTTTCAGTGGGAAGGTATTGCGTTTCATTATAGGTGTGCGGCTTGGTTCTAATGAAACAGCCCCGTCTGCAAGACAGGGCTGCTGTATTGTCTGTTACTTGTTTGCCGTCAGATAAGCATCCAGAGCTGCAGGCATATTGGTTGCTGCTGCCGACGGAGCTTCAAGGTCGAGTCGGAGATTGTTTTCCTTTATGCATTTTGCAGTAACGTTGCCGAAGCAAGCGATAAGCTGTTCACCCTGTGAGTAGTCGGGCACATTCTTCTTCAATGAATCTATTCCGTGTGGGCTGAAGAAGATGATCATATCATACGACTTGATGTATTCCGGAGCAATGTCTGTGCTTACCGTGCGGTACATCTCGGCCTGTGAATGTGTGATGCCGTACTTGTCGAAGATTGCATTAATCTCTGCATTATGTACGTTTGATGTAGGCACGAAATATTTCTCGGTCTTGTGCTTTGCGAACAAGGGCTCAAGGTCCTGTATGTGCCCGTTGCCGAAGAACACCTTACGCTTGCGGTACTGTACGTATTTCTGTATGTAAAGCGAAATTGTCTCCGACAGGCAGAAGTACTTCATGTCGTCGGGAATGTTGACTCTTAACTCCTTGCACAAGGTGAAGAAATGGTCTATTGCATGGCGTGAAAGGAATACTATTGCTGTGTGGTCCAAAATCGAAACCTTCTGCTGTCTGAACTCCTTTGCTGTTACTCCCTCAACTTTGATGAAAGAACAAAAATCAATCTGCACCTGATGCTTCTCCGCAATGTCAAAATATGGAGACTTTCCTGTAGTTGGTTTAGGCTGTGAAACCAGAATCTTGCTTACCTTCAATGTCCTAAATTTTTGTAGTTATAAATTCATTCAATTGTAGTATCAATTTCCACACCAATGCCATGGGTAAAAATTCGAGTGCGCAAAGATATAAAAAAATATCCAAATAATTCCGTTTTTCGCAAAAAATGATTCGTATTAAACTGCTGGTAATCGTGTAGATATATGCAATCAGTATCAGAATTGAATAAATTTCTACATATTGGAAAGGTATTTCGGGTATGAACAGGATTGCAATTATTGCCGGAAAAAGTGCGAATCCGGCAATCTTTATTGTAAAAAGATATAAACTCCGCCACTCTGCCGCATCCTTGTTTGTAAAAAGAATATTATTTACAATGTCATATAGGAATCTCTTTAGCAGAAGTGCTGTTATTATCGCAATGGCATAGAAGGATATGTATAGTGTCTGCCGTTCATCATTTACAAGCAGTCGATGCTCCTGCAGGTAGCCGGTTATGAGTATGGCACTGTAGAATATTGTCTGTGAATATAGCAGGATGTTGCATATCTTGGTAGTATGTGTCCTGTCGTTGAACGGTATAGCCTTGTTCTCATAGTAGAAGGTACACTTCAGCCTTTCGAGTATGCTTGCACCGTTCATGAGGAATACATATGATATTCCTACAAGATTCAGTATGAACAACGACATTATTATGTTGTCGTTCAGCATGCAGTATGGTACTGTGGTGTCTGTCATAGGGCTGCGTATTTCCTTACTGATGAGTCCCAACGCGGTGTGTTGCGTATTGCTTCGAGTGCTTCGGCAGGGGTAGTGGCTACACTCCATATCTTTCCGTGTATCTCTCCCATAAAATGCTCCTCAATTGCCTGTTCAAGCTGTGCTATGAAGTGGTCGTAGTATCCGTTGATGTTCAGGATTACAATGGGGTTCAGGTATAGCCCCAACTGTTTCCAGGTAATGATTTCGCTTAGCTCTTCGATAGTGCCGCAGCCGCCGGGCAAGGCAATTACGGCATCGCTCAGATTTGCCATAAGTTGCTTGCGCTCGTGCATGCTCTCCGTTATGTGCAGTTCGGTAAGCCCGGTATGGTGCCATCCCTGCTCCACCATGAACTGCGGTATCACGCCAATGGCCTTGCCGCCGTTCTCAAGTGCGCCGTCCTCAACCATGCGCATAAGTCCTATGCTCCCGGCTCCGGTAACGACTGTGATGCCCTCCTGTGCCAGAAGTGCCCCAAGTTCGTATGCTGTGTTACCGTAAATCTCGGCAGCCTTGTTGCTCGATGCGCAGTATATGCAGATGTTCTTTATTCCCATTCTTATAATGTTTGTATCCGGTTTATGTCCCCCAGTTGCCTCTGTCGAGGTTGCGGTAACCAATTGCCTCAGCTATGTGCTGGAACTGTATGTTCTCGCTATTGTCAAGGTCGGCAATGGTGCGGGCTACCTTGAGTATTCGGTCGTAGGCGCGTGCAGAAAGGTCGAACCTTGTCATTGCGGTCTTGAGCATTGCAAGGCTTGTCTCGTCAAGCACTGCGTATTTGGCAATGAGCTTGGGCGTCATCTGTGCATTGCAGTATATCCCTTCCTCACCGCGGAAACGCTCCTCCTGTATCTTGCGTGCGGCAATGACACGCTCGCGGATTGCTGCGCTGGGCTCGCCTGGTGCTGTGTCCGATATCTTTTCAAAAGGCACGGGTACGATCTCAATCTGCAAGTCAATGCGGTCGAGCAACGGGCCGCTTATCTTGTTCAGGTAGCGTTGTACCTGACCTGGGCTGCAGGTGCATGCCTTGGTGGGGTGGTTGTAGTATCCGCAGGGGCATGGATTCATTGATGCCACAAACATCACGCCTGCCGGGTATTCCACCTTGTAGTTGGCACGGGCTACGCAAATCTTGCGGTCTTCGAGCGGTTGGCGCATCACCTCAAGAACATCGCGGTTGAACTCGGGAAGCTCGTCAAGGAAGAGTACTCCGTTGTGTGCCAGTGAAATCTCTCCCGGCTTGGGGTTTGTGCCTCCTCCGCATAATGCTACCGATGAGATAGTGTGATGCGGGCTACGGAACGGGCGTTGGGTAATGAGCGATGTGCCGTCGGGCATCATACCGCTCACTGAGTGTATCTTAGTCGTTTCGAGGCTCTCTTCGAGTGTCAGTGGCGGCAGTATGCTTGGCAACCGCTTTGCCATCATGGACTTGCCGCTTCCCGGGGGGCCTACCATGATGAGGTTGTGTCCGCCGGCTGCAGCTACCTCAAATGCGCGCTTGACGCTCTCCTGTCCGCGTACCTCGCTGAAATCGAACGGGAATGTGCTCTGCTTTGAGTAGAAATCTTTGTCTATGTCAACCCTGAAAGGTTCAATATCCTCTTCGCCATTGAGGAAACGGATTACTTCCATGAGATTCTCTGCTGCATATACATCGATGCCGTTGACGACTGCTGCTTCGGCGGCGTTGCTTTTCGGCAGTATTATGCCTTCGTAACCGAGCTCTTTTGCCTTTATTGTAATCGGCAGTGCTCCTTTTATCGGCAATAGCAGACCATCGAGCCCTAATTCACCCATGATAAGGTATTTGTCTAGTTTTGTTGTCGCCACTGTTTCGTCGGCGGCCAGTATTCCTACAGCTATCGGAAGGTCGTATGCCGACCCCTCCTTCTTTATATCTGCAGGTGCCATGTTTACGATAATCTGCTTGCTTGGGAAACGTAATCCGTTGTGATGGAGTGCCGAGTTGATCCGTTGCTGGCTCTCCTTTACGGCGTTGTCGGGCAAGCCTACAAGGAAAAATTTTATTCCCCGCAGTGCATTCACTTCAATGGTTACCAGTGTCGCTCCTATTCCCTGTATTGCTGCAGCAAGGACTTTTACTAACATTGGGGCTTGGATTTTGAGTTGTTATTTTTTCTTGGCCTTGGCCTTTTCTTTCTCCTCTTTGTCGTATTTTGTCACAATTTCATCAATCTCCCGGGCGCAGTTGCCAATCTCCAGACCATATCTTGTTATTCTTTGGTATGGTGTCACTAGCATTGTGAACGGCAGGGACTTAACGTTGAATTTCTTGAGCAGTGCCGAATTGAACCCTTTTGTGTCGCATACGTTTGTGCCAACGATGCTGTCACCCTCGATGAATTCCCTCCATGCCACCGTGTCGTGGTCCAGCGATATGTTCAGGATGTTGAATGTGGGACTGTCGATACTGTCCCTCAAAGCCCTTAATTCTCTCATTCCGTTACGGCTCTTTTCGTCCCAGGATGCCCAGAATGTTATGAGGGTATATTTTTTTATGCAATCTGTCTGGCTTACACTGCTTCCGTCGGCAGTCTTGTATTCAAATGCGGGGAATGATTTATGGAGTACATTGCTGTGGCCCTGATTGACCAGCCTGTTGGTGGATACAATGAACTCATGATCCTGCAGGTTGCCGCTCAACTTTCCTAAACGGTTTCTTATGTGTACGTTGTCGGGCTCGGGAATCTCAATCATGTACCGTCGCAGCATCATTATGCTCACTTCGTTGGTGGGATGGTGTTTGATAAAGCTGTCTATGACGGCTAAGCGGCTGTTGTAGCTGCTCTTGCTGTCGAGTATCCGCGATATGCTGTCATGCAATGCCTGCATGCTGCCGCCTTTGACGCTCCATCCGCAACTTATGGCCGAGTCCTTATGCAGTGTCGCGTGCAAGCCCGGTTCTGCATACAGGGTCACTATGCCGCCTTCCGGCATGTGCAGTGCCAAAGGTATTATTGTATCGGCAGGAATGGATATGGAGAAGTTGCCGTTCTTGTCGCATATGACGGAGTCATGTGTCTCGTAACGGCTGTCCCATCCGTAAAGGTGCAGAGTCTGCTCTCCCTTGTCGAGTTTGCCGCTTATTGTGTATTGCGGCCCGGACTCCTTTTTGTCGGCACATGCTACAAAAATCAGCAGCAGGAATGTGTATATCGCAAATCTTTTCATCATCCGTCAGATCTTGTTCGCGCGTTTGCGCTCCAGTTCGTCGAGTATTATCTTGCGCATACGCATTGACTTTGGTGTCACCTCGAGGTATTCATCCTCCTTGATGTACTCCAAGGCCTCTTCGAGCGAGAAGATTATTGGCGGCACGATGCGTGCCTTGTCGTCGCTGCCGCTTGCGCGCATATTGGTGAGCTTCTTGCTCTTTGTCACATTGATGACAAGGTCGTTCTCGTGTATATGCTCACCTACCACCTGGCCTGCATATACCTCCTCCTGCGGGTTGATGAAGAATTTTCCGCGCTCCTGCAGTTTGTCGATGGCATATGCAAAGGCAGTTCCGCTCTCCATTGCTACCATAGAGCCGTTGGTGCGGCGTTCTATATCTCCCTTGTAGGGCTGGTATTCCTTGAAGCGGTGTGCCATTATTGCCTCACCGGCCGATGCAGTGAGCACATTGGTGCGCAAGCCGATGATGCCGCGTGACGGGATATTGAACTCGATGTTCACTCTGTCGGCCTGTGCCTCCATCGACATCATCTCACCCTTGCGGCGTGTGACCATGTCGATAATCTTGCTGGAGAAGTCGGATGGTACATTTATCGTAAGCTCTTCGATAGGCTCATGGCGTACTCCGTCAATATCCTTGTATATGACCTGTGGCTGACCCACCTGCAGTTCGTATCCTTCGCGGCGCATTGTCTCAATGAGTACCGATAGGTGAAGCACGCCGCGGCCGAATACTGTCCATGCATCTTCCTCCGGGTCTTTCTTTACGCGCAATGCCAGGTTCTTGTCGAGCTCCTTGTCGAGCCTGTCCTGTATGTGACGCGATGTCACGAACTTGCCCTCCTTGCCAAAGAATGGCGAGTCGTTGATGGTAAAGAGCATGCTCATTGTGGGCTCGTCGATGGCGATAGGCGGCAGGGCTTCTGGGTTCTCGAAGTCGCATACGGTATCTCCAATCTCGAATTTCTCAAGGCCTACAATGGCGCATATGTCACCCGATGATACGCTCTCGGTGCGTTTCCGTCCCAATCCTTCGAAGGTGTGCAGCTCCTTAATCTTCATCTTGCTCTCCTCGCCGTTGCGGTTGACAAGGGTTATGTTTGCGCCTTCGGTGAGTGTTCCGCGGTGTACGCGGCCAATAGCGATACGTCCGGTATAAGGCGAGTAGTCAAGTGATGTAATAAGCATCTGCGGTGTTCCTTCGAGCTTCTCGGGGCCGGGGATGTGCTCCAGAATTGCATCGAGCAGGGCGGTCAGGTCGGTTGTCTCCTTGCGCCAGTCGGTGCTCATCCAGTTGTTTTTTGCCGAACCGTAGAGTACAGGGAAATCGAGTTGCTCTTCAGTTGCTTCAAGCGAGAACATGAGGTCGAATACCATTTCATATACCTCCTCGGGGCGACAGTTGGGCTTGTCAACCTTGTTCACGACAACAATGGGCTTCAGACCTATCTGCAGTGCCTTCTGCAATACGAAACGTGTCTGTGGCATGGGACCCTCAAATGCATCCACAAGAAGGATGCAGCCGTCAGCCATATTGAGTACGCGCTCAACCTCTCCTCCGAAGTCGCTGTGTCCCGGAGTATCTATAATATTTATCTTTGTCTCCTTGTACTGGATAGATACATTCTTCGAGAGGATAGTTATACCTCTTTCGCGCTCGAGTTCGTTGTTGTCGAGTGTGAGCTTGTCGTTGTCCTGCTCCTTAAGCAGGTTGCCGGCCAACATCATCTTATCGACAAGAGTCGTCTTGCCGTGGTCAACGTGTGCAATGATGGCAATGTTGCGTATATTCTGCATATGAGTATATATGTATGTTGTTTCATTATCTTCAAACTGCAAAGGTACAACAAATAGGCGGATTTTTTTAATAAAAAGGGTTTTTGTATATTATTAAAGATGCAAATAGTTCAAAAAACTATTGCTTAAACCTCTTTCCCGTTCCGCTTCCTTTAAAAAATTATGCGAATGTGGTTGCCAATCCGAAAAAAGGTTGTATCTTTGCACCCGCGTTGGCAACATAGTGCGCTATGGCGCATTCATTTGTCGGCCAAATGATTTTCTAACAATTTAAAACCTTAAATCTATGTATTTGGATTCAGAA